>NZ_BAAAUV010000022.1:0-127574 GCF_039534125.1 Actinocorallia longicatena | reverse complement strand
AAGAAATCCTCAGACGAGGATGTACATGACCAGAACCGAAGTCCCGGCCATTAATTTGGCACTGACTTTTAGCACGCTGTTGAGTTCTCAAGAAACGAGCCCGTGAAGTTCCCGCCCTTTCAGGCGTTTCCCTCGCGGTGTGTTTCAAATTTAGCAGATTCGCAGTGAGTGTCAAACTCGCTTTTGTTTCCGCTTCGCCATTCCATAAAAGGCAATGCAGTAGCACACCTTCGATTTTCCGGCGATTCGCCCTCCGGTCGGCCGCCTCGATCCGAAGACCGTTCTGGCGTCCGCACCCGTCAGGGGCACAAGAGACGAGCTTACGTCACTCAGGGGGGTGCGGCAACCGAAGCCGGAGATTCGGCATGTCGGGTGGGTCACATGATCCGCCGGCTGAAAGCGAGGAGGCCCGGACCGTGGCGGTTCGGGCCTCCTCGGCTTCGGCCGATCAGACGTGCGTTCGGTCAGACGTTGAAGCCGAGCGCGCGGAGCTGCTCGCGGCCGTCTTCGGTGATCTTGTCCGGGCCCCACGGCGGCAGCCAGACCCAGTTGATCTTGAGTTCGTCGACAAGGTCGGCCGTGGCGGACTGCGCCTGGTCCTCGATGACGTCGGTCAGCGGGCACGCGGCGCTCGTCAGCGTCATGTCGACG
This sequence comes from Actinocorallia longicatena, assembly GCF_039534125.1. Lineage (NCBI taxonomy): Bacteria > Bacillati > Actinomycetota > Actinomycetes > Streptosporangiales > Thermomonosporaceae > Actinocorallia > Actinocorallia longicatena. The sequence goes on along the minus strand of NZ_BAAAUV010000022.1, from coordinate 126,923 downwards.
GTCAGCAGCTTCTTGCCGTCGGTCTCGTTGACGTTGACGCCGTAGATCAGGCCGAGGTCGACGACGTTGATGCCCAGTTCGGGGTCGACCACGTCGCGCAGGGCCTCGAGGATCTGCTCCTCTTCCTCGGACCCCCCGGTGAGGGCGTCCAGGACGGCCTCCTCCGCGGGAGGCAGATCGGAGGTCACTTCGGTTTCGCTCATGCGGACTTCTCCAGAGTCTGGGAGGTGGCGTCCTTCCAGGCCATCCAGCCTAGGAGGGCGCACTTGACGCGGGCGGGGTACTTGGACACGCCCGCGAACGCGACCGCGTCCTCGAGGACGTCCTCGTCGGGTTCGAGCTCGCCGCGGGACTGCATCAGCGCGAGGAACTCGTCGTTGAGGACGAGCGCCTCCTTCACGGTCTTCCCGATGATCAGTTCGGCCATCACCGAGGCGCTGGCCTGGCTGATCGAGCAGCCCTGGCCCTCGTAGGAGACATCGGCGACGACCGCGTCCTCGGTGGTCCCGTCGAGATGGACGCGCAAGGTGATCTCGTCACCGCAGGTCGGGTTCACGTGGTGGACCTCGGCCTCGTACGGATCGCGGAGCCCCTTGTGCTGGGGGTTCCGGTAGTGGTCCAGGATGATCTCCTGGTACATGGATTCGAGCAGCATCGGAGTTCCTACTTCCCGGCCGTTCTGAAGAACTGCTGGGCCTTCCGGACGCCCTCGGCCAGCACGTCCACATCGCTCAGCGTGTTGTACACGTAGAACGACGCCCGGGTGGTCGCGGGTATTCCGTAGCGGCGGCAGAGCGGCCATGCGCAGTGGTGCCCGGTCCTGACGGCGATGCCGAGATCGTCGAGGACCTGGCCGACGTCGTGCGGGTGGATCTCGTCGACGACGAAGGCGACGGTCGCGCCGCGCGCCTCGGCCGTCGCGGGGCCGATGATCCGGACGCCCGGGATCGCGCCGATCTGCTCGAGCGCGTAGGCGGCGAGCAGGTGCTCGTGCTCGACGACCCGGTCCATGCCCAGCTCGGTGAGGTAGTCGCAGGCGGCGGCGAGCCCGACGGCCTGGGCCGTCATCGGCACGCCGGCCTCGAACCGCTGCGGCGGGGCCGCGTAGGTCGACTCCTCCAGCCGGACGATCTCGATCATCGATCCGCCGGTGATGAAGGGCGGCATCGACTCCAGAAGCTCGCGCCTCCCCCACAGGACGCCGATGCCCAGCGGGCCCAGCATCTTGTGGCCGGAGAAGACCAGGAAGTCCGCGCCGAGGTCGTTCACGTCGACGGGCAGGTGCGGAACCGACTGCGCGCCGTCCAGCAGGACCAGCGCGCCGAAGGCGTGCGCCCGCTCGGCGATCAGTTTGACGGGGTTGACCGTTCCCAGCACGTTCGACTGGTGGGCGAGCGCCACCAGCTTCGTGCGCTCGGTGATGAGGTCGTCGATGTCCGACAGGTCGAGCCGGCCGTCGTCGGTCAGCCCGAACCAGCGGAGCTTCGCCCCGGTGCGGCGGCACAGCTCCTGCCACGGCACCAGGTTGGCGTGGTGCTCCATCTCGGAGACCACGATCTCGTCGCCGGGGCCGACCACGAAGCGCTCCGCCGACGGCCCGAAGGTCGCGGCGTTGCTCAGCGCGTAGGCCACCAGGTTGATGCCTTCGGTCGCGTTCTTGGTGAACACGACCTCACCGGCGGGCGCGCCGATGAAGGCGGCGATGGTGGCGCGGGCGTTCTCGAACGCATCCGTCGCCTCCTCCGCCAGCAGGTGCGCCCCCCGGTGGACGGCGGCGTTGTGCTGTTCGTAGAACTCGCGCTCGGCGTCCAGAACCTGGCGCGGCTTCTGCGAGGTCGCACCGGAGTCCAGGTAGACGAGGGGGTTGCCGTTCCTGACCGTGCGGCCAAGGATCGGGAAGTCCTTCCTGATCTCCTCCGCCAGAAGGCCCATGATCAGACTCCCGCCTTGCCGACGTACTTCTCGTAGCCTTCGGCTTCCAGCTTGTCGGCCAGCTCGGGCCCGCCCGCCTCGACGATCCGGCCGTCGGCGAAGACGTGGACGAAGTCCGGCTTCACGTAGCGCAGGATCCGCGTGTAGTGGGTGATCAGCAGGACGCCGGTCTCGCCCGCGGCCGAGAAGCGGTTGACGCCCTCGGAGACGACCTTGAGCGCGTCGACGTCGAGGCCGGAGTCGGTCTCGTCGAGGACGGCGATCTTCGGCTTGAGCAGCTCGAGCTGGAGGATCTCGTGGCGCTTCTTCTCGCCGCCGGAGAAGCCCTCGTTGACGTTGCGCTGGGCGAAGGACGGGTCCATCTGCAGCTGCGCCATGGACTCCTTGAGGTCCTTGGAGAAGATCCGCAGCTTGGGGGCCTCGCCCTTGGCGGCCGTCACGGCGGTGCGCAGGAAGTTCGCGACCGACACGCCCGGGACCTCGACGGGGTACTGCATGGCCAGGAACAGGCCGGCGCGAGCCCGCTCGTCGACGGTCATCTCCAGCACGTCCTCACCGTCGAGGGTGATGGAACCGCTGGTCACGGTGTACTTGGGGTGCCCCGCGACGGCGTAGGCGAGCGTCGACTTGCCGGACCCGTTGGGGCCCATGATCGCGTGGGTCTCCCCCGCGCGCACCGTCAGGTTGACGCCCTTGAGGATCTCCTTGTCGGCGACCGTCACATGCAGGTCGCGGATCTCCAGCGTGGCCATGTCAGGACTCCCCATATTCGGACGATTCGGCCAGGTTCACATAGACCTGTTCAGCGCCGTCTTCGCCGGTCTCGATCTTCACTCGGTAGGTGGGCACCGCCTGCGTCGCGGGCGGATTGGTGGGCTTGCCGGTCCTCAGGTCGAAGCAGGACCCGTGCAGCCAGCACTCCAGCGTGTTGTTGTAGACCTCGCCCTCGGAGAGCGAGACCTCGGCGTGCGAGCAGATGTCGTTCATCGCGAACACCTCGCCGTTGGTCTTCACCAGGACCACGGGGGTGTCGTCGACCTCGACGGCCATCGGCTGGTCCTCGCCGATCTCGGCGAGGGGGCAGATCTTGACGAAACCGCTCATCCGGCGGCCTCGTCGTCGGTGTCCTCGACGAGGGGTGCGATGCCGAGCTCGGCGTCGATGGCGGCCTCCACCCGCTGGCGCAGGTCCGGCAGGTCGATCTTCTCGACGAGCTGGTTGAGGAAGCCGCGCACGACCATCCGCTTGGCCTCGTCGGCCGGGATGCCGCGCGCCTGGAGGTAGAACAGGTGCTGGTCGTCCAGGCGGCCGGACGCCGAGGCGTGGCCCGCTCCGGCGACCTCTCCGGTGAGGATCTCCAGGTTCGGCACCGAGTCGACGCGCGTGCCGTCGGTGAGGACGAGGTTGCGGTTGAGCTCGTAGGTGTCGGTGCCCTCGGCCTCGGCGCGGATCACGACGTCGCCGATCCAGACGGCGTGCGCGTCGTCGCCCTGCAGGGCGCCGCGGTAGTCCACCCGGGAGCGGCAGTTGGGCATCGAGTGGTCGGCGAGGAGCCGGTGCTCGAGGTGCTGGCCCGCGTCGGCGAAGTAGACGCCGTACAGCTCGGCGTCGCCGCCCTGGCCGTGGTAGGACACCGACGGGCGCAGCCGCACGACGTTGCCGCCGAGCGTCACGTTGAAGTTGGTGAACGTGGCGTCCTTGCCCAGGTGGGCGTGCTGGTGCGAGAGGTGGACGGCGTCGGACGCCCAGTCCTGGACGCTGATCACGTGCAGCCTGGCCTGGTCGCCGACGATGAACTCGACGTTGTCGGCGTAGGTCGCGGAACCGGAGTGGTCCAGCACGATCGTGGCCTGCGAGAACGGCTCGGCGATCACGGTGATGTGGCCGTAGGCGGCGTGCTCGACGCTCTCCCCGCGCAGCCGGACGATCGTCGGCGCCGAGGCGACGGCCTCGCGCGGAACGGTGATCACGGTGGCCTCGGTGAAGGCGCTGTAGGCCTGGGCGGAGACCCGGTCGGTCGGGGTGTAACCCGACCCGACCCGGGCGTCACCCCGGCTCACGGTCTCGACGGTGATCTCGGGAGCCGCGTCGACGACGACAATGATCTTGCCGTCGGCGACCGCGGACCCGTCGTGCAAACCCCGAAGACGGCGCAGCGGGGTGAACCGCCACTCCTCTTCACGACCCGACGGAACGTCGAAGTCGGCGACATCGTAGGAAGCCACGGCGTTGAGCGAGGAAACGGGCTTCACGCCGTGCTGATCGTTCAGGCCCATCAGCCGACGGCCCCTTCCATCTGGAGTTCGATGAGCCGGTTGAGCTCGAGTGCGTATTCCATGGGCAGCTCACGCGCGATCGGCTCCACGAACCCGCGGACGATCATCGCCATGGCCTCGTCCTCGGTCATGCCGCGGCTCATGAGGTAGAAGAGCTGGTTCTCCGAGACCTTCGAGACCGTGGCCTCGTGGCCCATTTCCACGTCGTCCTCGCGGACGTCGACGTAGGGGTAGGTGTCGGAGCGGGAGATCTGGTCGACGAGCAGCGCGTCGCACTTCACGGTCGACTTGGAGTGCTCGGCGCCCTCCTGGATCTGGATCAGGCCGCGGTAGGAGGTGCGGCCGCCGCCGCGCGCCACCGACTTCGAGATGATCGAGGAGGAGGTGTGGGGGGCGCAGTGCACCATCTTCGCGCCGGCGTCCTGGTGCTGGCCCTCGCCCGCGAAGGCGATGGACAGGGTCTCGCCCTTGGCGTGCGGGCCCATCAGGTAGATGGCCGGGTACTTCATGGTGACCTTGGAGCCGATGTTGCCGTCGACCCATTCCATGGTCGCGCCCTCGTAGGCCACGGCGCGCTTGGTGACCAGGTTGTAGACGTTGTTCGACCAGTTCTGGATCGTCGTGTAGCGGCAGCGGCCGCCCTTCTTCACGATGATCTCGACCACGGCGGAGTGCAGCGAGTCCGACTTGTAGATCGGCGCGGTACAGCCCTCGACGTAGTGGACGTAGGCGTCCTCGTCGACGATGATCAGGGTCCGCTCGAACTGGCCCATGTTCTCGGTGTTGATCCGGAAGTAGGCCTGGAGCGGGATCTCCACGTGCACGCCCTTGGGGACGTAGATGAAGGATCCGCCGGACCAGACGGCCGTGTTCAGCGCGGCGAACTTGTTGTCGCCGACGGGGATCACGGAGCCGAAGTACTCCTGGAAGATCTCCGGGTGCTCGCGCAGGCCGGTGTCGGTGTCGAGGAAGATGACACCCTTCTCCTCAAGATCCTCACGGATCTTGTGGTAGACGACCTCGGACTCGTACTGGGCCGCGACACCGGCGATCAGCCGCTGCTTCTCGGCCTCGGGGATGCCCAGGCGGTCGTAGGTGTTCTTGATGTCCTCGGGCAGGTCCTCCCAGGACTCGGCCTGCTTCTCCGTCGACCGCACGAAGTACTTGATGTTGTCGAAGTGGATGTCGGAGAGGTCGGAGCCCCAGGACGGCATCGGCTTCTTGCCGAACAGGCGCAGACCCTTCAGGCGAAGGTCGAGCATCCATTCGGGCTCGTTCTTCTTCGCCGAGATGTCGCGGACGACCGCCTCGGAAAGGCCGCGCTTCGCCGCGGCCCCGGCCGAGTCGGAGTCGGCCCAGCCGTACTTGTAGTTGCCCAGCCCCTCGAGTTCAGGATTGGCTGCCGTAGTCATAGGGAGATCCCTCCGGACTCCTCGTTATCCATGTTGACCCCGTGAGATGTCGGGCTCACGTGGGTGGTGCAGACACCGTCGCCGTGGGCGATGGTGGCGAGACGCTGTACCGGTGCGCCGAGCATCCGCCCGAACGCTTCGGTCTCCGCCTCGCACAACTGCGGGAACTGCTCCGCGACGTGCGCCACCGGGCAGTGATGCTGGCAGAGCTGTGCTCCGCCCATCATGTGGGGTGCCTGCCCGGCCGCCGCCGCGTATCCGTCCGCCGAGAGCGCCTCGGCCAGGGCCCTGACGCGCTGCTGCGGCGGAAGTGCCTGGAGTTCTGGAGCATAACGGCGTTCCAGGTCCGCGATCTGGCTGCGGGCGAACTCCGTCACGGCCTCCTGCCCCGCCTTCTCGGCGAGAAACCGCAGCGCACTGGACGCCAGGTCATCGTAGGCGTGAACGAAAGCGGTGCGGCCCTGATCGGTGATCGCGAAGAGCTTCGCCGGGCGTCCCCTGCCCCGGGAGGCGGTGGGGCGGGCCCTGCGGGTCTCGATCATCCCTTCGGACAGCAGCGCGTCGAGGTGCCGTCGGACCGCCGCGGGGGTCAGGCCCAGCCGCTCGCCGAGCGCGGAGGCCGCGACCGGACCGTGCTCCAGGATGAGCCGCGCCACCCGTGCCCGGGTGTCACGCTCGGCCCGAGGCACGCCGGGCTGGACCGGGGACGCCGCGGGCGTACCGGCCTTGACCTGGGGCGAGGTCTCGGGCATGTATTTCACAACATCAGTGTGCCGTAATTCATTCCTCCAGCACAAACGGGAGCCGGTGTTCCCACTCACACAGGTAAGCCTTACCTAACCGCAGGTAGGAGTGCTTTTATCCCGTTCTCGACCGGTTCGGCCTGAAAGGGCGTCAGGCTCCAGGGCAGCCCAGCGAGGCGCCCAGAGAACGGGCCTCGCGCAGGGCGTCGGCCAGTTCCCGCTCGGCCCCGGCGCGCTGGGCGGCGAGGGCGGGGACGGTGCCGGCCAGGGTCAGTCCCGCGGTGACCACCCGGACCGACATCCCCATCTCGGTGCCGAGGATCAGCTCCAGGACGGGTGTGGCGTGGTCGCGTCCCTCGTTGACCGTTCCGGGCCCGTAGTCGCCGCCCCGGGTCGCGATCAGGACCGCCGGGCGTCCGGCCAGGGGGGCGCCCGAGACCGGGGAGGGCGCCGTCAGCCCCGGGACGTGGACATGGTCGAGCCAGGCCTTGAGCGCGGAGGGCAGCGAGTAGTTGTAGAGCGGGACGCCCGCCAGGAGGACGTCCGCGGCGAGGAGCTCGCTGATGAGCCCCGCCTGGAGGCGCTCGGCGTCCGGTCCGGGGTCGGCGCCCGCCCCGCGCAGCGCGGGCGCCCAGTGCAGGCTCTCGTCGGGCAGGTGCGGCAGGGGGTCGGCGTGCAGATCGCGGTGGACCACCCTGTTGCCCGGCGCCGAGGCCAGGAAGGCCTCGGCGAAGGCCGCGGTGATCCGCCGCGAGCGGGAGGCCGTGCCACCGGCCGAGGAGTCCAGATGAAGCAGCGTGGGCATGCCGATCATCTTTCCACCGGGGCGGTGTCCTCCCGTCCGGACGGCCGCCGCACGACCAGGATCCCGGTCACCAGGAGGATCAGGCCGAGGGCCAGCGAGGCCGCGGGGATGACCAGCCGGACCGTGCTGATGGCCTTCGCCGAGTCGTCCGCCGCCTTGACGCCCGCCTTGCGGGTGGCCTCGTCGAGGCGGAGATCGGTGTCGAGGACGGTGGCCCGGTCGACGCCGTCCGCGGTGCGCAGCCGCAGGGTGGCCTGCTGGCGGAAGTCCAGCACCATGCCCGTCCTCGGGTCGACCCAGGCGGTGCCGGTGCCCTCGTAGACGCGGTCGGCGGGGACCGGCTCGGGCGACTTCAGGCCCAGCACCGCGCCCGGGACCTCGGCGACCCGGCCCACGACGGTCGGCTCGACGTGCTGGACGAAGCGGTAGGCCTCATGGCCGTCGATCCTGTCGGTGCCGTCGAAACGGCTGGTCCAGGTGCGCCGGGTCGCGGGGTCGAACCGCTGGTAGTCCCTCTTGCGGACGTCGGCGAGCGGCCACAGCACGCCCAGGCCCGACTGGTTCACGCCGTTGTCCAGATCGAGCGCGGCGCCGCAGCAGTTGCGCAGTTCACCGCTCTTGCGGTCGAACGCCATCCGCCAGGTGCGCGTCTCGAGCAGCCCGCCGGTGCCGGAGTCCTCGGTCGCGGTGAAGGAGTCCCACACCGCGACCTCGTCGGTGCTCTCCCCCGGCACCCCGCGCACGGTGACCGTGCTGACGAGGTCGGCGCCCTCGACCATCGCGCCCGATCCGGTGTTGAGATAGCGGGCTCCCCCGCCGACCAGAGTGATCTTGGAGGTCTCGTCGGCGGGGAAGACGACGAGGTCGTCGGCCACCTGGAAGCGGACCAGAGGGGCGAGACACAGGCAGAAGAAGGCCAGAACCAGGAGGGAGGCACCGAGAATACGTCGCATGTGGGGAATGGTCGCGCCGTTGTGGCGGCGAGATAAGGTCGCCGAAACCAGCGTCGGTTGTGGCGGTACACAGAATTGCCCGCCGTCCATTCCCCGGCGCCGTGCCGATTCCTAGAGTTCATGCGTGGACGACGAAGAGCGGCGCCTTCGCCAGGTGATGTCCGCGTTCGAGAACGATCTGGAAATGATCGCGGAGAAGGGCTGCCTTCTTCTTCTCGAACGCCTTCCCGACCATGCGCTCATCCCGATCGACGAACTGCGCGAGAGCATCAGGGTCTCGGTGCGCGCCGGTTTCGACGCGGTCAACGAGAACCGCAGGGCCACTCCCGGGGAACGGAGGATGCTCGCCGGGATCGGTGCGCACAGGGCGTCCTACGGGATGCCGCTGCAGACCCTGGTCCGCGGCTTCCGGCTCGTCGCCGCCTATGCCGCGGACGTCGCGGCGCAGCACGCGCGCGACCTCGGCGTGGACATGAGCCGGTTCACCGCGCGGTCCCGGCTGTGGCACTGGGTCATGGAGGGGCTCGAGCTGGCCGCCGCCGAGCACCGCCGGGTCGAGCTGGAGATGGTCAGGGCCGATCTCGACCAGCGGTCGTCGTTCCTGCGCGACCTGCTGGCGGGGTCGCTGTCCGGGGCGCGGCTCGCCGAGGCCGCCGCGGCGAACGGCCTGGATCCCGAGGCCCGCTATCTGGCGTTCCGCATCCCGCCTTCGGCCGGGCGGCTGCGGCTGGAGCAGGCCGCGAACGAGATCGGCTTCGCCGCCGCCCACCAGGGCGACATCGCGGGCCTCGTCCCCCGGCTGCCCCTGTCGTTCCGCAACGGCCCGCTGGTCGCGCTCGGCCGGATCGCCCCGCTGGACGCCGCTGCGGCCTCCTTCTCCCAGGCGGCGCTGACGCTGCGGGTGGCGCGGGCGCTGGGGATGAGCGGCGCGGTGTCCATCGCCGACGTGCCGGTGCAGGCCGCGGTGCTGACCGGCGGCGACCTGACCGATCTGGTGATCGACCGCTGTTTCGGGGAGATCCCCAAGACGGGCCGGCACCGCGAGGTCATCGAGAACACCCTGCGCGTCTACCTCGACCACGATCTGCACGTCGCCGACGCCGCGCGGGCCCTGCACATCCACCCCAACACCCTGCGGCACCGGCTGAACCGCTTCGAGGAGCGCAGCGGCCTGTCCCTGGAGCGCCTCACCGACCTGGTCACGGTCTGGTGGACGCTCCAGCACCTGCGCATCACGGCCGCCGAGCCGTAGGCGTCAGCGCGTGCGGGGCAGCACCATGACGGGGCAGGGCGCCGCACGGACGATCTTCAGGGACATGTCGCCCATGAAGACCTTCTTGATCGGGCCGGCGGTGGAGGACGAGCAGACCAGGAGGTCGCCGTCGGTCCAGTCCGTGGCGGCGACGGCCGACGCGGTGTCCTTGCCCTCGGCGACCTCGGTGGAGATCTGGCGTTTCGTGAGACGGCTGCCGTCCGCCGCCTCCTTGGCGGCCAGGGCCAGGTCGGACTCGAGGACCTCGACCAGCCGGCGGAGCTGCTCGTCCGCCATGGCCATCGCGGCCTTGCCCTTCGCGGTGTGCCCGACGGCGAAGGTGAGCAGCCGCAGCGGGATGCCGCGGCGGACCGCGACGTCGGCGGCCAGCGCCACCGCCGGCGCCGACTCCGGGCGGCGCAGGTAGGCGACCGTGACCCGGTCGAAGGAGTCCAGCCCCCGGGTGGCGTAGCCCTTGGGCGCGATCATCACCGGGACCGGCGATCCGTGCAGGAGCTGGTCGGCGGTGCTGCCCAGGGCGATGCCCGTGCGCGGGCCCTTCGGCGCCGAACCGATGATCACCATGTCGGACTTCGTCCTGGACGCGAGCTGCGACAGGCCCCTGCCGCTCCCCCGGTGCTTGCCGACCGCGTACTCCGCGACGTCGCAGCCTCGGCCGCCCAGGTACTCCGCCGCGCGGTCGAGGTTCTCGCGCGCCTGGGCGTCGAGGTAGGCCTCCCACTCGGCGTCGACCTTGCCGGGGCCCGGCGTCGACCAGGGGGCCGGACGGATGGTGGCGACCGTCACCAGGCCCTGCGTCCCGTGCACGGCCGTGGCCGCGAGGGCGAGGGCGTCCTCTCCGCGCCGGTCCGGCTCGAAGCCGACCAGGACCTTTTCCCCTGCCATCAGGTGAGCTCCTTGTCCTGCCGCAGCAGCCGCGAGTTGCGGCGGCTGTATCCGAAGTAGAAGGCGAGGCCGACGACCGTCCAGGCGATGAAGACCAGCCAGGTGACGCCGCGCAGGCCCTTCATGACGTAGAGGCAGAAGAACACGCCCAGGATGGGCGTCAGCGGGTAGAGCGGGGTCTTGAAGCTGCGCGGCAGGTCGGGCTTGGTGCGGCGCAGCACCATGACGCCGATGTTGACCAGCGCGAACGCGAACAGCGTGCCGATCGACGTGGCCTCGGTGAGCTGGTCGAGCGGGACGAGCGCGGCGAGGAAGGCCACCGCGCAGCCGACGATGAGAGTGTTCGCGGTCGGAGCGGAGGTCTTCGGGTTCACCTTCTGGAAGATCTTCGGGATCAGGCCGTCGCGGGACATCGCGAACAGGATGCGGGTCTGCCCGTACAGGACGGTCAGCACCACGCTCGTGATGGCGATGACCGCGCCGGCCGACAGCAGGAGCGCCGGCCAGGTCTGCCCGGTGACGTCGGTGAGGATCGCCGACAGTGACGCCTCGGTGTCGCCGTTGAGCTCCTGCCACGGCATCGCGCCGACGGAGGCGAGCGCCACCAGCACGTACATGATCGTGACGATCGCCAGCGAGATGATGATCGCCAGCGGCAGGTCCCGTTTGGGGTTCTTGGCCTCCTCGCCCGCGGTGGACGCGGCGTCGAAGCCGATGTAGGAGAAGAACACCTGGGAGGCCGCCGCGCTCACCCCGGCCATGCCCAGCGGCATGAACGGCTTGAGGTTGCCGGACTCGAAGCCGGTGAACGCCACCGCGCAGAAGAAGATCAGCAGGGCGAGCTTGAAGAACACCATGAAGGTGTTGACCTTCGCGCTCTCCGACGCGCCGCGCAGCAGCAGGAAGGTCATGGCCATGACGATGAAGACGGCCGTCAGGTTGACGATGCCGCCCTTGTCCGGGGCCTGGGAGAAGGCGTCGGGGATGGTGAACCCGAACGCCTTGTCGAGGAAGTCGTTGAGGTACTGCCCCCAGCCGACGGCGACGGCCGACACCGAGACGCCGTACTCCAGCAGCAGGCACCAGCCGCACACCCAGGCGACGAGCTCACCCATCGTGGCGTAGGTGTAGGAGTAGGACGATCCCGAGACCGGGATCGTCCCGGCGAGCTCCGCGTAGGACAGCGCCGAGAACAGCGCCGTCACCGCCGACAGGAGGAAGGCCAGCACCACGGCCGGGCCGGCCAGCGGTGTCGCCTCCCCCATGACCACGAAGATCCCCGTGCCGAGGGTGGCGCCGACGCTGAAGAACGTCAGGGCGAGCAGGCCCATGGAGCGTTTGAGCCCGCCCCCCTCGCCGTCACCCCCCTCGCTGACGATCTGGTCGACCGGTTTGGTACGCCACAGGCTGTGCCAGAACGTCGTCGTGGCCACGCGGATCAGTCTCCCTAGTTAGAGCGTGCTGGCCAGCGGCCAGGTGGCGTTCGGCGTGATGATCGTCCCGGAGCTGCCCTCCAGGATCTGGCGGCAGTGGTCGAGGCTGCCGATGGCGGCCATGCCGCCCGTCCGCTCGACGAAGCCGCAGACCGCCTCGACCTTCGGCCCCATCGATCCGGCCGGGAACTGCTCGGCGCGCAGCGCGAACGGCGTGGTGTGCCGGATCGGCTCCTGCTGCGGGGTGCCGTAGTTCCGCATGACCTCGGGAACGTCGGTGAGGATGAGGTAGGCGTCGGCGTCCATGGCCTCGGCGAGCACGGAGCCCGTGAGGTCCTTGTCGATGACCGCCTCGATGCCCTCGAGCTGGCCGTTCTCGTTCCGGATGACCGGAACGCCGCCGCCGCCCGCGCAGACCACGACCGTGCCCTCGCGGACCAGGTGGCGGATCAGCCGGGTCGCCACGAGCCGCTGCGGCTTCGGCGACGGGACGACCCGGCGCCAGAATTCGCCGTCGGGCTTGACCGTCCAGCCGTTGGCCTTGGCCAGCTTCTCGGCCTCGTCCTCGGTGTAGACCTCGCCGACGAACTTCGTCGGGTTCTCGAAGGCCGGGTCGGCGACCGAGACGAGGGTCTGGTTGACCAGGGAGACGACCTGCCGTCCCGGCAGGGCGTTCTGCAGGGACTGGAGCATCCAGTAGCCGATCATGCCCTGGGTCATCGCGCCCAGGGTGTCGAACGGGTAGGGCCGGGTCAGGTGCGGGTCGGTGGCGCTCTGCAGCGCCAGGACCCCCACCTGCGGGCCGTTGCCGTGGGTGATGATCAGCTCGTGCTGCTCGGCGAGCGGCGCCAGCGACTTGACCGCGGTGATCACGTTCGCCCGCTGGACGTCGGCGTCCGGCTTCTGGCCGCGCTTGAGCAGCGCGTTGCCCCCGAGGGCGACGACGACGCGCACGGTCAGCTCCCGAGGGTGGCGACCATGATCGCCTTGATCGTGTGCATGCGGTTCTCGGCCTCGTCGAAGACGATCGAGGCGTCGGACTCGAAGACCTCGTCGGTGACCTCGAGGGCGTCCATGCCGGTCTTCTCGAAGATGTCCTCGCCGACCGTGGTGTTGCGGTCGTGGAAGGCCGGCAGGCAGTGCATGAACTTCGTGTTCGGGTTGCCGGTCCTGCTCATCATCTCCTTGTTGACCTGGTAGGGCCGCAGGAGCTTGATGCGCTCGTCCCAGACCTCCTTGGGCTCGCCCATGGAGACCCAGACGTCGGTGAGGATGAAGTCGACGCCCTTGACGCCCGCGTCGACGTCCTCGGTGATCGTGATCTTCGCCCCGGTCTTGGCGGCCAGCTCCTTGGCGGGCTTGACGACCATGTCCTGGTCGGGCCAGAGGCTCTTGGGCGAGACGATCCGGACGTCCTGGCCGGTCAGCGCGCCCGCGGCGATGTAGGAGTTCGCCATGTTGAAGCGGGCGTCACCGACGTAGGCGTAGGAGATCTGCGACAGCGGCTTGTCGCAGTGCTCCATCATCGTGAGCTGGTCGGCCAGCATCTGGGTCGGGTGCCACTCGTCGGTCAGGCCGTTCCAGACGGGCACGTTCGACCACTTCGCGAGCTCCTCGACGTCGCTCTGCGACTTGCCGCGGTACTCGATGCCGTCGTAGAACCGGCCGAGGACCCGCGCGGTGTCCTTCATGGACTCCTTGTGGCCGATCTGCGAGCCGCTCGGGTCCAGGTAGGTGACGTGCGCGCCCTGGTCGTGCGCGGCGACCTCGAACGAGCAGCGGGTGCGCGTCGAGGTCTTCTCGAAGATCAGCGCGATGTTCTTGCCCTGGAGCCGCTGGACCTCGCCACCGGAGTACTTCGCGGACTTCAGCTCGGCCGAGAGGCTGAGCAGGAACTTCCATTCCTTGGGCGTGAAATCCAGCTCCTTGAGGAAGCTGCGGCCCTTGAGGTTGAACGCCATGTTTCTCTTTCCCCCGAAAAAGAAGATGTGGACGGTGGGCGGGCCGGACTACGCCTCGCGCTCGACCGGGCAGGACATGCAGCGAGGTCCGCCGCGGCCGCGGCCGAGCTCGCTGCCGCGGATCGTCAGCACCTCGACCCCGTTCTTGCGCAGGTAGTTGTTGGAGGTGGCGTTGCGCTCGTAGGCGACGACCACGCCCGGCTCCAGGGCCAGGACGTTGCAGCCGTCGTCCCACTGCTCGCGTTCGGCCGCCATGACGTCCTGCGTCGCGGTGAGGATCTTGATGTCGTCGAGGCCGATCGCCTTGCCGATGGCCTTGTGCATGTCCTCGGGACGGTGGTCGGTGACCTTGAGTTCCTTGTCGTTGTCACCGGGCTCGATCGTGTACGACGAGAGCATTCCCATGCCCGCGTACTTGGTGAAGACGCCGTAGTCGACGTTGGTCATCACCGTGTCGAGGTGCATGAACGCGCGGGCCTTCGGCATGTTCAGCGCGACGATCCTCTTCGCCGAGCCGGCCTTGAACAGGGTCTGCGCGAGCATCTCGACGGCCTGCGGCTGGGTGCGCTCGGACATGCCGATCAGGACCGCGCCCTTGCCGATCACCAGGACGTCGCCGCCCTCGATCGTGGCCGGGGCCATCGGCGAGCCGTAGTTCCAGACGTCGAAGCCGCCCGCGTCCGGCTTGTCGTAACCCGAGGCGAACATCGGGTGGTACTTGTAGATCGCCTCCATGTTCACCGTCTCGCGCATGCGCGCCTTCTTGCGCATCGCGTTGATCGAGACGCCGTCGTACACCCAGCAGGAGGTGTCGCGGGTGAACAGGTGGTTGGGCAGCGGCGGCAGGACGAAGTCGTCCATGTCCATCGAGTGGAAGGCGATGGACTTCGGCTCCTCGATGCGCTGGAGCAGCTCGCGCTTGGTGATGCCGCCGGTCAGGGTCGGTGCGAGCTCGGTGTCGCTCATGGCGTCGAGCGCGTTGCGGATGGCGTCGGTGGCCAGCGGGCCGAACCAGCGGACGTCGATGATGCCGTCGAGGATGTGCTTCTTGGCGTCGGGGATCCCGATGGTCTCGCGCAGCAGGTCCATCAGCATGTGGACCTTGATGCCGCGGCCCTCGAGCAGGGAGCGGAACTCGTCGTGCTCCTCGCCGGCGCGCTCGACCCAGAGCACGTCGTCGAACAGCAGGTCGTCCTTGTTGGACGGGGTGAGGCGCTTGAGGGCGAGCTCAGGCTTGTGGATCATGACCTGCTTGAGCTTGCCGACTTCGGAATCGACGTGGAACGTCATGACTTCTCGTCCTCCGGTGGAAGGTGGTCAGGAAACAGTCTTGGCGGTGGTGACCGTCGTGCCCTCGCCGGGGCCGTACTGACCCCGCTTCGCCTTGACCCAGATGTAGACCGGAATGCCGACCAGCATCATGAGCATTCCGTAGAGGGCGGCGTCGGCACCGGCGCCGTAGACGATCCAGGCACCGAAGACCAGCGCCAGCGAGGCGATGAAGATGTCGCGCGCCATCCGGCCCTTGTTGACCTCGCGCCCCCCGGTGACCAGCCAGAAGAGCTGTGCCGCCGCCGAGAAGAAGTAGGGGATCGCGGTCGTGAACGAGGCCAGCAGCAGGATGGTGTTGAAGCCGTCCTCGGAGCCGAGGTAGGCGTACAGGAGCATCAGGCTGGTGAGCAGCGTGCCCATGATGATGCCGGTGACCGGTGCGCCCCGCTTGGACTCCTTGGCGAAGGCGTCGGGGAACATGCCGTCCTTGGCGGCGGCGAGCGGCATCTCGGCGACCAGCATGGTCCAGCCGTTCAGCGCGCCGATGCCGGAGATGATGGCGCACGCCGCCATGACCCCGCCCCAGGAGCTTCCGCCGAACATCGCGTTGATGGCGTCGGCGAACGGCGCCTCGGACTTGGCGAGCTGCTCCGACGGCACGGTGCCGAAGACCGCGATGGTCGCGAGCAGGTACATCGCGGCGCAGGCCAGCACGCCGTAGATGCTCGCCTTGCCGATGTTGCGGACCGGGTCCTTGATCCGCTCCGCGACGATCGTCACGCTCTCCATGCCGGAGAAGGCGAACAGGATCAGGCCGGCGGCCAGCGAGATCGCGCCCCAGGTCGAGCCGCCCTGGGCGTTGAAGGCGGGGAAGTTGCCGGAGTTGATGAAGAACATGCCAACGATGCCGACGAAGATCAGCGGAACGAACTTCAGGACCGTCGTGACGAGCTGGAACAGCCCGATGTTCTTGACACCGGTCAGGTTGATCAGAGCCGGGATCCACAGGCCGACGAGCCCGATGGCGATCTTGCCACCGGTGCTGTCCCACTTCAGGAAGTAGTTCACGTAGCCGACCCAGGCGAACGCGATGCCGGCGTTGCCGAGCCAGGCCGTCAGCCAGAAGGACCAGGAGACCCAGAATCCCGCGAACTCGCCGAAGGCCTCTCGGGCATAGGCGTAGGGCCCGCCGCCCGCGGGCACGCGCCCGCCGAGCTTGCCGAACACGATCGCGAGGGCGATGGCCCCGATCGCCACGAGCACGAGCACGAGGATGCTCACGGTGCCGATGGCGGCCAGCGACGCCGGCAGGAGGAAGATGCCCGTCCCGACGATGTTGCCGATGACGAGAGCGACGGCCGCGCCGAGCCCGAGCTTCCCGCTCGGGCCGGTATCGCCCGGCGAAATATCCTGGAACGCCTTCTCGGTCGCTTTGGCGGCCGATGCCTGCGGCTCCCCCATGTTGCCCCCCCGACTACACAGAGCCCTGCGCCGGGAACATTCCGGCTGAGGGGATGCGTGCCCTGCGGTTGATCACGCGAAACTTCAGCGGATCTGGAGGTGATGGGGCCTTGGTGGGAACTTTTACCGTGTCGTCAAGAAGGCCAAAAGACTATTTGGGAAGGTGATGAACCACGCCGTCGGTGCCCTTGGCGCGCTCGGCGGCGCCGCTGTCCATGACCACCGCGGCGAACAGGACGCCGAGGGCCAGGAGTGCGCCGACGACGGCGACGGGGAAGGCGGCCCACTTGGAGGGGAGGCCCAGCGGATTGATCTCGTATCCGCCGAGATGGCTGAGCCGGCGGGCGTAGGCCGGATCGTCGTCCGACATCCGCCGGGCGATCGCCGTGACCGCGGCCTGTTCCGCCGCGGACAGGACGGCGCCGTCCCGTTCCAGCCCGGGCACCCGCTCCTGTGCCATCCGTTCCCCCAAACGTCCGGTTAAGTACCACCCGTTCGAGCGGTATGGACGTTTTACAGGGACTTTGCCGGATTTTCCAAACCGGTTGGGGTGCCCCGCCGCAGGTCAGTCGGTCTTGACGGAGTCAGCCAGGGCGTTGGCGCCGCCGACGATCTCGTTGAGTTCGTTGGTGACCTCGGCCTGGCGGGCCTCGTTCGCCTGCCGGGTCAGCTTGGTCACCAGATCGTTGGCGTTGTCGGTGGCCGACATCATGGCCCGGCGCCGGGCGGCGTGCTCCGAGGCCGCCGCCTCCAGCAGCATGTTCCAGATCCGGCCCCGGATGTACTGGCCCATCAGATCGTCCAGGACCTCGCCCGACGACGGCTCGAAATCGAAGGTGGAGACCGGCTCGCCCTCCGGCGGCACCTCGACGTCCTCGATCTCCAGCGGCAGGATCCGCCGGACGGTCAGCTCCTGGCTCAGCATGGACTGGAACCGCGTGTAGACCACGTGGACCTCGCCGACCCCGCCCTCCGCGGTCTCCGCCAGGAACGCCCGCATCAGCGCCTCACCGATCTCCGCCGCCTGCCCGTAGCCCGGCTCCCCCGACTGGCCCGACCACTGCCCGGCCATCGGGCGGTCGTTGAAGAGGTAGTTGTCCACCCCGCGCCGTCCGGTCACGTAGAAGACCGGCTCCCGGCCCTGGTCGCGCAGCGCCCTGGCGAGCTGCTGGCCGTGCCGCAGGATGTTGGCGTTGTAGCCGCCGCAGAAGCCCCGGTCGCTGGTGACGAGCAGGATCGCGACGCGCGAGGCGTCCGTCTTCCGGTCCAGCAGGGGATGCCGCTCCGACACGTGGTGGCTGATCAGCGCGGTCACCGCGCGGGTGATGTGCCGCGCGTAGGGCTCCGAGGCCGCCTGCCGCGCCTGCGCCTTCGAGATCTTCGAGGCGGCGATCATCTCCTGCGCCCGTGTGATCTTCGCGGTGGATTTGACGGATCGGATGCGCACCCGCAGCCGCCTGAGTTCTGCGCCCATGGCAGGGCACGTTCCCAGAACCCGATCACCCACCGCAGCCACATCGCCGCTCCCGGTTCATTCTTTACCCTCTCCCCCGGAAAGAACGGCGCCCCGCTGGATCTAGACTCGGGCGCATGGCAGCGCCCCCCGCACTCGAGCTCACCGGCCTGGTCAAGCGCTACGGCGCGGCGACGGCCGTCGACGGCCTCTCCCTGACCGCGGCCCGAGGTGAGGTCACGGCGCTGCTGGGCCCGAACGGGGCGGGGAAGACCAGCACGATCGAGATCTGCGAGGGGTTCCGGCCCTACGACGGCGGCACGGTCAGGGTCCTCGGGCTCGCCCCCGACGACCGGGAGCTCAAGCCGCGGATCGGGGTCATGCCGCAGACCGGCGGCGTCCCGGGGACGGCCTCGGCCAGGGAGTTCCTGACCCTGATGGCCGCCTTCCACGCCGACCCGCTCGACCCCGCCGCCCTCATGGGGCGGCTCGGCCTCACCGAGCACGCGAAGACCCCCTACCGGCGGCTGTCGGGCGGGCAGCAGCAGCGCCTGTCGCTGGCCGCCGCCCTGGTCGGCCGTCCCGAGCTGGTCTTCCTCGACGAGCCCACCGCCGGACTCGACCCGCAGGCCAGGCACGCCACCTGGGACCTGGTCACCGACCTGAAGGCCGCCGGGGTGAGCGTGCTGCTGACCACCCACTTCATGGACGAGGCCGAGAAGCTCGCCGACAACGTCGTGATCATCGACCACGGCAGGGTCGTCGCCCAGGGCACCCCGGCCGAGCTGACGGGCGCCGAACGGCAGCTGCGCTTCCGCGCCCGCACCGGCCTCGGCCTGGACGAGCTGCTGGCGGCGCTCCCCGCGGGCAGCGCCGCCAAGGAGTCGCCCAACGGCCACTACCTGATCGAGGGCGACGTGCGCCCCGAGCTCCTCGCCACGGTCACGGCCTGGTGCGCCTCCCACGGCGTCCTCGCCGAGGACCTGCGGATCGAGCGCCGCACCCTCGAAGACGTCTTCCTCGAACTGACCGGCCGGGAGCTGCGATGACGACCCTCGACCTCACCCCCCGGCCGCAGGCCGCGCCGCTGCCGAGGATGGTCGCGGCGCAGACCGCCTACGAGCTGAAGGCCGTCCTCCGCAACGGCGAGCAGCTCCTGCTCACCCTGATCATCCCGGTCCTGCTGCTGGTGCTGTTCAGCACCACCTCGCTGCTCGACCTCGGCCCCGGGGAGCGCGTCGACTTCCTCGCCCCCGGCGTCATCGCGCTGGCGATCATGTCGACGGCCTTCACCGGGCAGGCGATCGGCACCGGTTTCGAGCGCAGGTACGGGGTGCTCAAGCGGCTCGGCGCCACTCCCCTGCCGCGCGGCGGGCTGATCCTCGCCAAGACCCTCACCGTGGTGCTGGTCGAGCTGCTCCAGGTCGTCGTGATCTCCGTGGTGGCCCTGCTGCTGGGCTGGTCGCCGTCGGGGAACCCGGCGGCCGTCCTGCTGCTCGTGCTGCTCGGCACCGCCGCGTTCAGCGGGTTCGGCCTGCTGATGGCCGGGACCCTGCGCGCCGAGGCCACCCTGGCCGCCGCCAACCTCGTCTACCTGCTCCTGCTGGTGCTCGGCGGCGTCGTCTTCCCGCTCACCAAGTTCCCCGAGGGCCTGCGATCGGTCCTGGAGTACCTGCCGATCTCCGCGCTCACCGGCGGCCTGCGCGCCGTCCTGCAGCACGGCCAGGCCCTGCCCGGCCAGGAGCTGCTGATCCTCACCGCCTGGGCGGTCGCCGGCCTGGCTCTCGCCGCCCGCTTCTTCCGCTGGGAGTAGCGCGCCGGACAGAACCTAGACTCGACGGGAGTGTTCCGGCCGTTCACGTCGTTTCGCCGGGAGGGTCCGTTTCTCGGGGGTGTGGTGTGGCGGTGTCGTCCGGCGGCGTGCGGAGGGTCGGCCTCGGATCGGCGCCCCCCTCCCTTCTGGTCCTGCTGGGGATCCTGTCGGTGCAGATCGGCGCCGGGTTCGCCAAGAACCTCTTCGGGACGCTCCCGCCCTCGGCGCTCGTGGTGCTGCGGCTGGCGACCTCCGCCGTGGTCGTCGGCGTGATGGCCAGGAAGGGCCTGCGCGGGCTGCGGGAGAACCACTCCAGGACCGATCTGGCCTGGGCGGCGGCGCTCGGGCTGTCCCTGGCCCTCATGAACTTCTCGATCTACCAGTCGATCCAGCAGATCCCGCTGGGCGTCGCGGTCACGATCGAGTTCCTCGGCCCCCTGCTGGTCGCCGTGGTCTCCTCCCGGCGGGCGCTCGACCTGGTCTGGGCGGCCCTCGCCCTCCTCGGCGTCCTGCTGCTGGCGCGGGGCGGCGGAGACGTCACCGTCCAGGGCGTCCTGTGGGCGATGCTGGCGGGAGCGGGCTGGGCGGCCTACATCGTGGCCAGCGCGGCGACGGGCAAGCGCATCCCCGGCACCACCGGGCTCGCGCTGGCCAGCATCGTCGGCACCTTCGCGGTGCTGCCGCTGGGGGTCGGCGCGGTGGCGGCGGACGGCGGCTGGAGCGTCCTCACCCCGCACGTGCTGATGATCGGCGTGCTGGTCGGGCTGCTGTCGTCGGTCGTGCCCTACACGCTGGAGCTCGAGGCACTGCGGCGGATCCCGCCGCGCGTCTTCGGGATCCTGATGGCCCTGGAGCCCGCGGTGGCCGCCCTGGTGGGGGTCGTCCTGCTCGGCGAGGTGCTGTCCGCGCTCCAGTGGCTGGCCATCTGCGCGGTGATCGCGGCCTGCCTCGGAGCGACGCGCACCACGAAAGCCTGACCCGGGTCGGGACACCGCGAACCCCGTCCTACGATGACTTCCGTGGCTGCGACGATCCTCGAATCCCCGAAGAAGAACCTCCTGAGCAGGACGGTCGGCGCCGTGTGGAACCCCACCGCGGGTTCGATGCGGTTCCTGGCCCTGCTGGGCGTCATCGTGAACGCCGGGATCATCTTCAGCGGCGGGGCCGTCCGGCTCACCAAGTCGGGGCTCGGCTGCCCGACCTGGCCGCAGTGCACCGGCGACAGCCTCGTTCCCACGCACAATCCCGAGCACTCCGCCGTCAACATGGCGATCGAGTTCACCAACAGGACCCTGACCTTCCTGGTGCTGGCCGTCGGCGTCGCGGTGTTCGTGGCCGCCCGCCGGATGAGCCCCCGCCGCCGCGACCTGGTCCGGCTCGCGATGCTCCAGCCGCTCGGCGTGGTCGCCCAGGCCGTCTGGGGCGGGGTGACCGTGCTCACCAAGCTCAACCCGGCGACCGTCGCCGCGCACTACATGCTGTCCACCCTGATGATCTTCCTGGCGTTCTGGCTGTACGTGCGGACCGGCGAGGGCGACGGTCCCGTCCGGCGGCTGACCGGGCCGCGGATCCGGCGGCTGACCCTGACCCTGGTGGGCGTCGTGGTCACCCTGCTGGCCGCCGGGACGATCGTGACCGGCAGCGGGCCGCACGCGGGCGACGACCAGGCGCGCCGCTTCGGCTTCTCGATCGACCACGTCGCCAAGATCCACGCCCTGCTCGCGTGGGCGGTGGTCGCGCTCACCGTCGTGCTGATCATCGTGCTCCACCGGACCGGCGCCGACGCCCGCATCCGCCGCGCCGGACGGCTCCTGCTCGCGGCCGTGCTGCTCCAGGGCCTGATCGGCTACGCCCAGTACTTCCTGTTCGCCTATGTCAGCGAGAACCCGGGGCACGACACCCTGACGGCCGTCCAGACCAACTTCGTGGGCGTCCACATGCTCGGCAGCGCCCTGATGTGGATCGCCACCCTGCACGTCCTGTTCAGCGAGCGGACGCGGCCCGAGGCCGCCGCTACTGCCCGGTAGCGTCTGTGTAACAGGTTCCTATTCGATCCTGATCTCTTGTCACAGTGTCCGGACCGCCAGGTGTTCATGACCGGATGTGAAGCGGGAAGCGGTTGCCGCCGGGGCTGAAGTGACCCCTGAGCACGGCAGATTTCAGTGGTGTGAACGGCGTCACAATCCGGCCATGGAAGTCTCGGCCGGATCATTGACCGTGCAACGAACGAGAATCTACGTTCACCTAGAACGCGTTTCAGTTCCCGGTTGACGGGATTCCGCCCACCCGACAGGGGCTGAATCCCGTCAGGGACCGGGGACCACCTCCACCCACGGGGGGCGTCTGTCGCGCCCCCATGCCCGAACAGAGGTCCCATGCACCGCATCGTCAAACTGGCCGCGATAGCCGCCGCCTCCACCGCCGCCGTCGCCGTGACGGCGTCCCCCGCCCTGGCGTGGACCAACGGCCCCTACCACGCGACCACCAGCGCGCTGGTCGTGAAGGTCAGCGGCAGCCCCGTCGCCACCTGCACCGGCTCGGTGCTGTCCGGCACCATGACGACCGCCGGCACCTTCACCGTCACCGCCGCCTCCGCCACGGGCTGCGGCGTCACCGTGACGCCGACCGGCTTCCCCTGGAGCGGCAGCTTCTCCGGCGGCAACGCCACGATCAGCAACTTCAAGATGAGCGCGCTCGGCTGCACCTACGCCGGCAGCCTGTCCGGCCCCGCCACCGGCGCCATGCCCCCGGCCACCGTCACCTTCACCGACCGTCCCGTCAGCGGCACGGGCCTGTTCTGCTTCTCCAACGTCACCGTCAGCGCGACGTACGTCTTCACCCAGCCGTAGCCCGACCACGAGGGCCCGCCCCGGCCGGACGGCCGCCGCCGGGGCGGGCCCTTCGGCATGTCGTAAGACCCTCTAGCGGTGGGGCGGGGGCGGTGCGAAGCCCGAGGGGCCCCAGGGGGCGGCTCCGGGGTCGCCCGGCTGGCTGAGGAAGGCCTGGCGGGTCCAGTACATGAGGTTCATCAGTTCGGCCTGGCGGGAGGCGAAGAAGCCCTGGTCGATGACGCCGGCGTCCATCCGCTGGTGCAGCAGGACCAGTTCGGTCGCGGCCAGCTGGTAGTCGCTCATGGCGCGGGCGGAGAACCGGCCGCCGACGGTCCTGGCCCACCGGCGGGCGACCCGGCGCTGCGGCATCGTGGCCAGCATCTGGATGTCCTGCGGGGAGACCAGGCCCGTCCCCTGGTAGAGCGGGAGGTACTGGCCGATCTCGCGGACCAGCGCACGCCGCTCGTTGAAGATCAGGACGAGCAGGACGAGCAGGATCCCGAAGTCGATCAGGTAGACGACCAGCAGGCCCTTCACGCCGAAGGCCGTTGAGGCGTTCCACATCCCGTGCAGCAGCATGGCGCCGAGGAGCCCGAGGATCAGGGCGGCGGTCCGCCCGGTCCTGTGGTTGGCCGCATAGGCGACGCCCAGGCCCGTCATGGCGGTGAACAGCGGGTGCCCGAACGGGGAGATCAGCCCGCGCAGCACGAACACCGACTCCAGCGACTTCACTCCGCCGGGCCCGTCCAGGGCCTGCATGTAGTAGGAGATGTTCTCCATCATCGCGAAGCCGAGGGCGACCATCGCGGCGTAGACGATGCCGTCGGTGATGCCGTCGATCTCGTTGCGGCGGAACCACAGCAGCACGAACAGCACGGCGCCCTTGAGCGACTCCTCGATGATCGGGGCGCCGACGGCGGCGGTCCAGAAGCGCCCGTCGGTGTCGCCGAACAGCGGCATGGTCACGTAGCGGTAGCCGAGGGTGTTGAGGATCAGTGCGCCCAGGACGGCCACGCCCGCCCCCCACAGGAAGGCGAAGATCAGGTCCTTGGGCGGCTCGGGCTCCAGCCGGTCCAGCGCCAGGACGACCGCGACGAGCATGGGGACCGGCAGGATCGCCAGTCCGAGTCCGACCACGAAACCCGTCCCGCCGAACACCGCGTAGAGGCCGAGGGCGATCATCGCGCAGAGGCTCGAGACGACCATTCCGATGATCAGCATGACCGAGGGACGGCCCGGCGAGCGTCCGTCGAGGATCGCCTGCGGATCAAGGGTCGCCATGTCCGCGAGCGTAGTCGACCGGTACTCGCTGCGTTAGCCCGGGCCCGACAACAGGTGGGTGATCCGGTCAGAATTTCCGGCTGTGTCAGAACTTGAGGAGGGGGTCGATCGCCACGGCGGTGAACAGCAGCGCCAGGTAGGTGTTGGAGAGGTGGAAGAACCGCATCGGCCGCAGCAGCGCGCCGGTCAGGCCCCGGTTGACCCGGCCGAGCAGCCGGTGCCCCTCGAACAGGATGATCGCGCCGAGGACCACGGCGACGCCGCCGTAGACCGCGGTCAGCCCGGCCACCGGCCACAGCGCCAGCGAGCACAGGACGGTCGCCCAGGTGTAGACCAGGCTCTCGATCGCCACGCGCTTCTCCGTGGCGACCACCGGAAGCATGGGGACGCCCGCGATGGCGTAGTCCTCGCGGTAGCGCATGGCCAGGGTCCAGGTGTGCGGCGGCGTCCACAGGAACACCACGCCGAACAGCACGAACGGGGCCAGGGCCAGGGAACCGGTCACGGCGGCCCAGCCGATCAGGACGGGCATGCAGCCCGCGATGCCGCCCCAGACCACGTTCTGCTTCGTGCGGCGCTTGAGCAGCAGCGAGTAGACGAAGACGTAGTACAGGATCGCCGTGACGCTCAGCGCGGCGGCGAGGGCGTTGACCGTGGCCAGGAACCCGGCGGTGGAGATCACGCCCAGCGCCACGCCGAAGACCAGGGCGGCCGTCGGGCTCACCTGGTGGCGGGCCAGCGGGCGGCGGCGGGTCCTGCGCATCTTGGCGTCGATGTCGCGGTCGATGAAGCAGTTGACGGCGTTGGCGCTGCCGGCCGACATCGTGCCCCAGGCCAGCGTGAACAGCACCAGCCTCAGGCTGGGCAGCCCCTTGGCCGCCAGGAACATCACGGGTAGCGTGGTGATCAGCAGAAGTTCGATGACCCTCGGCTTGGTCAACGCCACGTAGGCGCGGATCTTCGCGCCGACGGAGACCGCAGGCCCGTCAAGGAGCACTTCGGCGGGGGTGTCCGGTCCGGACAAGCCTGCCTCGAGCTCGATTCCGGGCGTGCCACCGAGCCTGTTACTGAGCACCGTCACAACAGGGAAGCCTTCTGCATAGGGATCTGCGACCGCCCCGTGCGACCGCGCCATCACTGTAGTCCCGACCTGGGCAGGGTCCACCACCGGGTGCGGTGTTTCACCTCTCTTCTCCCCCATCCGCGTGGCTCGCGGCCAGGGTTAGCAGGGAAATGATCGGGCATGCCCCTGGTGTTCGGGGGGACATGGGAAGACCCAAGTGGTTTAGACCAATCCCTCCAGGCGCCATAATGAGTAGGCTCGTTCCTACTGATCAAAACCCTTGGAAGGACCTGAGCGTTCCGGTGACTACCAACGACTTCAACCTTGACTGGTCCGAGCTGGACTCCAAGGCCGTGGACACCGTCCGCGGCCTCGCGATGGACGCCGTCGAGAAGGTGGGCTCCGGGCACCCGGGCACGGCGATGAGCCTGGCTCCCGCCGCCTACCTGCTGTTCCAGAAGTTCCTCAGGCACGACCCGAGCGACTCCAACTGGGCCGGCCGCGACCGCTTCGTGCTCTCCTGCGGGCACTCCAGCCTGACCCTCTACATCCAGCTCTACCTCTCGGGCTACGGCCTGACCCTGGATGACATCAAGGCGCTGCGCACCTGGGACTCCCTCACCCCGGCCCACCCCGAACACGGCCACACCAACGGCGTCGAGACGACGACCGGCCCGCTGGGCCAGGGCTTCGCCAACGGTGTCGGCATGGCGATGGCGGCCCGCCGCGAGCGCGGCCTGTTCGACCCCGACGCCGCCGCCGGGAAGTCGCCCTTCGACCACACCATCTGGGTGTTCGCCTCCGACGGCGACCTCCAGGAGGGCATCAACCACGAGGCCGCCTCGATCGCGGGCCACCAGCGCCTGGGCAACCTCGTCGTCGTCTACGACGACAACAAGATCTCCATCGAGGACGACACGGCGATCGCGATGTCCGAGGACGTCCTCGCCCGGTACGAGGCCTACGGCTGGGACGTCCACCGGGTCGACTGGACCAAGACCGGCGAGTACGTCGAGGACGTCAAGGCCCTCGCCGCGGCCCTGTCGGCGGCCAAGTCCGAGACGAGCCGCCCCTCGATCATCTCGCTGCGGACCATCATCGGCTGGCCCGCGCCGAACAAGAAGAACACCGGCAAGATCCACGGCTCCGCCCTGGGCAAGGACGAGGTCGCCGCGACCAAGAAGGTCCTCGGCTTCGACCCCGAGATCGACTTCTTCGTCGCCGACGACGTGCTCGCCCACGCCCGCGAGGTCGTCCAGCGGGGCCGCGCCGACCACGCCGCCTGGACCGAGAAGTTCGACGCCTGGAAGGCCGCCAACGCCGACCGCGCCGCGGAGTTCGAGCGGATCAACGCCCGTCTCCTGCCCGCCGGCTGGACCGACAAGCTCCCCGAGTTCCCGGCCGGCAAGGACGTCGCCACCCGCGCCGCGTCCGGCGCGGTGCTCGCCGCCATCGGCCCGGTGCTGCCGGAGCTGTGGGGCGGCTCGGCCGACCTGGCCGAGTCCAACAACACCACGATCGAGGGCGAGCCCTCCTTCATCCCCGAAGAGTTCGCGACCAAGGCCTTCCCCGGCAACCGGTACGGCCGCACGCTGCACTTCGGCATCCGCGAGCACGCCATGGGCGCGATCCTCAACGGCATCGCCCTGCACGGCGGCACCCGTCCCTACGGCGGCACCTTCCTGGTGTTCTCCGACTACATGCGGCCCGCCGTCCGGCTCGCCGCGCTGATGAGGATCCCGTCCACCTTCGTGTGGACCCACGACTCCATCGGCCTGGGCGAGGACGGCCCGACGCACCAGCCGATCGAGCACCTGTGGGCGCTGCGCGCGATCCCCGGCCTCGACGTCGTGCGCCCGGCCGACGCCAACGAGACCGCGGTCGCGTGGCGCCGGATCCTGGAGAACAAGGACCGGCCCGCCGGTCTGGCGCTGACGCGGCAGAAGGTCCCGACCTTCGACCGGTCGGTGTTCGCCTCCGCGGAGGGCACCGCCAAGGGCGGCTACACCCTCGCCGACGCCTCCAACGGCCAGCCCGAAGTGATCCTCATCGCTACCGGCTCCGAAGTCGAGATCGCCGTCGCCGCGCGTGAAAGCCTGGAAGAGGCCGGAACGCCGACCCGGGTGGTGTCGATGCCGTGCGTCGAGTGGTTCGACGAGCAGGACGAGTCGTACAAGCAGCAGGTCCTGCCGCCGGCCGTGCGCGCCCGCGTGTCGATCGAGGCCGGGATCGGCCTGGGCTGGCGCGGCTACGTCGGCGACATCGGCGAGTCCGTCAGCATCGAGCACTTCGGCGCCTCGGCGGACTACAAGACCCTCTACCAGCAGTTCGGTCTCACGCCCGACCGGGTGGTGACCGCTGCCCGCGCCAGCCTGACCAAGGCAGGGCTCGCGGGCAAGGGCGAAACGACGGGAAACTAAGCATGTCTGACAACCTGAAGGCGCTCTCCGACGAGGGCGTGTCGATCTGGCTCGACGACGTCAGCCGGGAGCGGCTGCGCACGGGCAACCTGGAGCAGCTCGTCCGCGAGAAGAACGTCGTGGGCGTCACCTCCAATCCTTCGATCTTCGCGTCGGCCCTCAGCAAGGGCGACGCCTATGACGAGCAGCTCCACGAGTACGCCGTCCGCGGTGTGAGCGTGGACGAGGCGTCCCGGCTGATCCCGGCCTACGACATCCGCTGGGCCTGCGACGTCCTCAAGCCGGTCTTCGACCGGACCGACGGCGTCGACGGCCGGGTGTCGATCGAGGTCGACCCGCGCCTGGCCCGGAACACCGAGGCGACCACGGGCGAGGCCAAGGCCCTGTCCTGGCTCATCGACCGGCCGAACCTGCTCATCAAGATCCCCGCGACGGTCGAGGGCCTGCCCTCGATCACCGCGACCCTCGCCGAGGGCATCAGCGTCAACGTCACGCTGATCTTCTCGCTCGAGCGCTACGGCCAGGTCATCGACGCCTTCATGGCCGGTCTCGAGCAGGCCAGGGCCAACGGCCACGACCTGTCGAAGATCCACTCGGTGGCGTCCTTCTTCGTGTCCCGCGTGGACACCGAGATCGACAAGCGTCTCGAGAAGCTCGGCAAGCCGGAGCTCAAGGGGAAGGCGGGCGTCGCCAACGCCCAGCTCGCCTACGAGCTGTACGAGCAGAAGTTCGCCTCGGACCGCTGGAAGCCGCTCGCCGATGCCGGCGGCCGCGCCCAGCGCCCGCTGTGGGCCTCGACCGGCGTGAAGGACCCGTCCCTGCCGGACACCCTCTATGTCACCGAGCTCGTCGCCCCGAACACCGTCAACACGATGCCCGAGGCCACGCTCAACGCCACGGCCGACCACGGCCCGCTCCACGGCGACGCGATCAAGGGCACCTACCCGGCGGCGCACGCCTTCTTCGCCGAGCTCAAGGACGCGGGCGTCGACTACGACGACGTCGTCAAGGTGCTCGAGGACGAGGGCGTCGAGAAGTTCGAGGTCTCCTGGAACCAGCTTCTGGACATCCTGAAGAAGGCTCTGGAGGCCAAGGCGTGACTTCCGTGGTCACTGCCGCGGGTGTCTCGGTCACCACGCGCGGGGACGCCGTGGAGGAGACGGAGGCCGTTCTCGAACGGCTCGTCTCCGACGGCGTCCCCGGCGCGCTGACCAGCAAGAGCGCCCAGCTGTGGGGCCCGGACGCGCTGTCCGAGGCCTCGCGGCGGCTGGGCTGGCTTGACCTGGCCGAGACCTCGCGGAACCTGCTGGAGCCGCTCCAGCAGCTCGCCGCGGAGTACAAGGCCGAGGGGCTCGACCACATCGTGCTCGCGGGCATGGGCGGCTCCTCGCTCGCGCCCGAGGTGATCACCAGGACGGCCGGGGCCGAGCTGACGATCCTCGACACGACCGATCCGCACCAGATCGGCCGGGCCGTCGCCGACCGGATCGAGCGGACCGTGGTGGTCGTCGCCTCCAAGTCCGGCGGCACGATCGAGACCGACTGCCACCGCCGCGCCTACGAGCAGGCCTTCCGCGAGGCCGGGATCACCGGCGACGCGCTGAAGCACCGCTTCGTGGTCGTGACCGACCCGGGCTCCCCGCTGGAGGCCTCGGCCCGCCAGGCGGGGTACCACGTCGTGCTCGCCGACCCCGATGTCGGCGGGCGCTACTCGGCGCTCACCGCGTTCGGCCTCGTGCCGTCCGCGCTGGCCGGGGTCGACGTGGCCGCTCTGCTCGACGACGCCGCGGCGCTGGCGCCCTCGCTCCGCCAGCCCTACGACAACCCCGGTCTCGCGCTCGGCGCGGCGCTGGGGTCGGCCGCGGTCGGCGGGCGCGACAAGCTCCTGATCGCCGACAACGGCTCGGGCATCGTCGGTTTCGGCGACTGGGCCGAGCAGCTCATCGCCGAGTCCACCGGCAAGGAGGGCAAGGGCATCCTGCCGGTCGTCGTCGAGAGCGTCGCGGCTCCGGGCTTCGCGCCCGCGCCCGACGTGCGCGGTGTCGTCCTCGGCGAGTTCGACACCGCCGCCCTGCGGGTCAAGGGCCCGCTCGGCGCGCAGTTCCTGCTGTGGGAGTACGCCACCGCCGTCGCGGGACGGGTCATCGGGATCAACCCGTTCGACCAGCCCGACGTGCAGGAGGCCAAGGACCTCGCGAACGAGATGCTGCGCTCCGAGGACGGCCGTCCGCCGGTCATCGTGGCGGGCGAGCCCGATCTGGTCGACGGCGCGGTCGAGGTCCACGCGGGCGGCGCGGTCAAGGCCGACAACCTCGCCGACGCGCTCGACGAGCTGATCGCCCTGGTGCCCGACCGCGGCTACCTGGCGGTCATGGCCTATCTCGACCGGACGGGCTCCGACGCTCCCGCCGCCGAGCTGCGCGCCCTGATCACCGAGCGTTCGGCCGGCGTCCGCCGGCAGGGCGCGGCGCCGGTGACCTTCGGCTGGGGGCCGCGGTTCCTGCACTCGACCGGCCAGTTCCACAAGGGCGGTCCGCAGAACGGCGTGTTCCTTCAGCTCACGGGCGAGGTCGAGAAGGACCTGCCGGTCCCGGGCAAGCCGTTCACGTTCGGGACGCTCCAGCTGGCCCAGGCCTTCGGCGACCTGCGGGCCCTGCGCTCGCGCGGCCGTCCGGCGGTCAGGCTCCACCTGCGCGACCGTGCCACAGGCGTCCAGCAGCTCCTGGACGCCCTGAGGTGAGCACCTAGCGGAAAGTCCGGATTCTGCCAAGAGTCCCAAAACTTTCACATCAACGAAGTACGTCCGAGCCGTTCGTCTGCTACTCACGAGGGAGCAGGGGAACGGCCCCGGAAGGCCACCAGTCAGCCGGTCGACCCCCTCCAAGACCGCGCTCGCACGAAAGGGAACGGGCATGCCATCGCCCGCTGAACTGATCGGCATCGACGGGAATCCGCTGAGGGATCCCCGCGACAAGAGACTGCCGCGCGTCGCCGGGCCCAGCGTTCTGGTCCTGTTCGGCGTGACGGGCGACCTGTCGCGCAAGAAGCTGCTGCCCGCCATCTACGACCTGGCCAACCGCGGCCTGCTGCCGCCGGGCTTCTCGCTCGTCGGGTTCGCCCGCCGCGACTGGGAGAACCAGGACTTCCGGCAGGTCGCCTACGAGGCGGTCAAGCAGCACGCCAGGACCCCGTTCCGGGAGGAGGTCTGGAACCACCTCTCCGAGGGCATGCACTTCGTGCCCGGCGAGTTCAACGATCCCGGCGCCTTCGACGCCCTCGCGATGGCCGTCAAGGAGCTCGACGAGACCAGGGGGACGGGCGGGAACTACGCCTTCTACCTGTCGATCCCGCCGAAGTTCTTCGACGTCGTCGTGGAGCAGCTGCAGCGCAGCGGCCTCGCGGAACGTACCAACGACTCCTGGCGCCGCGTCGTCATCGAGAAGCCGTTCGGCCACGACCTGAAGAGCGCCCAGGAGCTCAACAACGTCGTGCACCGGGTCTTCCCCGAGGAGTCGATCTTCCGGATCGACCACTACCTCGGCAAGGAGACCGTCCAGAACATCCTGGCGCTGCGCTTCGCCAACACGATGTACGAGCCGATCTGGAACCGGTCCTACGTCGACCACGTGCAGATCACGATGGCCGAGGACATCGGCATCGGCGGCCGCGCCGGGTACTACGACGGCATCGGCGCCGCCCGCGACGTCATCCAGAACCACCTGCTCCAGCTGCTCGCGCTGACCGCGATGGAGGAGCCGGTCGACTTCAGCGCCGAGTCCGTCCGGGCCGAGAAGGCCAAGATCCTCTCCTCGGTGCGGGTGCCGTCCGACCTGTCGCTCGCCAGCGCCCGCGGCCAGTACGCCGCCGGATGGCAGGGCGGGGTCAAGGTCCAGGGCTATCTGGACGAGGACGGGATCTCCCCGGACTCGACCACGGAGACCTACGCCGCGATCAAGCTGGAGATCGACAACCGCCGGTGGGCGGGCGTCCCGTGGTACCTGCGGACCGGCAAGCGCCTGTCGCGCCGCGCCACCGAGGTCGCGATGATCTTCCAGCGGGCACCGCACCTGCCGTTCGAGGCGACCGCCACCGAGGAGCTCGGGCAGAACGCCCTGGTCTTCCGGGTGCAGCCCGACGAGGGCATCACCGTCCGGTTCGGCTCCAAGGTGCCGGGCCCCTCGATGGAGGTCAGGGACGTGAACATGGACTTCGCCTACGGCGAGTCCTTCACCGAGTCCTCGCCGGAGGCCTACGAGCGTCTCATCCTCGACGTGCTCATCGGCGACCCGCCGCTGTTCCCACGTCAGGAGGAGGTCGAGCTGTCCTGGAAGATCCTCGACCCGATCGAGGAGTACTGGGCCACCATCGGGCAGCCCGACCAGTACAAGTCGGGCGGCTACGGACCCAAGTCGTCGGACCGGATGATGAAGCGCGACGGCCGCGCCTGGCGGAGGATCTGAGATGAACATCGATCTCACCGACACGACCACCCGCCGGATCCAGGACGCCCTGACCCAGGCCAGGCACCAGATGGGCGGCCCGGCCGTCGGGATGGTGCTGACGCTCGTCATCGTGACCGACGAGTCGGCGCAGTACGACTCGCTCCGCGCCGCCACCGAGGCCGCGCGCGAGCACCCCTGCCGTGTGCTGACCGTGATCTCGCGGGACGCCCGCGGCAACTCCTCGCGGCTCGACGCCGAGATCCGGATCGGCGAGACCGGCCCGGGCGAGACGGTCCTGCTGCGCATGTACGGCCCGCTGGCCGAGCACGCCGACTCGGTCGTGCTCCCGCTGCTGGTGCCGGACGCTCCGGTCGTCACGTGGTGGCCGGGACAGGCGCCCGTGGACCCCTCGGAGGACGGCCTGGGCGCCCTGGCGGCCCGCCGGATCACCGACTCCTACGCGGGTCTCGACCGGCTCGGCACCCTCGCCCAGCTCGGCCGCGCCTACCAGCCGGGCGACACCGACTTCTCCTGGTCACGGCTCACCCCGTGGCGGACGCTGCTGGCGGCCGCCCTCGACCAGAAGACCTCGGCGATCAGCAACGGCGCCGTCCTGGCCGAGCCGGACAGCCCCAGCGCGGAGCTGCTCGCGGCGTGGCTGTCGGTGCGGCTGGGCGTCCCCGTCGTCCGGGACACCTCGGAGGGCCCGGGGATCACGGCCGTCCGGCTGACCACCGCCGACGGCGACCTCGCGATCACCCGTCCGGACGGGCGGGTGGCGACCCTGTCGCGGCCGGGCCAGCCCGACCGGCAGGTCGCGCTGATGCGCCGGCCGATGGCGGAGCTGCTGGCCGAGGAGCTGCGGCGCCTCGACCCCGACGACGTCTACGAGGACGCGGTCAAGCGGTTCGAGAAGGACCAGGCCGCCCTCCAGGCGCGGCCCGAACCCGTGCTCGAGCCCGAACCGGCTCCCGAGCCCGTCGCGGAGCCCGCTCCGGCGGCGACGCCGAAGCCGCGGGCGACCCGCAAGAAGGCGGGTGAGGCATGACCGGCCGCACCGTGCTGGTCCATCCGGACGCCGACGCGCTGGCGCACGCCGTCGCGGCCCGGCTGATCACCCGGATCGCCGACGCGCAGGCCGAGCGGGGCGGCGCCTCGGTCGTCCTCACCGGCGGGACGGTCGGCATCGCGGTCCTGGCGGCCGTGGCGGCCTCCCCTGCCCGCACGGCCGTGGACTGGGCCGCCGTGGAGTTCTGGTGGGGCGACGAGCGCTTCCTGCCGGAGGGCGACCCCGAGCGGAACGAGACCGGCGCGCGTTCGGCGCTGCTGGATCATGTCCCGGTCGATCCGGCGCGGGTCCACGTGATGCGCGGTCCCGACGGGCCCGACGGCGACGACGTCGAGGCGGCCGCGGCGCGGTACGCCGGCGAGCTGCGGGACGCCGCGGGCGAGGGCGAGGTGCCCGCGTTCGACGTGATGCTGCTCGGCATGGGCCCCGACGCCCACATCAACTCGCTGTTCCCCGGCCTGCCCGCGGTGCACGAGGAGAAGCTGACGGTCGTCGCGGTCCACGGTTCGCCGAAGCCCCCGCCGACCCGGATCTCCCTCACCGTCCCGGCCGTCCGTTCCGCCCGCGAGGTCTGGGTGGTCGCGGCGGGCGAGGGCAAGGCCGAGGCGGTACGGCTCGGGATCACCGGCGCCCCCGCCGCCGAGGCCCCCGTCGCCACGGCCCTCGGACGCGAGCGGACGCTGTTCCTGCTCGACCGCCCGGCGGCCTCCCGCCTGTAGGACTTCCGGCTGTAGGACTTCCGGCTGGAGGATTCCGCCGCGCACGGCCCTCGACCCTTCCGGGACGGGGGCCGTTCGCCGTGTGCCCGCGGCGCCGCCGGGTTACGCGTTCTCGATGAAGAACTCGCGGCCGTTGCCGTAGCCGCGGACGGGGTGGCCGAGGACGTCGGAGACACCACTGGTGACGGCCTGGAACATGCGGACGAGGTCGGGGGTGTCGGCGCTGATCCGGAAGCGCCTGCCGGCCCGGACCGTCTCGCTGACCATGGGGATCATCTCGCGGACGAAGCGGGCTTCCTCTTCGGGGGTGAGCTTCATGCGGGCTTCCTCAGAACGGTGATCAGGCGCCAGGCCTCGGGCGCGGACGGGGGCAGGTCGCCGAAGTCACCGTACTGGGCGACGATCTCCAGCGTCCCGGACAGCCGGACGGCCGCCTCCAGCTCGGTCGCGGTCCAGAAGCGGTAGGGGACGACGCCCTCAACGACACGGGTGCGGGCGGGGCCGCCGGGCCTCTCCGAGGGCTCGGTGACAGTGATCACGACCTGGTCGTCGACGATCTGGGTGAGGGGGTCGAGGGCGTCGTCCAGGGAGCCCCAGCGGACGTCGGCGCGCAGGCCGTCCTTCTCGACCGTCCATGTGGTGCCGGTGGAGGGCTCGGTGCCGAAGCGGTCCTTGGGGTGGCTCATCTCGAGGATGTAGACGGCGCCCGCGGCGAGGTGGGCGGCGGCCCGCTGGAAGTGGGCGACCATCGGGTCGAGGCCGTGCAGATGGGCGGTGGAGTCGAGCATGGTGACGATCAGGTCGAAGCGGGTGCCGAGCCGGAAGGTCGTCATGTCGGCCTGGACCACGGCCAGGTCGGGGCCCATCGTCTTGGCGTAGGCGCACATGGCCGGGCTGAGGTCGAGGGCGGTCGCGGCGATCCCGCGCCGGGCGAACTCGCGGGCGTGCTCGGCGGGCCCGGCGGCCAGCTCCAGGACGGTGCCCGGCTCCCTGCCGTACTCCCGCGACCAGGCGATCAGCCGGTCGACCTCCTCGGGGACCTCCCTGAAGCCGCAGGACAGCTCGTAGGCGGCGGGGTCGTCGTAGATGTCCACGACCCCATCCCATCACGCGGCCAGAGCGACCCTGCCCAGGCTGATGGTGATCTCCAGGACGGCAGGATCGTCCCCGCGGGAGGTGGTGCCGCCGAGCCCGGTGAACAGCCGGCGCATCCGCACGTTGTCGCTCAGGACCGACGCCGTGAGCTCGGTCAGCCCCTCGGCCCCGGCCAGGTCGATCAGGCATCCGGCGAGCTCGCGGCCGAGGCCCCGGCCCTGCCAGGCGTCCTCGACCAGGAAGGCCAGCTCCGCCGCGCCCGGCACGGTGTACATCAGATGAGCCATGGCGATCACCGCGCCGTCGAGGTCCTCGACGACGACCGTGTAGCCGCGGGAACGTTCCAGGAAATGGTCGAAGAGACGGGGCGCGAGATCCGGCGCGGCACTGAAATAGCGCATCCGGCGGCTGTCCGCGGAGCAGCGGGCGTGCATCGCGGTCACCGCCTCCCGGTCGTGCGGCCCCAGTGGGCGAAGTGTCATGACATCCCCGATTCGCATGACGGCTACGGTTCCTGAAGGTTGTTTCGTAACAGTGAGCGGTCGGTTTCGGGGAGGCGACACGCAGAGTGACATGCGTCATGACTACGGATTCCGTTGGCAAATGGTGTTATATATGCGCATGTCCTTTGTGAATGGCTCGGTGTCCTACTGGTTCCGCGAGATCGGCCTGCCCGAGCCGGGCGCCCCGCTGCCGGGCTCGCTCCAGGCGGACGTCTGCCTGATCGGGGCCGGGTACACGGGGCTGTGGACGGCCTACTACCTGAAGAAGGCCCAGCCGGATCTGCGGATCGTGGTGCTGGAGAAGGAGTTCGCCGGGTTCGGGGCCTCGGGACGCAACGGCGGCTGGGTGGTCGGTGAGCTCGCCGGCTCCCACCATCTGTACGCGAAGAGGCACGGCGTCGAGGCCGCCGTCCGGATGCAGAAGGAGATGTTCGCGACCGTCGCGGAGGTCGTGCGGGAGAGCGCCGCGGCCGGGTTCGAGGCCGACCTCGTCCAGGACGGCCTGCTGACGGTCGCCCGCAACCCGGCCCAGCTCCGCCGGCTGCGCGAGAGCGTCGAGGCCGAGCGGGCGTGGGGCTGGGACGAGGAGGACCTCCGGCTGATCTCCCCCCGGGACCGGATCGATGTCGAGGGGGCGATCGGCGCGTCCTGGACGCCGCACTGCGCCCGGGTCCAGCCGGCGAAGCTGGCCCGCGGGCTGGCCGGTGCCGTCCGGGCGATGGGTGTCGAGATCTACGAGGGGACGCCCGTCACCGACCTCCGGCCGCGCACGCCGGCCTCGGAGCCGATGGCCGTCACCCCGTACGGCGTGGTCTCGGCCGACTACGTCATCCGCTGCACCGAGGGGTTCACGGCGGCGTTCACGGCGACCCACCGCGACTGGCTCCCGATGAACAGCTCGATGATCGTCACCGAGCCGCTGCCCGACGCGGTCTGGGCGGAGATCGGCTGGCGCGGCTCCGAGCTGCTGGGCGACATGGCCCACTACTACATGTACGCCCAGCGCACCGCCGACGGCCGCATCGCCTTCGGCGGCCGGGGCAAGCCCTACCGGTTCGGCTCGAAGATCGACGACGGGGGGCGCACGCAGGACCGGACCGTCCAGGCCCTCCGCTCGGCGCTCAGGGGAATGTTCCCGGCGGCCGCGGACGTCCCGGTCGCCCACGCCTGGTCGGGCGTCCTGGGCGTGCCCCGCGACTGGTGCTCCACGGCGACCGTGGACCATGTCACCGGCCTGGGCCACGCGGGCGGCTACACCGGCCACGGCGTCGCCGCCACCAACCTCGCCGGCCGCACCCTCCGCGACCTCGTCCTCCGCCACGACACCGATCTGACGACCCTCCCCTGGGTCGGCTGGACCGTCCGCCAATGGGAACCCGAACCCCTCCGCTGGCTCGGCGTCCACCTCATGTACTCCCTCTACCGCCACGCCGACACCCGCGAACACCACCACCCCCGCACCTCGAAACTCGCCACCCTCGCCGACAGACTCTCCGGCCGCTGACAAGCCGTCGGCTACCGCGCGTCGGGATGCCGCAGGCAGGGCGACGAGATCGTCACTCCGATGCGCGGGCTCCCCGGGACGGAGGTGATGGCCTCGAAGGTGGCCGTGTAGCCGTCCTGTGGTGCCGCGAGCCTCAGCGACGAACCCGCATGCTCTTCGACGACCCTCCAGCCCGATCCCGTCAGCGCGTCTCGGACTCGCACCAGCCCCGGCGCGATCCGCAGGAGCGAGGGCAGCACGACGTACGTGTCGATGGCCTCGGAGTAAGGGCTGTGGTCCACCCACCAGGAGTCCAGGCCCGCGTTGCGCCCCGGGACTTGTTTGACCGAGGCTCCGTCGCCGCAGGGGCTCGGCCGGACGTTCTCGTTCTTGAACCTGAGCCCGGCCCCCAGACCGAGAAGCACGTCGCTGCCGAACCGGCTCAGAAGGGTCGCGACGTCCTTCGGGTAGGCGAGGGGCAGATCCCTGTTCGTCGTCACCGCGGGCCTTTCTTCCTCACTCGAGCAAGCCGTCAGCGCTGTCAGCAGCGCGGCGGCGACCAGGGACCTCATGCGGACCTTCATCGCGGCTCCGTCAGTTCTTGAAGTACTTCAGGCGAGGCAGAATCTCTGGATCATTGGTCTCGTCGGCGTCAGCGTAGGTCTGCGTGAGCACTCTCGCCTGGTTGTCGAGGCTCTTCGTGTCAGGGTTCCAGTAGTCGCTGTGTCCGTGGGTGTCCGTGCTGAGGATCCTGCCGCCGAACTCGGGATCAGAGGGAACGCGCTTCGACCCCCCGAGCCACGACTCCGCCAGAGAACGGCCGTGTCCAGGACGGCCCAGTTCGGGTACGGGGTCTCCGTTCGCCGCCTGCGCCCAGACATGATCGGAGCCGATGCCCAGGTCGCCCGCACGCGCCACGTGCATGCCGGGACTGCCTGCTACGACGATGTCATCGACGTGGAGGCCACCGCCCTTGGCGGCCTCTCCCACGACGACGCTCCCGTAGCTGTGGCCGAAGGCGGCCAGGCTTCCCTGCCCCGCTCCGTGCGCCACCCGCAGGCCGTCGACGAAGCCCCGCAACCTGGGAGCCCCCTCCTCGGCGTAGAAGTTCCTGGGTGCGTCCGCGACGATCGCGTCCGGTGCGTCGTAACCGATCCACACGATGGTCGAGACCGGCCCTGCCGAATGCCTCCCTGCGCGAGTCCAGAGGTTGACGACTCGCTCGATGTCGCCGCCGACCTTGTCCAGCTCGGCGGTCGTCCCGGGGACGTAGACCCCGGTGTGCTCAGCCTTGTCAGGGTCGCCGATGGCGAGCACCACCCGTCCGTCCGGGCCTGCGGTGCCGTCCACGAGCACCTTCGGAAGGTGCCCGCCGAACAGCGGCTTCTTCTCGTAGCCGTCCCAGGGACCGCTTCCTGTGGAGTCGAGGCCCAGGAGGAAGACCTTCTCTCCTGTGTCGCTCTCGACCGACCTGATCTGGTCGCGCAGCCTCGTCAGGCGGGCCAGGTCGCGGGTTCGAAGGGGGTGGGGGTGGGGGTTTGCTCGAGGGTTTTGAGGCGGGTGGTGAGGGTGAGGCGGTTGGCCTTGTCGCGGGCGGCGGCGGGGAGGCCGTCGGACCAGCCGATGAGGGCGGGGAAGGCGGTGGTGAAGAGGGTGCGCTGGGTGCGGGTGAGGTGTTTCCACCACAGGGCCGTGTCGGCGGGGCCGGTGCGGGGGATGTCGGCGGGGTCGACGCCGGCGGTGGTCAGGCGCCGGTAGAGGGCCGGGTCCGTGGTGCGCAGGGCCGTCATCATGAGGCCGGCGGACAGGAGGCGGCCCAGGGTGGCGGCCGGGTCGGGGTCGGGGCGGGTGAGGAGTTCCAGGCGGCGGGTCAGGTCGGCGCGTTCGGCGCGGACGCCGGCCGCCGCCTCGGACAGGCGGCGGGCCGGGGACACCGGCAGGCGCAGGGCGGACAGCCAGGAGGACAGGGCGCGGGAGGCCGCCTCCAGGGAGCCGCCCGCCCGTGACAGCTCGGTGGTCAGGGCGGAGAGGGCGCTCGGGATCGCGGAGCCCACGCCGGGCGGGGCGGGGGACGCCGGGGGCGGGTACGGGACGGCCGGGCGGGGGACGGCCGGGGCGGGGACGGCCTGGCGGGCCAGGGCGTCGGCCTCGTCGAAGGCGCGGGAGAAGGCGGAGCGGATCTCGCGCTGGGCGTCGGCCAGCCGGGCGTGGAGGGCGTTCGCGGCGGGGCCCGCGAGGGCGCCCTCGCCCAGGAGGCGGAAACACCGCGTCAGAGCCGTGCCGTGCTCGCCGGCCAGCGCGGTGATGCGGTGCAGGACGCGTGCCGCCTCGGCCTGCTCCGGTGTCGCTGTGGTCACTCCCCGTCTCCCCCGTCATCGTCACCATCCCCGTCGATCAACGGAGCGTTACTTCCACGTTCCTCTGTGGAGCGGCGCCGGGCATGAGTACTCCTACTCAGATCGGCCGGGGTCGCGGAACGGGTGTCACGAAGGGTGCGGGGCGGGCTACCGTCGTCGGAGAGAAGTTCGCGGACGAAGGGATGTACGGGCAATGGGCGCTGACCGTCGTGGCGGGAACATCGCGCAGATGGAGGAGCTGGCGCGGCTCTTCCAGAAGCACTCCAAGAACCTGGACGCGCTGATCAAGGACCTGAACGGGCGGACCGTCGGCAGCACCGAGATCTGGTGGGGGCCGGGCGCCGACCGCTTCCGGGCGGCGTGGTCGGAGGCCAAGTCCGCGTTCGACAAGATGGCCGTCGCCCTCGAGGAGGGCGGCGCCGACGTCCGGCGGTCGCAGCAGAACATCGAGGCCGCCACCCGCTGAGA
Source organism: Actinocorallia longicatena (assembly GCF_039534125.1). Taxonomy (NCBI): domain Bacteria; kingdom Bacillati; phylum Actinomycetota; class Actinomycetes; order Streptosporangiales; family Thermomonosporaceae; genus Actinocorallia; species Actinocorallia longicatena. Next base: position 87,520 of record NZ_BAAAUV010000022.1, on the reverse strand, counting down.
GATCGCGAAGGGCCGGGACGCCTCGTGCGTCCCGGCCCTCCGGCGTCAGGCGGTGTAGCCCGGCATCGGGAAGCCGTCCAGGAGGGCGGCGATGTCGGCGGCGATCCGGTCCAGCCGCTCGGGGGCGTCCGCGGCGGCGACGGCCTCGTCGATCCAGGCGGCGAGCTGCGGCATGTGCGTCTCGGTGAGGCCGCGGGTGGTGATGGCGGCGGTACCGAGGCGCAGGCCCGAGGGGTCGAACGGCTTGCGCGGGTCGAACGGGACGGTGTTGTAGTTCAGCTCGATGCCCGCCCGGTCGAGGGCCTGCGCGGCGGGCTTGCCGGCGACCTTCTTGCCGGTCAGGTCGATGAGGATCAGGTGGTTGTCGGTGCCGCCGGAGACCAGGTCGAAGCCGCGGGCGGTGAGCGCCTCCGCGAGGGCCTTCGCGTTCGCGACGATCTGGTGGGCGTAGGCGGCGAAGGCCTCGGTCGAGGCCTCCTTGAGCGCGACGGCGATGGCGGCCGTCGTGTGGTTGTGCGGGCCGCCCTGGAGGCCGGGGAAGACGGCCTTGTCGATCGCGGAGGCGTGCTCGGCCGTGGTCATGATCATGGCGCCGCGGGGGCCGCGGAGGGTCTTGTGGGTCGTCGTGGTCATCACGTCCGCGTGGCCCACCGGGGACGGGTGGGCGCCGCCCGCGATCAGGCCCGCGATGTGGGCGATGTCGGCGACCAGGACGGCGTCGACCTCCCGGGCGATCTCGGCGAAGGCCGGGAAGTCGATCGTCCGGGGCACCGCGGTGCCACCGCAGAAGATCACCTTGGGACGCTCCTTGCGGGCGAGGTCGCGGACCTCGTCCAGGTCCACCCGGCCGGTGTCGGCGCGGACGCCGTAGCGGACCGCGGAGAACCACTTGCCGGTCGCCGAGACCGGCCAGCCGTGCGTGAGATGGCCGCCCATCGGCAGGGACATGCCCATCACGGTCTCGCCGGGCCGCAGGAAGGCCAGGTAGGCCGCCAGGTTGGCCGGGGAGCCGGAGTACGGCTGGACGTTGGCGTGGTCGGCGCCGAACAGCGCCTTGGCCCGCTCGATCGCCAGGGTCTCGATCGGATCGACGAACTGCTGGCCCTCGTAGTAGCGGCGGCCGGGATAGCCCTCGGAGTACTTGTTGGTGAGGACGGTGCCGGTGGCCTCGAGGACCGCCCGCGACACGTAGTTCTCGGACGCGATCAGCCGGATCTTGTCGTGCTGCCGCTTCGCCTCGCCCTCGACCAGAGCGGCCAGCTCGGGATCCGCCGCGGTCAGGGTGGGAATGGTCGGCTGGTGCATGGCGCACGCCTTTCGGGAGCCTCGCCGCGGCACCCAGGCGCGCGGTGCCAGGCTGGTTCGCTCCCCGGTGGTTCTCCACCTTGACTGCGCCAGTCGCTGTTGCGGTCGAAGTGTAGCCGAGAAGGGTAGAACGATCTTTATGGACCTCACCCTGATCCGGCACGGCGAGAGCACCGGCAACGTGGCCCGGGAGCTCGCGATGCGCTCCGGCGCCGAGATCATGGACATCCCGGAACGGGATCCCGACATCCCCCTCTCCCAGCGCGGGGTGCGGCAGGCGCAGCTCCTCGGCCGCTGGCTGGCCGCCCAGCACCCGCCCGACCTGGTGCTCTCCTCTCCCTACCTGCGGGCGCTCGAGACCGTCAGGACCGCCACCGGGCACCCGGGCATCAGGATCGACGAGCGGCTGCGCGACCGCGACATGGGCGCCCTCTACCGGCTGACCCCGGCGGGCGTGAAGGCCCGCTTCCCGCACGAGTACGACCTGAAGGAGTCGGTCGGGAAGTTCTACTACCGGCCGCCCGGCGGCGAGTCGTGGGCCGACATGGCGCTGCGGCTGCGGGCCGTCCTGTCCGACCTGCCCCGCGACTCCCGCATCCTGATCTCCGCCCACGACGCGGTGATCATCCTGATCCGCTACATCGTCGAGGGCCTGTCCGAGGCGGAGATCATGGAGATCGAGAAGCTTCCCGTGGCCAACTGCTCGATCTCCCGCTGGGTCGACGGCAGGCAGGTCATGTTCAACGAGGTCTCCCACCTGATTTGACTCTCCCTCCGCTGGAGACCCGAGGCTTCTTCCATGGACGACCTGTTCACGATCGGCCGGCTGGCCCGGAGCACCGGGGTGCCGGTGAAGACCATCCGGTTCTGGTCCGATCTCGGCCTGCTCCCGCCGGTCGAGCGGACCGACGGCGGCTACCGCCTGTTCGACGCCGCCTCGGCGGCCCGGCTGGACCTCATCCGCACCCTGCGGGGCCTCGGCCTCGACCTGGAGACGGTCCGGAAGATCGTGGACGAGCGCAGCACCCTGGCCGAGGTGGCCGGGGAGCACGTGCGCGCCCTGGACGCGGAGATCCGCATCCTGGAGCTGCGCCGGGCGGTGCTGCGCTGGGTCGTCGCCCATGGAAGCGACGAGAAGGAGACCAGACTCATGCACGACCTCAGCCTGCTGTCCGCCGCCGAGCGGCAGCAGATCATCGACGATTTCGTCGACGAGGCGTTCGCCGGGACCGAGACGGCCCCGCACATCGCCGCCGCGATGCGGAAGATGAAGTCGGAACTGCCGGCGGAGCCGACCTCGGCTCAGGTCGAGGCCTGGGTGGAGCTGGCCGGGCTGGTCAGCGACGCCGCGTTCCGTGCCAGGGTCCGGGAGATGGCCGTCGCCGGGACCGGCGAGGACCCGCGGGCCGAGGAGTGGACCCGCGAGTTCGGCCTGATCCACGAGCACGCCGCGCCCGCCCACGCCAGGGGGATCGACCCCGCCTCCGAGGAGGGCCAGCGGATCCTGCTGCGGGCCCTCCGCCCGGACATGACCCGCGCGGAACGGCACGAGCGCGCCGACCGGATCGACCTGTTCAACGACGCCAGGGTCGAGCGCTACTGGCAGCTCATGGCGATCCTCAACGGCGAGGAGCCCATTCCGGCGCAGTCGGGCGTCTACACCTGGTTCACCACCGCCCTGCGCGCCGGGGCCTAAGGAACGGCGAAGCTTCGGGCGATCAGTTCGGTGCAGCGGTCGGCCAGGGCCTCGGCCGTGGAGTCGAGGCGGCCGGCCAGCCAGGTGGAGATGAGGGCGCCGACACCGCCGACGCAGTAGAGGGCCTCGACCCGGGTCTGCTGCGCGGTGGCGGCGGCGACCTGCACCGCCAGGGTGTCGGCCAGGTCGATCAGGGCGTCGTGCCGCCGGGACTCCAGCGCCGGGCTGCCCGCGGGATCGGTGAAGGCCACGGTCGCTTTGCGCGGGTCGTCGCGCAGGGCGGTGAGGAGCGCGGTGAGCATCGCGTGCATGATCTGGCGCGGCTCGCCCCGCCACGGGACGGCCAGCATGACGGCCGCGAGCCCGTCCCTGACCTGGTCGAACACGGCCAGGAGCAGGGCGTCCCTGTCGGCGTAGGACTCGTAGAAGTAGCGGTCGGTCAGCCCGGCCCGTGCGCACACCCCGCGCACCGTGACGCCCGACCAGCCGAGCTCGCCCCACAGGTCGAGCCCCGCGGCGAGCAGCCGCTCGCGCCGTTCGGTGGTGCGTTCTTCCGGGGAACGGCCCCGGTAGGCCCTGGTACCCATCGGAAGCAGTCTGCCCCACCATCTTGACGACAGACGTCCTCAGAATTGAGAGTGGGGGCATGTTCGGTGCATTCGAGCCCCTTCTGGAAGAACACGACTACGCCGTCCGCGAGATCGAGGGCACCGTCCCCGAGGAGCTGCGCGGCACCCTGTACCGGGTCGGCCCCGGCAAGTGGCAGGTCGGGAGCACCCCCCTCGACTGCCTCTTCGACGGCGACGGCATGGTCTCCCGCTTCACGATCGCCGACGGCGGGATCACGTTCCGGAACCGCTACGTGAACACCCCCAACTACCGGGCCCGGACGATGAGACGTCCCGGCGTCGGCTCCCCCGTGCCCGGCCAGCGGTACCCGCTGCCGCCCGCCAACACGGCCAACACCAACATGAGCTTCCACGCGGGCGACCTGCACGCCCTGTGGGAGGGCGGACGGCCCTACCGCCTGGACCCCGACTCCCTCGACACGTTCGGGGAGCACGACTTCGACGGCCGGCTGAAGGGCCTCGGCGCCTGGTCGGCGCATCCGCGCTGGTGCCCCGAGACCGGCGAGCTGTTCAACTTCGGCACCCGCTTCTTCCCGACGCCGGGCCTCAACTGCTACAAGGTCTCCCCCGGCGGCGAGCTCACGCAGCTCGCGAGCCTGCGGTTCAAGAAGATCGGCTGGAACCACGACTTCGCGCTGACCTCCCGGCACCTGGTCTTCGTGCTGTCGCCGATGCTGCCGCGGCTGGGGAAGATCATGCGCGGGGGCAGTTTCGTGGACGCCCTCGACTACCGGCCCGAGCTGCCCACCCGCTTCGTGCTCGTCCCGCGCGAGGGCGGGAAGGCCCGGATCGTCGAACACGACGCGCTGATCTGCACCCACATCACCAACGCGTACACCGACGGCGACGACACCGTGGTCGAGCTGATCGAGTACCCCGACTTCGACCGCCTGATGCGGGACATCCAGAACTTCCGGGACACCTTCCACGAGCCCCGGCCCAACCGGCTGATGCGCTACCGCATCACCGGCTCCAAGGTCATCGCCGAGGAGATCACCTCGATCCCGTGCGAGCTGCCGCAGTACGACTGGCGGCGCTCCACCCTGGAGCACCGCTACAGCTACCTGAGCGCCGGCGACTCGGGCCTCTACGACCAGATCGTCAAGATCGACCACCGGACGGGCCGAACCCTCGCCCCCCGGCTGGCCGACCTCGTCGGAGAGCCGATCTTCGTGCCCCGCTCCCCCGACGCCGCCGAGGACGACGGCTGGCTGCTCGTCGTGACCTACGACGCCGCATCCCACCGATCCCGCCTGGTCATCCTGGACGCCCGCGACCTGTCCACCCTCGCCACCGCCCATCTGGAGCACCATCTGCCGTTCGGATTCCACGGCACCTTCACCCGGCGCGTTCCCTCCTGACGCATCGCCGCCCGGCCGCATATCGTTGAGGCGTGGTCAGGTTCACCGGGCGGGCCGAAGCGGGCACGGAGCAGTGGGACCTCGTCCGCTTCGAGGTGCCCGAGGGCGTCTCCCGGATCACCGTCAGCCGCGCCTACGAGCGGTTCTCGACACCGGAGTCACCGGCCCCGAACGTGCTGGACCTCGGGCTCATCGGCCCCGGCGGGGAGTTCCGCGGCTGGTCGGGAGGGGCCCGCGACACCTTCACCGTCTCGGCCTCCGACGCCACACCGGGGTATCTCGCGGGGCCGATCCCGCCCGGGACCTGGGCCGTCGCGCTCGGCCCCGTCGTGTTCGCCGCGGCGGGCATGGCGTGGGAGATCCTGGTCGAACTCGGGACGGGGCCGTCCGGGCGGCCGTTCGAGTCCTGCCCGGCCCCGGCCGAGGTTCCCGGCCGCGGTCCCGGCTGGTACCGGGGCGACCTGCACGTCCACACCGTGCACTCCGACGGCGAGCGCACGCCGGGCGAGCTGGCCGCCGCCGCCCGCGCCCGGGGGCTGGACTTCCTCGGCTCCTCCGAGCACAACACCAACGCGGCCAACCGGGTGTGGGGGGCGTCGGCTCCGCCCGGGCTCCTCGTGCTGCCCGGTGAGGAGGTGACGACCCGGCACGGCCACTGGCTGGCCGTCGGGCTGCCGCCCGACCTGTGCGTCGACTGGCGGCACCGGCCGGGCGACGGCCGGTTCGCCGCGCTCGCGGGGGAGGTCCGGATGCGCGGCGGGGCGGTCGTGGCGGCCCATCCGACGCTGCCCGTCCCGGGGGCGGCCTGGCGGTTCGGGTTCGGCCAGGTCGACGCCATCGAGGTATGGAACGGTCCATGGACCGTGGACGACCATTTCGCGGTCGAGGTGTGGGACAGCCTGCTGCGCTCGGGCCGCCGGGTGACGGCCATCGGCAACAGCGACTCCCACAAGCGCTCCGACCTCGTCGGGCTCCCCCAGACCGCCTACCACGCCGACGCCCTGTCCGCCCGGGCCGTCATCGCCGCCCTCAAGCGGGGCCGCTGCTACCTGGCCGAGTCCGCGGCCGTCTCCCTCACCTACCGGAGCGTCCTCCCGGGCGACACCCTGACGGCCCCGGCCGAGGTGACCGCCGAGATCGAGGGCGCGCCCGGCACGATCCTCACCCTGCACACCGCCCGCGGAACGGTCGCGGCCCGGCACGTCCCCTCCTCCGGCCGCGCCGCCGTCACCTGGCGCGCCGCCGATCCGGCGGAGCTGTTCGTGCGGGCCGAGGCCCGCCTCCCCGAACCGGCGGCCACCACGTTCTCCCGGCTCGTCGCGCTGGCCAACCCGGTCTGGATCAGCTGAGCGGTCCCCCGCTCGCCAGGCCGGGCGGGGCCGCCGCCAGCGCGGTCCTGATCGCCTCGATCAGCGCCAGCGCCGACTCCTCCGTCAGCTCGACCGCGACCCGCGCGGACGGCCCCAGCTCGGGGTTGGTGAAGTCGATGTTGACCGTGTGCTCGTGCCGGGCGTGGAAGGGGTGGTCGACGTAGACGGCCGCCCTGGTGCAGGGGAACCATCCGGTCGCGCCCTTGGCGCTGCCGTCCATCGTCGCGAACTCTGTGACATAAGTGCACATTCAGGGCCTCAGGTGCTCGTCGAAGAAGGCGAAGACGCGCCGCCAGCCGTCCATGGCGGCGGCCGGGCGGTAGCTGGGCCGGTCCACGGCGAAGAAGGCGTGGGCGGCCTCGGGGTAGATGTGGAACTCGTGTGCCTTGCCGTGCCGCTCGAGCTCGCGCTCCAGCTCGCCGACCTCCTCGGGAGAGGGGTACTTGTCCTCCGCTCCGAACAGGCCGAGGACGGGACAGCGCAGGTCGGGGATCAGGTGCACCAGCGAGGACACCGCCAGCGGGAAGTTCTCCGGCGGCTCGCCGACGACGAAGGCCCCGTAGCAGTCGACGGCCGCGTCGAGATCGAGGGAGCAGGCGGCCAGGAAGCTCTGGCGCCCGCCGGAGCAGTGGCCGATCGAGCCGACCCTGCCGTTGGAGTTCGGCAGTCCGCGCAGATGGGCCGCGGCCCCCGCGACGTCGCCGAGCAGCCGGGCGTCGGGGACTCCGCCGGCGGCGCGGGAGGCCGCGGCCGCGTCGTCGGGCGCGGCGCCGGGGGCGTCCCGCCAGTGCAGGTTCGGCATGATCGCGGCATAGCCGTGCGCCGCGAAGGTGCGGACCATCTCCTTGGTCGCGTCGTCGTAGCCGGGCATGTGATGGATCACCACGACCGAGCCGTGCGGCTCGGGCGCGAGAGGCCTCGCCAGATAGGCCTCGATCTCGTCTCCGCCGTGCCCCGCGAGCGGGACCGTGCCGGCCGTGAAGGCGTCCTTGCTCTCGATCTTCACCATGCTCTCTGCCTACCAGAAGCGGGCGTCTTCCGTTCGCCCCGGGGTGCGGGGTGCGGAATGATGTCCGTGACCTTGGAAGCTGATGTTGGGAGAGCTCATGCGCACCTTCGCCGACCTGGGCGAGTTCGCCGCCGCCACCGGGGAGAACCTCGGCCACAGCGAATGGCAGGAGATCACCCAGGAGCAGGTGAACCAGTTCGCCGAGGCGACCGGCGACCACCAGTGGATCCACGTCGACCCCGAGCGGGCCGCGACCGAGAGCCCCTTCGGCGGCACGATCGCCCACGGCTACCTGACGCTCAGCCTGGTCACCGCGCACGTCGTCCAGATCTTCACGATCGAGAAGCTGACCATGGTCGTCAACTTCGGCCTGAACAAGGTCCGCTTCCACACCCCGGTGACGGTCGGGTCGAAGGTCCGCGCGACGGCCGTCCTGCTCGACCTCAAGAACTCCCCCGCAGGCAAGCTCGGCACCATGAAGGTCAGCATCGAGATCGAGGGGCAGCGCCGACCGGCGTGCGTCGCCGAGGTCCTGGCCCTCTACCGCGACAGCTGAGCCGCCGCGCCGCGCTCGGCCGGGAGGCCGGGCTCAGGCCAGGAGGTCGAGCTCGGTCCCCGCTCCGGTCCTGAGCGCCTCGGTGCGGGCGAGCCAGGCCAGGCACAGGTCCTGCCACGGCAGGCCGACCGGCGCGTAGACCGACAGCGGGCCCGCGGGCGCAGGTCCGTCCATCACCTCCCGGAACTCCCGCACCGGCAAATCGGGGAGCGCGCGCAGGACGCCCGAGGCCCGGGACAGCCCGGCATCGTCGACGATCACCTCCGCGGCTCTCAGCAGGTCGTCGGCGAGCTCGGCCTTACCCGGCTCGTCCGCGCCCAGGCTCGTGAAGTGCAGGCCCGGACGGGCGTTCTCGAGGCCCAGCAGCGGCTGCCTGGACCACGTGGCCAGGATGACCAGGTCGGCGGCCTCGGCGACCTCCCCCGGGGTCGCGGCGGTCCTGCCCCCGTGGCGGGCGGCGAAGGACACCGCACGGGCCGGATCGGCGTCCTGGACGACCAGCCCGGGCCAGGTCCGCAACCGGGCCAGACCCGTGATCACCAGCTCGGCCTGGGCGCCCGCCCCGATCACCCCGACCGTGCCGCCCTCGCGAGACAGGCGGTGCGTGGCCAGGGCCGCGGACAGCCCGGTCCGCCAGGCGGTGAGGGTCGCGGAGTCGAGCAGCGCCAGCAGTTCCCCGTCGACGCCGCTGTACAGGCAGATCACGCCCCTCAGGGCCGGGACGGCGCCGGGGAACTTCGCGTTGACCTTCACCGTGTAGGCCTCGATCCCGGGGAGCAGACCGGGCATCAGGACCATCGCCGTGCCGGGGAACGGCAGGTCCGCGCGGTGGCGGCTCCCGGCGGCGGGGGCGGCGCGGAAGCCGTCCGCCAGCGCCTTCAGGCAGGCCGCCGGGTCGAGGACGGCCAGCAGGTCACTTCGGGTCAGCAGGCGGGTCACCCTGATCATTCTCCCGCTTCACCAGATCGACCTTCTTCCGGGCGTGCTTCTTCTGGTTCTTGTCGATCTCGTTGAGCGCGACGAAGATCGCCACCACGATGGGGCCCCAGAACTTGGCGGTGTGCAGGATCGCCGAGAGCCAGCCCGGCAGGGCCCAGTCGGGCAGGTCGAAGGACGGGACGGGGATGTCCGGCAGGTCGATCCTCGGCAGGTGCCAGTCGGGGAGGTCGATGGCCGGGCGGGGGATGCGCTCCAGCAGCGGCTGGAGGATCAGCTTGATGATCGCCCCGATGCCCAGCACGCCCAGGGCGATCTGGCCGGCGGCCCCCGCGACGTGGCGGGCGGCGAACAGCACCGGCCGCTCGCGCTCCCAGCGGTCCCGCCTGGCCAGCAGCGTGCCGGGGGGCGGGACGAACCTCAGCGGTTCCTCGCCCGCCTCGGCCCTGATCTCCTTGATCTCGTGCCGGAGGTTCCAGCGGACCTTGATCTTGATGCCGTCGTGCTCGAGCTTGGCGGCGTCCAGCTCGCCCTTGGCCTCGGCGACCCGCTCGCCGTCGGCGAACAGGACGGCGCGGTCCCCGATGAGGCCGAGGGACGACGACTCGATCTCGTAGTGCCGTCCCTCGTGCTCCAGGAGGTAGCGGTCCGGGGCGGCCGGGTGACTGATCATGCCTCCACGGTAGGTTCCGCGGAGCCGTGATCACTTCGGCCGGGGAGACGAACCGGTCTCCACCCTGCGATGGAGCCCGGCCCGTCCTCCGGATCGGCCCGCCGGTCAGTCCAGGGCGCGCAGCGCCTCGGAGATCGCCCGGTGGAAGGTCGGATAGGCGTAGATCATGCTCTCCAGGGTCTTCACCGGCACCTGGGCGTGGACGGCCACGACGAGGGCGCTGAGGACCTCTCCGCCGGTGGGCCCGGCGGAGGTCGCGCCGACGAGGACGCCGTCGGCCTCGACGACCTTGATGAACCCCTCGGCCTGGTGGATCCAGCCCCGGGTGGAGTCTCCGAGCCTGGTGATGCCCGTCCGGACCTTGAGGCCCTTCTCCCTGGCCTGCCGCTCGGTGAGGCCGACCGCCCCGATCTCGGGGTCGGTGAAGGTCACCCGGGGCAGGGCCCGGTAGTCGGCCGGCGGTCCGTCCTGTCCGAGGATGTCCTTGACCACGATCGCGGCCTGGTACATCGAGATGTGGGTGAAGGCGCCCTTGCCGGTGACGTCGCCGACGGCCCAGAGTCCCTCGGCGGCGCGCATCCGCTCGTCCACCGGGATGGTCCTGGCGGAGGGGTCGAGCCCGGCCGAGGCGACGCCCAGTGCCTCCAGATCGGTGAAACGCCCCGCCGCGACCAGCAGCCGCGACGCCCTCAGCACCTCGTCGCCCGCGTGGACGGTGATGGTGCCCTCGGGCCCTCCCCCGCTCTCGTGGCCGACGAAGCCGACCTTGACCCCGGTGCGGACCTTGATGCCCTCGGCTTCGAAGGTCTCGCGCACCAGCTCGCCCGCCTCGGGCTCCTCCAGCGCCAGCAGCCTGTCGGCGGCCTCGACCACGGTGACCTCGGCGCCGAACCGGCGGAACACCTGGGCCAGCTCGAGGCCGATGGCACCGCCGCCCAGGACGATCAGGGAGTCCGGGATCTCGGTGGCCTTCACGATGTCGCGATTGGTCCAGTAAGGAACGTTCCGCAAGCCCTCGATGGGCGGGACGGCCGGTGCCGTGCCCGGGTTCAGCACGACGCCGCGCCGGGCCCGGAACACCCTGTCGCCGACCGTCACCTCGCGTTCGCCCGTGAGGCTGCCGTAGCCGCGCACGAGGATCCCGCCCTTGCCCGTGAACCGGTCGGCGGCGACCTTGTCGTCCCAGTCGTCGGTGGCCTCGTCCCGGATCCGGCCGGCGACCTTCGACCAGTCGGGGGCCACCTCCGCCGACCCCGCCAGATCGCCGATCCGCCGGCCCTCGGCCAGCAGGTCGGAGGCGCGGATCATCATCTTGGACGGCACACACCCGAAGTACGGGCACTCCCCGCCGACCAGCCGGGACTCGACCCCGACGACCTTCAGCCCCGCCTCGGCGAGCCGCCCCGCGACGTCCTCGCCGCCGGGACCCATTCCTACGACGACGACGTCGACTTCTTCAACTTCAGCCATGGATCACCCCTACCCCGAGCCCGGACCCTCGATCATCCGGATCTCCCCATTGTCCCCCAGATGATCTCAGCCGGTCAGTGGTCGTCTCCCGAGACGCAGAACTGGTTGCCCTCGGGGTCGGTGAGGACGGTCCAGACCAGGCCGGGGACCTCGTGGTCCGCCACGACCTCGGCACCGAGGCCGACGAGCCGGGCGACCTCCTTCTTCCGGTCGTCGGCCTTGAAGTCCACGTGCCACCGGTTCTTTCCGGGGGTCGGATCCTCGACCTTCTGGAAGCCCAGCGCGATCGGCCCGCCGGAGACGAGCAGGAAGAATTCGTAGTCGGCGGTGATCTCGCCGCCGGTCGCCTCGGCCCACCACCGGGCCAGCTCGCGCGGTTCGAGCGAGTCCATCGTCACTGTCACTGGTGTGATCGCCATGTCCTGAACGCTACCCAAGGGCACTGACAGAACGCGGGCCGCGCGGAACGCCGAAGGCCCGGTCCCCTCGGGCAGGGGACCGGGCCTTGGAAAAGATCGCTAGCCGCGGGCGGCGGAGGCCATGGCGGCCTGCACCAGGCGGCGCTTCTCGCGGAGCTTGCCGAGCGCCTCGTCCAGTATGGCCTGGCCGTCGGCGTCGGAGCGGCGCTCCTTCACGTACGCGAGGTGGGTCTTGTACGGCTCGTTCTTCGGAGCGGCCGGGGGGTTGAGCGAGTCGGTGCCCGCGGGCAGACCGCATCGCGGGCAGTCCCAGGTCTCGGGGACCTGGCAGTCGCTGGCGAAGCTGGGACGGGTCTCGTGCTTGTTGGCGCAGTAGAAGCTGACGATGACGCGGGGGGCGGCCTCGCCGCGCTCCGCCTCGCCCATCGGGCCGGCGCCGACCCTGCTGCCGCGAATGGCACTGCCACTAGCCACGGACTACTCCTTGAAGAATCATCCGCACCAGGAACAACATGCCCTGGCGCGTCGGTGGAACGAAGGGGGATCTAGGGGGCTCAGGCCTGCGACTTGAAGAGGATGCCCAGGACCACGATCGCGACGAACCAGATGCTGCCGGTGCCGATCGTCAGGCGGTCCAGGTTGCGCTCGACCACCGAGGAACCGCCGAGGGAGGAGGAGATGCCGCCGCCGAACATGTCCGACAGGCCTCCGCCCTTGCCCTTGTGCAGCAGCACGAGCAGGACCATGAGGAGGCTCGTAATGATCAGCACGATGGAGGTTGCAAGAATCACAGCAGTCTGCGCCTTCTGAGAGCCGTCCCCGCCGGGTCCGGCGGGGTTCTTCTGAATAGTAGGACGGCGAGCAGGCGTAAAGGTTTACCTGCTGCCGTCAAGGGTACGACGAACCAGCCCGTGGTTCAGCAGAACCTACATGACAACGGGCAAGGTTTGGATCAACTCACCACCGAATGATCCCGGTATCGGCAGATCTTGACGAATTCCACCGCGTCCAGAGCCGCTCCTCCCACCAGTCCGCCGTCCACGTCCGGCTGAGCCATGATCCCGGCCACGTTACCCGACTTCATGGACCCCCCGTACAGCACGCGGACCGCATCGGCGACGTCGGTGTCGTACAGCTTCGCCAGGCGTTCGCGGATCGCCCCGCAGACCTCCTGCGCGTCGGCGGGGGTCGCGACCTCGCCGGTGCCGATCGCCCAGACGGGCTCGTAGGCGATGACGACGGTCCTGGCCTGCTCGGTCGTCAGCCCGGCCAGCGCCCCGTCGACCTGGGCGAGGGTGTGGGCGACGTGCTCGCCGCTCTTGCGGACCTCGAGTCCCTCGCCGACGCAGATGATCGGGGTGATCTCGCTGGCCAGGGCGGCCTTGGCCTTGGCGTTGACGAGCTCGTCGGTCTCGTTGTGGTACTCGCGGCGCTCGGAGTGGCCCACCGTGGCGTAGGTGCAGCCGAGCTTGGCCAGCATCGCTCCGGAGATCTCGCCGGTGTAGGCGCCGGCGGAGTGCCGGGAGACGTCCTGGGAGCCGTACTTGATCTTGAGTTTGTCGGCGTCGCAGAGCGTCTGGACCGAGCGGATGTCGGTGAACGGCGGCAGCACCGCGATCTCGACCGCTTCGAAGTCGGCGTCCTTCAGCGCGAATCCCAGCTTCTGGACGAGCGCGATCGCCTCGAAGTGGTTGTTGTTCATCTTCCAGTTGCCGGCCATGAGGGGTTTGCGGGCCATGGTTCAGTCCTCCAGCGCTTCGAGTCCGGGCAGGGTCTTTCCTTCGAGGTACTCAAGGCTGGCACCGCCGCCGGTGCTGATGTGGGAGAACGCGCCCTCGTCGAACCCGAGGGTCCGGACGGCCGCGGCCGAGTCCCCGCCGCCGACGACCGTGAAGGCGTCGGAGTCGATCAGGCCCTGGGCGACGGCGCGGGTGCCGCCGGCGTAGGGCCGCATCTCGAACACGCCCATCGGGCCGTTCCAGAAGATGGTCTTGGCGTCGGCGAGCTTATGGGCGAACAGCGCGCCGGAGTCGGGGCCGATGTCCAGGCCGAGCCGGTCGGCGGGGATCGCGTCGGCCTTGACCACGTCGTGGTCGGCGTCGGCGGCGAAGGCCGCGGCGGCGACGATGTCGGTCGGCAGGACGAACTCGACGCCGCGCTTCTCGGCCCTGTCCAGGTAGTCGAGGACGACGGGGATCTGGTCCTCCTCGAGCAGGGACTTGCCGACCTCGTGGCCCTGGGCCTTGAGGAAGGTGAAGACCATGCCGCCGCCGATGAGGATCCGGTCGGCGGTCTCGAGCAGGTTGTCGATCACGCCGAGCTTGTCGGAGACCTTCGATCCGCCCAGGACCACGGCGTAGGGCCTGGCCACGTCGGTGGTGAGCTTCTTCAGGACATCGACCTCGGTGGCGATCAGACCGCCGGCGGCGTGCGGGAGGCGCTGCGGCACGTCGTAGACCGAGGCGTGCTTGCGGTGCACCGCGCCGAAGCCGTCGCCGACGTAGAGGTCGGCCAGCCCGGCGAGCTTCCCGGCGAACGCGCCGCGCTCGGCGTCGTCCTTGGCGGTCTCGGCGGCCTCGAACCGCAGGTTCTCCAGCACCAGGACCCGTCCGGGCTCGAGCTCTCCGGCCCTGCGCACCGCATCGTCCCCGACGACGTCGCCCGCGAGGACGACCTCGGTGCCCTCCAGCAGCTCACCCAGGCGCGCGGCCACGGGCTTCAGCGAAAGGCCCGGCACGACCTCCCCCTTGGGACGCCCGAGGTGCGAGCACACGATGACCGCCGCACCGGCCTCCAGCAGGCCCCTGATGGTCGGCAGCGCGGCACGGATCCGACCGTCGTCGGTGATCGCACCGTCCTTGAGCGGAACATTGAGGTCCGAGCGGACCAGCACCTTCTTGCCACGGACGTCGAGATCGTCGACGGTCTTCATCCTCAGTCCTTACGGGTCAAAGCGGCGGAGGGGGGATCATGCTGAAACGGCCCCTCCGCTACGACGAGCGAAGGGGCCGGAACGTGCCTTAGAGCGAGGAGCCGACGAGCTTCACGAGGTCGACGAGGCGGTTGGAGTAGCCCCACTCGTTGTCGTACCAGCCGACGACCTTGACCTGGTCGCCGATGACCTTGGTCAGGCCCGAGTCGAAGATGCAGGAGGACGGGTCCGTGACGATGTCCGAGGAGACGATCGGGTCCTCGGTGTAGGTCAGGTAGCCCTTGAGGGGGCCCTCGGCGGCGGCCTTGAACGCGGCGTTGACCTCTTCGACCGTGGTCTCGCGGGCGAGGGTGACGGTCAGGTCGGTGGCCGAGCCGGTGGGGATCGGGACGCGCAGCGCGTAGCCGTCGAGCTTGCCGTTGACCTCGGGGACGACCAGGCCGATGGCCTTGGCCGCACCGGTGCCGGTCGGCACGATGTTCAGCGCGGCGGCGCGGGCACGGCGCAGGTCGCTGTGCGGCGCGTCCTGGAGGTTCTGGTCCTGGGTGTAGGCGTGGATCGTGGTCATGAGACCGCGCTCGATGCCGAAGGTGTCGTTCAGCACCTTGGCCAGCGGGGCCAGGCAGTTGGTGGTGCAGGAGGCGTTGGAGATCACCGTGTGGGCGGCCGGGTCGTACTTGTCGTCATTGGCGCCCATGACGATGGTGATGTCCTCGTTCTTCGCCGGAGCGGAGATGATGACCTTCTTGGCGCCGTTGTCGGCGTGGACCTTGGCCTTGGTCGCGTCGGTGAAGAAACCGGTCGACTCGATCACGATGTCGATGCTGTGGTCGCCCCACGGCAGATTGGCGGGGTCGCGGTCGGCGTAGACCTTGATCGCCTTGCCGCCCACGATGATCTCGCCGGCACCGGCCTTCACTTCCTCGGGGAAGCGGCCCAGGATGCTGTCGTACTTGAGCAGGTGCGCGAGGGTCGCGGTGTCGGTCAGGTCGTTGACCGCCACGATCTCGATGTCAGCACCGCTGGCCTTCACGGCGCGGTAGAAGTTGCGGCCGATCCGGCCGAAGCCGTTGATGCCTACTCGGATGGTCACGACTCTCCTCGTACTTCGCGTCTACGTCGGGGGTTCGCCCGCCCACTAGTGGACCTTACCGAACCCCACTGATGATCAACTCCACTGGTACGGGTGAAGGAGGGGTGATGGCACTACCCCGGACCAGGGGTTTTCTCTCACCACTCTAGTGGTCTAGACAGAATTGGTATAGAGGATTGGTCTAGACCATGAGTGTGAGCTGGACCCCTTTCACGCGACGGCCCCGCAAGATCCAAAGGACATTGCGGGGCCGGCGGGTGAATACTAGGGAACGAGCATGTCCGGAGTGAGATTCGCCTCGGTGCCCGGAAGACCGAGATCGGACGCGCGCTTGTCGGCCATCGCCAGCAGGCGCCTTATGCGCCCGGCGATCGCGTCCTTCGTGAGCGGCGGCGCGGCGAGCTGGCCGAGCTCCTCCAGGGATGCCTGCTTGTGCTCGAGACGCAGCCTTCCGGCCGCGATCAGGTGCTCGGGGGCGTCCTCGCCGAGGATCTCCATCGCCCGCGCGACCCTGGCCCCGGCCGCGACCGCGGCACGGGCCGACCTGCGCAGGTTGGCGTCGTCGAAGTTGGCGAGCCGGTTGGCGGTGGCCCTGACCTCGCGGCGCATCCGCCGCTCCTCCCAGGCCAGCACGCTGTCATGGGCGCCGAGCCGGGTGAGCAGCGCCGAGATCGCGTCACCGTCGCGGACCACGACCCGGTCCACGCCGCGGACCTCGCGCGCCTTGGCGTGGATCTTGAGCCGCCGGGCGGCGCCGACCAGCGCGAGCGCCGCCTCGGGCCCCGGGCAGGTCACCTCGAGCGACATCGACCGGCCGGGCTCGGTCAGCGAGCCGTGCGCGAGGAACGCACCCCGCCAGGCCGACTCCGCGTCGCAGGCCGCCCCCGCGACGACGTGCCTCGGCAGCCCCCGCACCGGACGGCCGTTGTTGTCGATCAAACCGGTCTGCCGGGCCAGCGACTCTCCGTCGCGGATCACCCGCACCACGTACCTGTTGCCCTTGCGCAGCCCGCTCGGCGCGAGCACGATCACGTCGGACGTGTGGCCGAACACCTCGGCGATGTCCTTGCGCAGCCGGCGCGCCGCGGCCCCGGTGTCGAGCTCCGCCTCGATCACGATCCGGCCGCTGACGAGGTGCAGGCCGCCCGCGAAACGCAGGATCGTCGACACCTCGGCCTTGCGGCAGCACGGCTTCATGATGGGCAGCCGGCTGAGCTCGTCCTTCACCACGCCGGTCATCGCCATGGGCAACCTCTTCTTCCCCCGCCAGCGCGCGGCTGACCCCGCGCGTCCACCAACTGGTCCAGTTTCTCTGATCCCTGAGGGATCAGAGGCCACTAGCGAAGATCTGTACGAAAGCTTGGGCGAGCAACGCCGGATCATGACGGGGTGATCCGTCGGTCGCCGCGATCGCCGCCAGCTCGAGGCGGCCGCCCATGGAGTGGACGGCCTTGTCGAGGGCGTCGGCGTCCTCGACCACGCCCGAGTCGGCCAGGACGACATCGATCCGCAGGTCAGGGGCGTGCGCCTGGAGGACGTCGAGATGGGCCTGCTGGGAGAAGTCGTCGGTCTCCCCCGGCTGCGGCGCCAGGTTGAGCGCCACGACCCGGGTCGCCTTGGTCTCGATCAGGGCCCGCTGCAGCTCGGGGATCATCAGATGGGGAAGGACGCTGGTGAACCACGATCCGGGGCCGAAGACCACGTAGTCGGCGTCGCGGATGGCCGACAGCGCCTCGGGAGAGGCCGGGGCGTCCTGCGGCACGAGGGAGACGCCCAGCACCTTGCCGGGGGTCATCGCGCAGGCGACCTGCCCCTTCACCTGGGTGACCTCCAGCGGGTAGAGCGGATCGGCGCCCTGGACGTCGGCGACGATGTCCAGCGGCACCGTCGACATCGGCAGGACCCTGCCCTGCGCTCCGAGCAGGCGTCCCACCCAGTCGAGGCCCTCGACGGCGTCGCCCAGCAGCTCCCACAGCGCGACGATCAGCAGGTTGCCGACGGCGTGCTCGTGCAGATCGCCCTCGGTCCTGAACCGGTGCTGGACGACCTCCGCCCAGGTCTGGCCCCACTGGTCGTCGCGGCAGAGGGCGGCCAGCGCCATCCGCAGATCGCCCGGCGGGATCACGCCGAGCTCGCGCCGCAGACGGCCGCTGGAGCCGCCGTCGTCGGCCACGGTGACGACCGCGGTCAGCCGGTTCGTCACCCTCCGCAGCGCGGAGAGCGATGCGTGAAGACCGTGGCCGCCGCCCAGCGCGACCACTCGGGGATCGTTCACCCTCGTCCTATTCCCTGCCGAGGTCGCGGTGGGCGACCTGGACGTCGATGGCCTCGTCGCGCAGCCGCTGGCCCAGTTGCTCGGCCATGGCCACGCTGCGGTGCTTGCCGCCGGTGCAGCCCACGGCCAGGGTCACGTAGTGCTTGCCCTCCCGCTCGTATCCGGCGGCCAGCAGCCGCAGGACCTCGGTGTAGGCGTCGAGGAACTCCTTGGCCCCGCGCTGGCTCAGCACGTAGTCGCGGACGGGGGCGTCGCGGCCGTTCTGGGGGCGCAGCTCGGGGATCCAGTGCGGGTTGGGCAGGAACCGGCAGTCGACGACCAGGTCGGCGTCCACGGGCAGGCCGTACTTGTAGCCGAAGGAGACGACCGTGGCGCGCAGGCTGGACTCGCCGTTGGTGTCGCCGAAGAACCCGACGACCTTGGCGCGCAGCTCGTGCACGTTGAGGCTGGAGGTGTCGATGACCAGGTCCGCCTCGGCCCGGATCTCCAGCAGCAGGGCGCGCTCGCGGGCGATGCCGTCGACGACCCGGTTGTCGCCCTGGAGCGGGTGCGGGCGGCGGACGTTCTCGAACCGGCGGACCAGGACGTCGTCACTGGCCTCGAGGTAGACCACGCGCGGCCGGACTCCGCGCGACTCCAGCTCCTCGATCGAGGTGTGCAGGTCGGAAGTGAAGCCGCGGCTGCGGACGTCGACGACGACGGCGATCCGCGGGACGGCGTCCTGGACCCGTCCGCCGAGGTCGGCCATGGTCGCCAGCAGGCCGGGCGGCAGGTTGTCGACCACGAACCAGTCCAGATCCTCCAGCGCCTTGGCGGCGGTGGAGCGGCCCGCGCCGGACATGCCGGTGACGATGACGATGTCGGGTATGTACTGGCCAGGTGTCATGTCGTTTCCCCCCGTAGGCTTGCCAAAATGGTCTGCGCGGTGCGGAGGCCGATGCCGGGGATCTCGGCGATCTGCTCGGGTGAGGCCTCCTTGAGCCGCTGCACCGATCCGAAGTGCTTGAGCAGCGCGGTCCTGCGGGCCGGCCCCAGTCCCGGCACGTCGTCGAGCTCGCTGACGGTCATGGTCTTGGAGCGCTTCGCCCGGTGGAAGTTGATGGCGAACCGGTGCGCCTCGTCCCGGACGCGCTGCAGCAGGTACAGGCCCTCGCTGGTGCGGGGCAGGATGACCGGGTCCTCGTCCTCGGGCAGCCACACCTCCTCCAGCCGCTTGGCGAGGCCGCAGACGGCGATGTCGTCGATGCCGAGCTCGTCCAGGGCCCGCTGGGCGGCGGCGACCTGCGGCGGGCCGCCGTCGATGACGAGCAGGTTCGGCGGGTAGGCGAACTTGCGCGGCCGGCCGGTCTCGGGATCGAGCGGCTGGTGGGCGGCGCTGTCCGCGGCACCCTCGTCGGTGTCGCCGAACCCGTAGGACGACAGGACCCCGCCCGCGTCGTCGGTGGCGATCGCCTCGGGCGAGAGGTCGCCCGCCTTCTGCGACTCGGCCAGGTACCGCTTGAACCTGCGCGTGACGACCTCGTGGATGGACCGGACGTCGTCCTGCCCCTCGACGGTCTTGATCGAGAACCGGCGGTACTCGGACTTGCGGGCCAGGCCGTCCTCGAAGACGACCATGGAGGCCACGACGTTGGTCCCCTGGAGGTTCGACACGTCGAAGCACTCGATCCGCAGCGGCGCCTGGTCGAGCTCGAGGGCGTCCTGGATCTCCTGGAGGGCCTTGCTGCGGGCGGTGAGGTCGCTGGCCCTGCGGGTCTTGTGCTGCTTGAGCGCCTCGTGGGCGTTGCGGGCCACGGTCGCCATCAGGTCCTTCTTGTCGCCGCGCTGCGGGACCCGGATCCTGACCTGGGCGCCGCGCTTCTCGCCGAGCAGCTCCTGCATGGCCGGGGTCTCGGGCGGCAGCTCGGGCACCAGCACCTCGCGCGGCACGGAGTCGGACTCGCCGTAGGCCTGGAGCAGGAAGTCCTCGACGAGGTCGCCGGTGGAGGGCTCCTCGACCAGATCGACGACCCAGCCGCGCTGGCCCCTGATCCGCCCGCCCCGCACGTAGAACACCTGGACGGCGGCCTCGAGCTGGTCGCGGGCGAAGGCGATCACGTCGCAGTCGGTGGAGTCGCCCAGCACGACGGCCTGCTTCTCCAGGGCGCGTTCCAACGCCTTCATGTCGTCGCGGCGGCGGGCCGCGGTCTCGAACTCCTCGACCTCCGCGGCGGCGAACATCTCCTCTTCGAGGCGCTTCATGAAGCGGGTGGTGGTGCCCGCCATGAAGTCGCAGAAGTCCTCGGCGAGGGCGTAGTGCTCGGCCTCGTCGACCCGGCCGACGCACGGCGCGGAGCACTTGCCGATGTAGCCGAGCAGGCAGGGCCGGCCGATCTGGCCGTGCCGCTTGAACACCCCGGCGCTGCAGGTGCGCACCGGGAAGACCCGCAGCAGCAGGTCGACGGTCTCGCGGATGGCCCAGGCGTGGGAGTACGGGCCGAAGTACCGCACGCCCTTGCGCTTGGCCCCGCGCATGACCGTGACCCTGGGGTAGTCCTCGTTCAGGGTGACGGCCAGGTAGGGGTAGGACTTGTCGTCGCGGTAGCGGACGTTGAAGCGCGGGTCGAACTCCTTGATCCAGGAGTACTCGAGCTGGAGCGCCTCCACCTCCGTGCCCACGACGGTCCACTCGACCGAGCAGGCGGTCGTGACCATGGTCTGGGTGCGCGGATGCAGGGTCGCGTAGTCCGCGAAGTAGGAGTTCAGCCGCTGCCGGAGGCTCTTGGCCTTGCCGACGTAGATGACCCGGCCGTGTTCGTCGCGGAACTTGTAGACCCCCGGCGATTCAGGAATGGAACCGGGGGCCGGTCGGTAAGTCGCCGGATCTGCCACGCGGCCCAGCCTAACGGCCGCGGGTGACACTCAGGAGATGATCTCGATCTCGCCGCCCTGGACCCTGATCTTCCTGGCCGGGAGCGCCTTGCCCGCGGGGCCGTCCACGACGGAGCCGTCGGCCACGGCGAACTTGCTGCCGTGGCAGGGGCAGTTGATCGTCCCGCCCTGAACGTCGCCGACCGTGCAGCCGGCGTGCGTGCAGACGGCGCTGAACGCCCTGAAGACCCCCTGCTTGGGCTGGGTCACGACGATCTTGCGGTCCTTGAAGATCTTGCCGCCGCCCACCGGGATCGCGGCGGCCTTGCCCAGCGCGCCCGCGCCCGCGGCGGCGGGCTTCTTCGCGCCCGGCTTCGCGGAGCTCGCGGCGGGGTCGTCCGTGTCGCCCTCCGGGGCGGCTCCGTACCCGCCGGGGTCGTCCGAGCTCGCTCCGCCGCAGGCCGCCGCGGCGACCCCGATCAGCCCGAGCCCGAGCAGGAGCTCGCGCCGGGAGCCCTTCTCCTGCGTGCTGCCGACTTCCGGTACGGACTCCATCACATGACTCCTCTGTGCCTGCCTGCGCTGACACAGAGGAGCACGTACGGAACGGGCCGGAGGGTTCAGATCTCCCGCGGGGAAGATCGGGCCGGGGAAGATCAGGCGCCGATGACGGCGCCGTCCTTCACCTGGACCGGGTACTCCTTGAGCGGCTTGGTGGCCGGGCCCTTGGTGACCGACCCGTCGGCGGTCTTGAACTCACTGCCGTGGCAGGGGCAGACGGCGAGGCCGTCGGCGGGCGCGGAGACGGTGCAGCCCTGGTGGGTGCAGATCGCGGTGAAGGCCTTGAAGGTGCCCGCCGCCGGCTGGCTGACGATCACCTTCAGCGCCCGGTTCAGCTTGGCCCCGCCGACCGGCACGTCGGCCGTCTTGGCGAGCTCCTTGCCCGCCAGGTCGGTGGCGCCTTCGCCGGAGTCCCCGCCGCATCCCGCCAGCGTCGCCGTACCTGCCAGGCCCACGATTCCGAGCGCGGTCCGCCGCGTCACTTCTTCACCCATGGCCCCATCTTCTCAGTAACGGACCGTCCCGCTCGTCGCCCTCCTCGTGCCGGTGAAGACGTGCGGTCGCCGCCCTTCCCCGTCGGCTCCCTCGGCGATCCTCGGCGCGCCGGAACCCTGACTCCGCGAGGTCCCGGTTCAGGGCGCCAGTGCCTGGAGGACGCCGATTGAGGCGAGCACGGGGACGTCCCAGGGGATCGGGCGCGGCCCCGCCTGGTCGGGCCGCGAGGTGTAGCCGCCGTCGGGGTTCTGGCGGGCCAGGAGGTAGCCGAGACCCGCCCGGTGGGTCGGCGAGGCGGGCCAGCGGCGGGTGCAGGACAGGGCGTAGGCGGTGCTGATGGGATCGCTGGGGTCGCCGGGGCGCTGGCCCCAGCCGCCGTCGAGGTTCTGGGTGCTCATCAGGCGGCCCGCCGCGGTCGTGATCGCCCGGGTGACGGCCGGGCCGGGGCAGGGGATCCGCGCCAGGGCCGCGAGGGTGCGGAAGACGGCGTTGGTCTCGGCCAGGCTCCAGCCGCACTCGAAGGTGCCGTCGGGCCGCTGGGCCGCCAGGAGATGGGCGGTGGCCGCCCGGAACGTCCCGGAGTGCTCCACCGGGTCGAGGGCGCCGAGCGCGCCCGCGGTCATCGCGAGTTCGGAGTCGTGGCCGCGCAGGAAGGTCGGGAACCCGCCGTCGGGACCGGCGATCTCGGTCAGGTAGTTCCCGGCGGCGGCGATCTCGGCGGCGTACCGCTCGGGCGACAGGGCGCGCAGGAACTGCAGGCAGTAGGAGGTGTCGTCGACGTCGGCCTGGGCGACGCCCTCGGCGTAGGACCAGCCGCCGCCGGGCCGCTGCCGTCCGGCGAGGTAGTCGCCCATGGCGAAGGTGCGGTCGAGCGGAACGGTCCGCGCGGCGTGCAGGGCGAGCCCCGCGGTGACCGTGCAGAACACCTCCATTCCCGCCACGAAGGGCACGCCGCCGTCGTCGTTCTGGGTGGCGAGCACGGCGGCCAGGCCCTCGGCCGCCAGCCGGTGGCCGGGGACCTCCCGGTTGAGCGCGATCACCGCCAGCAGGTGGGCCAGCACGTGCCCCTCCCACACCGGCTGGAGGCTCCCGTGCTCCAGCCGGTCGGTCAGGAAGGCGAGCGATCCCGGACGGTCGCCGTGGTGCAGCAGGTCCAGCGCGCAGAGGGTCAGCTCGACCCAGGAGGCCTGGCCGCGGAAGGGGATCGGCGGGACGGCAGGGAACGGGACCGCGCCGAGCACGGCCAGGACCCCGGTGAACATCAGGCGCTTGCGCGGCGCGGTGAAGTGGTCGAACCCGTCCAGCCAGGCCAGTGCCCGCTCCGGATCGGGGGCCGCGCCCAGCGCCGCGGCGGCCAGCATCCCGTCGAAGCCGTCCGGTGGCGCCGGATGGCCGCGCAGGTAGGAGAGCAGCCGCTGGCGGTGCTCGGGGAACAGTCCCGTCTCGGTGACGGCCACCAGGGCGAGCGCGGACTCCAGGACCCGGCTGCGGCAGCGGTCCCTGACGGCTCCGTCGCCGGAGACGCGCTCCAGCAGATGGTCCACCAGGAGCGCGCGGGCGTCACGGACGCCGGATCTGGCCAGAACCGCCATTTCGCTCATATCAACTCCGTTCCTCGAATGATTCGACGATCTTCAGATGGCGGGAGCGCGCCCGGGAGTTCCCGCGCCCGTTGTCCGGGTCCGGTCGTGCCGTTCTGTAGCGGACGGCACGTCCGAAACGGACGGCGTCGGACCGTGACCACCTCCGGACACGCGGTCCGGGAGGAGCGGGGCACGTCCCTACGCTGGACAGAGTGGGTGTTCAGTGGCCGTTCGCCGGGCGAGGCGCCGAGATGTCGGCGCTGCTCGACGCTCTCGCACAGCGCGGAGCCGTCCTCGCGGGCCCGGTCGGTGTGGGCAAGTCCAGGCTGGCGGCCGAGGCCGTCCGGACCCTCGACCGCAGGCGCTGGCACGTCGTGCGCGCCTGGGCCACCGACAACGCCACGGACCTGCCGTTCGGGGCGTTCGCGCATCTGCTGCCGCCCGCGCTGCCGGAGGACTGCGTCAACCCGCTCGGCTGGGCGACGGGCGCCGTCCTCGCCGGGGCCGCGGGCAAGAGGGTCGCGCTCTGGCTGGACGACGCCCACCTCCTCGACGGCGGCTCGGCGGTGCTCGTCCACCGGCTGGTCGACACGCACGAGGTCCCCGCGGTCGTGACGGTCAGGTCGGGGCGGAGCGTGCCCGAGCCGATCGTCGCGCTGTGGAAGAACGACCTGCTGCCCCGGTTCGACCTCGGGATGCTGCCCGCGGCCGACACCGCGGAGATCGTCAGGGCGGCGCTCGGCGGCCCGGTCGAGCACGCGACGCTGGCCCGGCTGCACGCCGTCAGCCAGGGCAACGCCCTCTACCTGCACGAGCTCGTCCTCGGGGCGCTGGCCGCCGACCGGCTGCAGTGCCGAGCCGGGGTGTGGCGGCTGACCGGCCCTCCCCCGCTGTCCGCGCGGCTGGCCGAGCTGGTCGAGGCCAGGATCGGCACCCTGGAACGGGCCGAGGAGGAGGCGCTGGAGCTGATCGCCCTGGGCCGCCCGCTCGATCTCGACCTGCTGATCTCGATGGTGGGGGCGCCGGTCGTCGAGGAGCTGGAGGCGCGGCGGCTGATCAAGCTCGCCGACGACGGACGGATCTACCTCGGCCATCCCCTCTACGGGGAGGCGGTGGTCGAGCGCTGCCCGACCCTGCGCCGCCAGCGGCACTTCACCCGGCTGGCGGAGGCCGTCGAGCGGTCGGGCGCCGCCCGCGGGGACGAGGCGATGCGGCTGGCGACCTGGCGGCTGGAGAGCGGGCGGCGGCCCGACCCCGAGCCGCTGATCGGCGCGGCCGCGCTGGCGCTCGGCGGCCATGACGTGACCCTCGCCGACCGGCTGGCCAGGGCCGCGATCGCCGCGGGCGGGGGCGCCCCCGCCTCCTTCCTGCTCGCCCAGATCCTGTTCTGGGCGGAGCGCTACGACGAGGTGCCGGCCGTCCTCGACGACTGCGGCGACCTGCCGGGCGTCGCGCTGTTCCGGGCGATGAGCGCCACGTTCAGCAGCGGCGGCGGCTCGGCGGAGCTGTGGGACCTCGCCCCCGACGTGCCGCAGGTGTGGGCGCGGCGGGCCTGGTGCCTGGCCTACGGCGGGTCGGCGGAGGAGGCGCTCGCGCTGGCCGGCCGGGTGCTGGCCGACCCGCTGCCCGACCCCGACGCCGCCACCTGGGCCCTGGTCGCCCGGGCCTGGGGGCTCGGCCTGCTGGGCCGCTGCGCGGAGGCGGCCGGGGAGGCCGAGCGCGCCGCGGCCGAGGTGCGGCTGTGGGGCGACACGACCGCGGCCCAGCTCCCCCAGCTCCTGATCACCCGGATCGCGGCCCGTTCCCGCCTCGGCG
Source organism: Actinocorallia longicatena (assembly GCF_039534125.1). NCBI lineage: Bacteria > Bacillati > Actinomycetota > Actinomycetes > Streptosporangiales > Thermomonosporaceae > Actinocorallia > Actinocorallia longicatena. The sequence goes on along the minus strand of NZ_BAAAUV010000022.1, from coordinate 62,492 downwards.
ACCTGGACGCCATGGCCGCCGACCTCGCGGAGCTGACCGGGCTCATCGGCGTCGAGAGCGGCTGGACGGGGGTCGCGATCGTCGCCCACTCCTTCCGGGCCCGGCTGCTGCGGCTGCGCGGCCGGATCACCGAGGCCCTGGACGTCTGCCGGGCGACCGTCGCGGATCCGTCGGTCAACCGGTCGGCGGGGCCGGTGGCGCTGGCCGAGCTCGCGCACTGCGCGGCCCTCGCGGGCGAGCCCGGCCTGGCCCGCGAGGCGCTGGCCCGCGCCGAGGCGCACCGGCTGCCCGTGGTCGACGTGCTGCACCTGAGCATCGACCTCGCCCGGCCGTGGGTGTCCGCCGCCGAGGGCGACCTGGACGCCGCCCGCGCCGAGGCCCTGTCCGCCGCCGAGTCCTTCGCCCGAGGCGGCCTGGCGGGGCCCGCGCTGTCGGCCTTCCACGACCTGCTGCGCCTCGGCGTCCGCGACGACCGGCTGGCCGGGCTCGCCGCCGGCCACGACGGGGAGCTCGCGGCCGTCCTCGGCGCGCACGCCGCCGCCCGCGACGGTGCGGAACTCGCCGCCGCCGCGGACGGCTTCGAGCGGCTCGGCATGCTGCTGCACGCCGCCGAGGTGCAGGTCCAGGCCGCGGAGGAGTGGCGTCTCGCGGGCGAGTCGCGCCGGGCCGCCTTCTGCGCGGCGCGGGCCTGGCGGCTCGCCGGACGCTGCCAGGGCGCCGCCTCCCCCGCGCTGCGGCGGCTCCGTGCGCCCGAGCTGACGCGGCGCGAGCTGCAGATCGCGCATCTGGCGGCCGAACCCAGCTCCAGCCGGGACATCTCCGAGCGGCTGACCCTGTCGGTGCGGACCGTCGACAACCATCTGCACGCCGTCTACGCCAAGCTCGGCGTCACCGGCCGCGAGGAGCTCTCCGCGCTTTTCGGAGATTCTGAGTAGCCCTCTACTCAGGCGCCCGGCGCCCGCCGGGGCGAGGATCGTCGTGACGGGACCACCGCGGGGGCGGTTCCGTGAAGTGGCGGCTCGGGACGGGCAGAGGATCTCTATGTCGCGAGAGACGGTACGGAATCCGGAGGACGCGGCGGCCAGGATCCGCGAGTTCTTCACCGCCGCGTGGACCCTGGCGGCGGTGGCGGACTTCGTGGACACCGGGGTGCTCAGCCCGGAGGCGGGGCGCCTGCTCGGCACGGTCGGGCTGTGTGAGCGGCTCGACAGCGGCTGGGGGCCGTCACCGGGGTTCGCCGCCCTGCTCGCCGAGCCCGGCGCGCTGGAACGCCTCGCCCTGCGGGCGGCGGTGCGGTCCGTCGCGGAGGTGACGCCCTCCCCCGCCGCCGAACGGCTGGCCGAGGCGCGACGCGGGGTCGCGCTGCTGCGGGAGCATGTGCTGCCGATGCTCCCGGGGCTGGCCGAGCGGCTGTCCCGGCCCGGTGCCGCGGTGCTGGACGCCCGGGCCGGGACGGGCGAGGGCCCCGCGGCGTGGGCCGAGGCCTTTCCGCGGGTCAGGGTGGTCGGGATCGAGCCGTCGCAGCGGCGGCGGGCGCTGGCGGCGGAGACGCTGCGGATCTCCGGGACCGGCGGCAGGGTGTGCGTCCTGGCCTCCGACCTCGATCTGCTGGCCGAGGAGGAGGCCTTCGACGCCGTCCGGGTGCCGTCGTCCGGGATCGCGCCCGCGGTGCTGTTCGCCGCGCTCCCCCGGCTGCTGCGGGCGCTGCGGCCGGACGGCTGGCTGGTGGTCCAGGTCCCCGGCTACGGGGAGGGCGAGCACGCCGACGCGATGACCCGATGGCGGATCGTCAGGGCGGGCGGCACCCCCGACGGGCCCGCCGACGTCATGGACGAGCTGGAGCGGGCCGGATTCACCCGGCTGTCCCGGCCGGAGCCGCCGATCCCGCTGCCGTTCGCCGTCGTCGTCGCCCGCAGGCACTGACGGCCGGTCAGCGCGGCGGGAGAAGGGCGTCGAACTCCTCGGCGGAGGCGTGGTGAGCGGCGAAGGCGAGGGAGCGCAGCCGGGTCCTGGGGACGGTGCGGGGGCCGCCGAGGCGGACGATGAAGCCGTCGCGGCTCAGGACGATCTCGTGCCGGCCGCCCCCGCGCCGGTAGAAGCCGGTCGTGGTCGGAACGCAGCGGACCGGGCCGCCGGCGTCGGGGATGGGCAGCGACGGGCACTCGTCGGCGGTGAGGTCGCGGCGCTCCACCGTGAGGGTGAACGCGATGCCGCCCTCGGTGTAGACGGCCTGGTAGCCGCCCTCCGGCAGGGAGGTCTGGGCCGTCCGGGTGACGCCCTCCAGATCGATCAGGTAGATCAGGTCCTCGGCGGCCCCCAGCCTGGCCATCCGGGTGCTGAGCTCGAGGGCGGCCGGCGGCTCCGTGACATGGCCGCGGGACGGGGCGACGGTGCCGGCCGGGGTGCCCAGGCCTCCGCATCCGGCGAGTGCGGACAGCAGGAGGAGACCGGGGAGGGTCGTGCGCATGCCGCCTAGCGTTCCACACCCTTCGCCCGCTTCGGTGCGAGCGTGTAACTGAAGGAGACGGCGGCGTCGATGCCGAGGACGAGGGTCCACAGCCGGATCAGGCCCCCGAGCACCTCGGTCCTGGCGGCGTCGCCGACGTGGAGGATCGCCAGGCCCAGCAGGCCGCAGCCGACCGCCCAGGCGAGCAGATGGCGCGACCACTGGCGGGCCTCGTGCGCCGCGCGCTCGCGGCCGTACTTCGGCGGCCGGGCCGGGCGGGGCGCCCCGTCGAACCGGTGGGCCGCCCAGGCGTCCATGCGCCTGATGATCTGGTGGCCGAAGCCGACCGACACGCCGAGATAGACGGCCGCGAGACCGTGGGCGATCCCGATCTCCCCGCCGTTCTTGAGATCGGCCGTCGTCACCCCCAGCAGCACGAGGTCGACGACCGGCACGAGGAGCAGCAAAACCCCGCCCAGCCTGGCCTTGCGCAGCCCGTACCGGGCGAACAGGCCGAGCCCCAGCACCACCCAGAAGGCGACCTCACAGGCCGCGATCACCGTCACCAGCACGTCCTCAGCCCCCTTTTTCACACACTTGTGCCATTTACAAGATAACACGGTCGTGCTATAACGATCGGGTGCCGAAGCTGGTCAATCACGAAACGCGCCGCCGGGAACTCGCCCAGGCCCTGTGGCGGGTGGTCTTCCGGGACGGCGTCGACGCCGTCTCCGTCCGCAGCGTCGCGGCCGAGGCCGGATGGTCCTCGGGCGCGCTGCGCCACTACTTCCCCGACCAGCGGGAGCTGATCGCCGCCGCGATGCGCCTGGTCACCGACCACATCGCGGCCCGGATCCAGGCGCTGGAACCCGAAGGGACCCTCGAGGAGAAGGCCGTAGCGTACTTCGAGCAGCTCCTGCCGCTGGACGAGGCGCGCCGCACCGAGGCCGAGGTCTGGTTCAGCTTCGTCACCCGGGCCAGGCTCGAGCCGAAGCTGGCGTCGCTGACCCGGGCCGTCAACGGCGAGCTGCGCGGCTTCATCTCCTCGATCCTCGCCCAGTTCCCGATCGACGACCCGACCGCGCCCGGCCGCATGCACGCCCTCATCGACGGCCTCTGCCTGCACCTGCTCCTCTACCCCGAGGCGGTGACGCCCGCGGACGCCCGTGCGCAGGTCCGCGCGGAACTCTCCGGGATGCTCCGCTGAGCGGGACCCCCGGCCGGGGAGGCGTCAGCCGTGGAGATCCGACGGGTCGGTGTTGGCGCCGCAGATGACGACGGCCACCTTCTCTCCCGGTGCGGGCACGTAGGCGCCCGTGTGCAGCGCGGCCAGCGCGGCGGCCGTGCCGTGCTCGACCGCGAGCCGCCAGTGGTCCCACAGGTGGCGGCGGGCCGCGATGATCGCCTCGTCTCCGACCAGGACGGAGCCCGCCCCCGTCCGCACCGCGACGTCGAAGGCGATCGCGCCGATCCGGGACGCCCCGAGGGCGTCGGCGGCGACACTCTCGACACTGACGTCCACCGGCCGTCCCTCGGCCAGCGCCCGGTGCAGGGTCGGCACGCCCGCCGGCTCGACCCCGACGACGCGCGCCCTGCCCTCCAGCGCGGCCGCGACCCCGGCCAGCAGCCCGCCGCCGCCCACGGCCAGCAGGACGGTGTCCACCTCGGGCACCTGCTCCAGCAGCTCCAGGCCGACGGTGCCCTGACCCGCGCAGACCTCGGGCTGGTCGTAGGCGTGGCAGAACAGCCTGCCGGTCTCCGCGGCCCGCTCGCTCGCGGCCTCGAAGGCCTCCCGGTAGATGCTGCCGACCTGCCGGACCTCGGCGCCGAGCGCCTTCAGCCCTCGCACCTTGACCTCGGGCGCGGTCTCCGGCACGAACACCTCGGCCGGCACCCCGAGCTCCCGCGCGGCGTGGGCCGCCCCGAGCCCCGCGTTACCGCCGGAGGCCGTGACGATGCCCGCGGCGGCGCCCTCCCCCGCGGCGAGGATCCGGTTGAACGCCCCGCGCGGCTTGAAGGATCCGGTGTGCTGGAGCTGCTCCAGCTTCAGCCACAGCCCGTCCCCCGCGCGCACGACGGGGGTGCGCCGCACCCGTCCGCCGATCCGCTCCGCCGCTTCCGTGATCTCCCCGAGTGTCAGCACCCGTTCAACCTAGCCGGGACGCCCGCCCGGTTCGTGATCGATGCCGTCGCGCACGCATGACGGCACCCTGAGTACACGCCCGGCTACGCTTTGCGGTTCCGGCTTCCGAAGGAGAACCGCATGCCGCATCTGCTCCACCTCGACGCCAGCCCCCGTCCCGACGGCGTCTCCATCTCGCGGACGATGTCCGCCGCCTACGCCCGGCAGTGGCGCGACCTGCACCCCGACGGCACCTACGCCTACCGGAACCTCTCCCTCGACCCGATCCCGCCCGTCGACGCCCTCTACGCCGACATGGTCCACACGGTCTTCGACCCGGAGACGGCGGATCCCGTGCGGCTCGCGACGCTACGGGCGGCCGAGACGGTGATCGCGGAGGTCGAGGCGGCCGACGTCGTCGTCATCGGCTGCCCGATGCACAACCTGACCGTCCCGTCGGTGCTGAAGGCCTGGATCGACCGGCTGCTGATGGCGCGCACGATCGGCCGGCGGATCGCCCCGCGGCCGATCGTCGTGCTCACCGCGAGGGGCGGCGGCTACTCCCCCGGGACCCCGATGGCCGCCCTCGACTTTCAGGAGCCCTACCTGCGCGGCGTCCTCGGCCTGATCGGGCTCGACGCGGAGCTGTCGTTCATCCACACCGAGCTGACCATGGCCGGAACCGATCCGGCGCTGGCCGCCTACGCCGAGGCGGCGGCGGCCTCCCGCGCCGCCGCCGAGCTGGCCGTCGCCGAGCACGTCGCCGCGACGGCGCCGCGGAGCGCTCCGGCCGTCACCTGATCACCGGCCGTCCGGCGGCGGTCAGAGGAGGTGCGCGCTGCGCAGGTCGAGGCGGCGCAGCACCTTGTCGGCCGCCTCCGGGTCGACCCCCGGCTCGGCGCGGGCCAGCAGGACCTCCCGCCGGGACGCCGCGAGCATCTCGGCCTCGACCCTGTCGCGGGTCTCGGAGTGGCTCCTGCGCTGGTCGTAGTCCTCGGCCATGTCGTCGGGCACGGTGTCGCAGAGCTGGCTGACCAGCAGCCGCTGGGCCAGCCGCAGCTTCTGGACGACCTCGGACGGCAGGTCCTCCTCGGCGTCCAGCTCGCGCAGCCTGCGCAGGGAGGCCCTGGACGCCCTGAAGGCCAGGTCGCGGATCTCCTGCTCCTCGGCGTCGTCCTCGTCCCTGACGCCCAGCACCCGGACGACCCACGGGAGCGTCAGGCCGGGGAAGACCATGGTCACCAGGATGACGGCGAAGGCGATGAACAGCAGCTCGTCGCGGGCCGGGGTGGACAGCGGCAGCGCGAGGGCCAGGGCCAGGGTGGCGAGCCCGCGCATCCCGCAGTAGGAGATCACGAAGTCCTCCTTCCAGCTCTCGGGCATCCCGTCCAGTTCGTCGTGGCGGCGGCGCAGCCAGACGCCGACGACCAGCATCCACACCAGCCGCAGCACGATCACCACGGCGCAGACCACGGCCGCGTGCCAGGCGTAGGTCGGGAACTCGGCGAGCGGCGGCAGCACGTCGCGCAGCTCGAGACCGATCAGGCCGAAGGCCAGCCCGGTGATCAGCAGCTCGATCGTCTCCCAGAACGCCGACCCGGTGAGCCGGTCGCTGACGCCCGACTCGTCGTCGGTGGTCTGGCCGAGGTAGAGGCTGCCGACCAGGACGGCCAGCACGCCCGAGGAGTGGACCAGGTCGGCGAGCAGGTAGACCGCGAAGGGGAAGACGAGCGTCAGCGCGTTGCGGGCGTCGGTGGTGGCCATGTGCCGCTGCACCCAGGTCGCGGCCCAGCCGAGACCGAGTCCCATCGCCAGCGCGGCCGCCACCTCCCACACGAACAGCAGGGCGCCGTCCCACATCGAGTAGTGGCCGCCGGTGATCGCCGAGACGGCCACCGCGTAGATCACCAGCGCGGTGGCGTCGTTGCACAGGCCCTCGGTCTGCAGGATGGTCACCAGGCGGCGGGGCAGCCCCAGCGGGCCCGCCACGGCCTCGGCGGCGACCGGGTCGGGCGGCGCCACCGCGCTGCCCAGCGCCACGGCCGCGGCGACGGTGATCCCGCCCACCAGCAGGAAGGTGACGCCCGCCGCCGCGACGACGGTCGCGGCGACCAGCAGCAGCGCCATCCCCACGATGGTCCGCTTCCGCGCCTGGATCATCCGCCACGACGTGCGCTGCGCCGCCGCGTAGATCAGCGGTGGCAGGAACAGGGGGAGGATCAGCTCGGGGTCGATCTCGATCTCCGGCACCCAGGGGAGCACGGCCAGCAGGATCCCGAACAGCGTCACCAGCACCGGGTACGGGCGGCGGATCTTCTCCCCCACTCCCACGAGGAGGACGGTCGCCAGCATCAGGATGACGATCAGGCCGAAAGAGACGAGAGTGTGTTCCACAGGGAGGATTCTGCCCGTCCGGGACGGTCCCGTGCCGCAGGCGACCTGTGTGGTTCCTGTGACAACTTCATTCGAACGCGTGTACGGTTACCGCCGGGGCCGGAGCGTTCGGGACTTTTTTGTCGGACCCGGTGGTTAGCCTGGTCCTGGCCTCCCGTTCGGTCCGAGGCCGTCACCGATCCAATTCGTGGGGATACACACCGTGCATGATCGACTCGTCGTTCGCGGGGCGCGCGAGCACAATCTCAAGGACGTCTCGCTCGACCTGCCGCGCGACTCCCTGATCGTGTTCACCGGGCTGTCCGGCTCAGGGAAGTCCAGCCTGGCCTTCGACACGATCTTCGCCGAGGGGCAGCGGCGCTACGTCGAGTCCCTGTCGGCCTACGCCCGGCAGTTCCTCGGCCAGATGGACAAGCCGAACGTCGACTTCATCGAGGGCCTGTCCCCCGCGGTCTCCATCGACCAGAAGTCCACCTCGAAGAACCCGCGCTCGACCGTGGGCACGATCACCGAGGTCTACGACTACCTCCGCCTGCTCTACGCGCGGATCGGCAAGCCGCACTGCCCCGAGTGCGGGCGGACCATCTCCAAGCAGACCCCGCAGCAGATCGTCGACCGCGTGCTGGAGCTGGAGGAGGGCACCCGCTTCCAGGTGCTCGCCCCGGTGATCCGCGGGCGCAAGGGCGAGTACCTCGAGCTGTTCAAGGAGCTCCAGACCAAGGGCTTCTCCCGCGCCCTCGTCGACGGCGTCGTGATCCGCCTCGACGAGCCGCCGAAGCTGAAGAAGCAGGAGAAGCACGACATCGCCGTGATCGTCGACCGGCTGGCCGTCAAGGACACGGCCCGGCGGCGGCTCGCCGACTCGGTCGAGACGGCCCTTTCGCTGGCGGCGGGCACGCTCGTGCTCGACTTCGTCGACCTCCCCGAGGACGACCCCAACCGCGAGCGCATGTACTCCGAGCACCTGTACTGCCCCTACGACGACCTGTCGTTCGAGGAGCTGGAGCCGCGGTCGTTCTCCTTCAACTCCCCCTACGGCGCGTGCCCCGACTGCACCGGCCTCGGCACCCGGATGGAGGTCGACCCCGAGCTGGTCGTCCCGGACGAGGAGCTGTCGCTGGAGGAGGGCGCGATCGGGCCCTGGTCCGGCGGGCACGTCAGCGAGTACTTCCTGCGGCTGCTCCAGGCCCTGGGCGACGCCATGGGCTTCGCGCTCGACGAGCCGTGGCGGCAGATCCCCGCCAAGGCCCGCAAGGCGATCATCTACGGGCACGACACGCAGGTCCACGTCGCCTACTCCAACCGGTACGGGCGCAAGCGCTCCTACTACACCGAGTACGAGGGCGTCATCCCGTGGGTGCAGCGGCGGCACGGCGAGGCCGAGTCCGACGCCACCCGCGACCGGTTCGAGGGCTACATGCGGGAGATCCCGTGCCCGACCTGCCGGGGGGCGCGGCTCAAGCCCCTCATCCTCGCGGTGAAGATCGACGGACGGTCGATCGCCGAGATCTCCTCGATGCCGATCGGCGACTGCGCGGAGTTCCTCAAGGGCATGACCCTGAACGACCGCGACATGCACATCGCCGAGCAGGTGCTGAAAGAGGTCAACGCCCGTCTCGGCTTCCTGCTGGACGTCGGGCTCGACTACCTGACGCTCGACCGCGCCTCGGCGACCCTCGCCGGTGGTGAGGCACAGCGGATCCGGCTGGCCACCCAGATCGGCTCCGGCCTGGTCGGCGTCCTGTACGTGCTGGACGAACCGTCGATCGGCCTGCACCAGCGCGACAACTCCCGGCTGCTGGAGACCCTGCTGCGGCTGCGCGACATCGGCAACACCCTGATCGTCGTCGAGCACGACGAGGACACCATCCGCGCCGCCGACTGGGTGGTCGACATCGGCCCCGGCGCGGGCGAGCACGGCGGCCAGGTCGTCGTGTCCGGCACCGTCGAGGACCTGCTGACCAGTGAGACCTCGATGACCGGCCAGTACGTGTCGGGCCGCCGCTCGATCGAGGTCCCCGCGATCCGCCGGCCGCGCGAGAAGGGCCGCGAGATCACGGTCAAGGGCGCCGCCGAGCACAACCTGCAGAACGTCGACGTGACCTTCCCCTTGGGGATCTTCACCGCGGTCACCGGCGTCTCGGGCTCGGGCAAGTCCACGCTGGTCAACGACATCCTCTACAACGCCCTGGCCAAGACCCTGCACGGGTCGAAGAACGTGCCGGGCAAGCACAAGCGCATCACGGGCCTCGACCAGCTCGACAAGGTCGTCCATGTCGACCAGTCGCCGATCGGCCGCACCCCGCGCTCGAACCCGGCGACCTACACCGGCGTCTTCGACCACATCCGCAAGCTGTTCGCCGCGACGACGGAGGCGAAGGTCCGCGGCTACCAGCCGGGCCGCTTCTCCTTCAACATCAAGGGCGGCCGCTGCGAGAACTGCGCGGGCGACGGCACCATCAAGATCGAGATGAACTTCCTGCCGGACGTCTACGTCCCCTGCGAGGTCTGCCACGGCGCCCGCTACAACCGGGAGACCCTGGAGGTCCACTACAAGGGCAAGACGATCGCGGACGTCCTGGACATGCCGATCGAGGAGGCCACCACCTTCTTCGAGCCGATCACCGCGATCCACCGCCACCTGAAGACCCTCAACGACGTCGGTCTCGGCTACGTCCGGCTGGGCCAGTCCGCCCCGACCCTGTCGGGCGGCGAGGCCCAGCGCGTGAAGCTGGCCTCCGAGCTCCAGCGCCGCTCCACGGGCCGCACCATCTACGTCCTGGACGAGCCGACCACGGGCCTGCACTTCGAGGACATCCGCAAGCTCCTGGGCGTCCTCAACGGCCTCGTCGACAAGGGCAACACCGTCCTGGTCATCGAGCACAACCTCGACGTCATCAAGACCGCAGACTGGATCATCGACATGGGCCCAGAAGGCGGCTCCCGCGGCGGCACCCTCGTCGCCACCGGCACCCCCGAACAGGTCTCCCGCGTCCCCGAGAGCCACACCGGCCAGTACCTCGCCAAGATCCTCGGCTGACCGCCCTCACAACGGCGGAGGGTCGAAGTCGGCATCGAGACGCCGCCCCTCCCGGGAGGGGGTCAGGGGGTGTCGAAGAGGGCGCTCACGGATTCGCCGTTGTGGATGCGGCGGACGGCTTCGGCGAGGGCCGGGGCGATGGAGAGGACCTTCAGTTTGCCGGTGTGCTTCTCCGGGGGGATGGGGACCGTGTTGGTGCAGACGATCTCGAGGACGTCGGGCTGGTCGGAGAGGCGTTTGAGGGCGTCGGCGGAGAAGAGGCCGTGGGTGCAGGCGATGCGGACGGAGGCGGCGCCGAGTTCGCGGAGGCGGGCCATGAGCTCGATGACGGTGCTGCCCTTGGCGATCTCGTCGTCGAGGACGATGATGTCGCGGCCCGCGACGTCGCCGATGACGGTGCTGATCTCGACGCGGTCGTCGGCGAAGCGCTGCTTGGCACCCGCGGCGACCGAGGTGCCGAGGAGGCGGGCGAAGGCCGCGGCCTCCTTGGCGTTGCCGAGGTCGGGTGAGACCACGGTGGTGTTGCTCAGGTCGGAGCCGCGGAAGTGGGCGGCGAGCTCGCGGAGCGCGTGCAGATGGTCGACCGGCACCGAGAAGAAGCCGTGGACCTGCGGGGAGTGCAGGGTCATCGCGAGGATCCGGTCGGCGCCCGCGGAGACCAGGAGGTCGGCGATGAGGCGGCCGCCGATCGAGATGCGCGGGGCGTCCTTCTTGTCGGAGCGCGCGTAGGCGTAGTGCGGCATGACGACGGTCGTCCGGGCGGCCGAGGCGCCGCGCGCCGCGTCGAGCATCAGCAGCAGCTCGACCAGGTTCTCCTGCACCGGATGGACCAGGGGCTGGACCAGGAAGACGTCCCGCTCCCGGCAGTTGGCCTGGAGCTGCACCTCGAGGCAGTCGTTGGCGAAGCGGCTGGTGCGCACCGGGCTCAGCGGGACGCCGAGATGGGCGCAGACCTCGGTGGCGAGCTCGCGATGGGCACTTCCACTGAAAACGGCGATGTCCTTCATGCGATGTCTTTCATTCCGACCCCATGCCCGTGGTAGGAGAATTCTTCAGGAGGTAGGCGGGTGAAGTACCTGATCATGATCTACCACACGCAGTCGGCGCTCGACACGTGGGCCTCCCTTCCGGCGGAACGGCGGGCCGAGGGGATGCGGGCGCACGAGGCCCTCGTCGCGGCGCTCACCGCGTCGGGCGAGCTGGTGCTGTCCGAGGCGCTGGCCCCGCCGGACGAGGCCAGGGAGGTCCGCGTCCTGGACGGCGCCGTGACGGTCACCGACGGGCCGTTCGCCGAGGTCAAGGAGTTCCTGGCCGGCTTCTACCTGGTCGAATGCGCCTCGATGGACCGGGCGCTCGCCTGCGCGGCCCTGATCCCGGACGCCGCCGCCGGGCGGATCGAGGTCAGGCCGGTCCTGACGCCGGAGGGCACACGGCGGTGACCGGGCTCGAGCCCCTGCTGAAGGAGCTGGCTCCGCGGGTGACCGCCGTCCTCGCCCGGAGGTTCGGCGACTTCGCCGTCTGCGAGGACGCCGTCCAGGAGGCTCTGCTGGACGCCTCGGAGCAGTGGCCGGAGCGGGGTGTGCCGGACCGTCCGATGGGATGGCTGGTCACGGTCGCCACCCGGCGCCGCGTCGAACTGCTGCGCAGCGACACCGCCCGCCGCCGCAGGGAACTGGCCGTCGCCGCCCTGGCCCCGGACGGTCCGGGGGCCGTCCCCTCGGCCGACGACAGCCTCACGCTGCTGATGCTCTGCTGTCATCCCTCACTCACCCGTGACTCGCAGGTGGCGCTGACGCTGCGGGCCGTCGGCGGGCTGACCACCGCGGAGATCGCCCGGGCCTTCCTCGTGCCCGAGGCGACGATCGGCCGGCGGATCAGCCGGGCCAAGCAGCGGATCAAGGCCGCGGGCGCCGTGTTCGGCCTGCCGCCCGACAGCGAGCGGGCCGGCCGGGTCGCCGCCGTCCTGAACGTCCTCTACCTGGTCTTCAACGAGGGGTACACGGCCGGCTCCGGGCCCGGGCTGCACCGCGCCGCCCTCACCGCGGAGGCGCTGCGGCTGACCCGGCAGCTGCACGTCCTCCTGCCGGACGACGGCGAGGTCACCGGCCTGCTCGCGCTGATGCTGCTCACCGACGCCCGCCGTCCGGCCAGGACCGGACCCGGCGGCGACCTGATCCCGCTCGCCGAGCAGGACAGGACCCGCTGGGACGCCGCGGCCGTCGCCGAGGGGCTCGGTCTCCTCGCCGGGGCGCTGGTCTCCGCGCCGATCGGCCCCTACCAGGTGCAGGCGGCGATCGCCGCCGTGCACGACGAGGCCGCCCGCGCCGAGGACACCGACTGGCCCCAGATCCTCGGCCTGTACGACCTGCTGCATGCCCTCGCCCCGGGCCCGATGGTGACGCTCGGCCGGATCGTGGCGGTCGCGATGGTCCACGGCCCGCACGAGGGGCTCGCCCGGCTCGCGGACGCCGAGGCCGATCCCGCGCTGTCCGGCCACCACAGGCTGCTCTCCGTGCACGCCCACCTGCTGGATCTCACCGGCGACAGGCCGGGCGCGGCCTCCTGCTACGCGCGGGCGGCGCGGCGTACACTCAACGTCCCCGAACAGCGGTACCTGATCTCCCGCGCGGACGTCGGAATCTCCGATCCGGCCGCGACACCCCTCGTGTAAGGGCATTCCGCCCCCGAGCGAAGGAGAGCACCATGTCCGAGGTCCTGCTGACCGGAATCACCTTCGGCGAGTCGCCGCGCTGGCACGACGGGCGGCTCTGGTTCTGCGACTGGGTCGCCGGAGAGGTCATCGCGGTCGACGCCGCGGGCACGAGCGAGGTGGTCCTGCGGGTGCCGTTCGGGCTGCCGTTCTGCATCGACTGGCTCCCCGACGGCCGGATGCTCGCCGTCGACGGCCCCGGGGCCAGGCTGATGCGCCTGGAGCCGGACGGCACGCTGGTCCCCCACGCCGATCTGTCCGGGGTGGCGGCTCCCCCGTGGAACGACATCGCCGTGGACGCCCGCGGCAACGCCTACGTGAGCGGCATCGGCTACACCTTCCCCGGCGGCGAGCCGAGAACCGGCTTCCTCGCGCTCGCGACCCCGGACGGCGAGGTCACCGAGGCCGCCCGCGACGTGAGCTTCCCCAACGGCCTGGTCGTGACCCCGGACGGATCGACCCTGATCCTGGCCGAGTCCCACGCCGCCCGCCTGACGGCCTGGGACGTCGAGCCGGACGGCTCCCTGACCGGCCGCCGGGTCTGGGCCGATCTGGGCGAGGGCGCCGCACCCGACGGCATCTGCCTCGACGCCGAAGGCGCCGTCTGGTACGGCGACGTCCCCAACCGCCGCTGTGTCCGCGTCCGCGAGGGCGGCGAGGTCCTCCAGACCGTCGACCTGGACCTGGGCTGCTTCGCCTGCGCCCTCGGCGGCCACACCCTCTACATGGTCGCCGCCGACTGGTCCGACCCGGCCCGCATGATGAGCGAGCCCACGGGCCGCGTCCACACCGAGCAGGTGGCGGTTCCGGGCCTCTAGAGAATCCGGGCCTCTAGAAGAGAGGTTCGGGGAGCATTCCCTCCAGGGCGAGGAGGAGGCGTTTGGTCTCGCGGCCTCCTCCGAAGCCGCCCAGGTCGCCGGTGCTGTTGAGGACGCGGTGGCAGGCCACGACGACCGGGAGCGGGTTGGAGCCCATGGCGGCGCCGACCGCGCGGGAGGCGCCCGGCTCCCCCGACCACCGGGCGAGGTCTCCGTAGGAGGCGGTCTGGCCGTAGGGGACCCGGGCGTACAGGAGTTCGAGGATCCTGCGGTTGAAGCCCGCGCTCAGCCGCCAGTCGAGCGGGAGCGAGAACTCCTTGAGGTCCCCGGCGAAGTAGTCGGAGAGCTGGGCGATGGGCTCGCAGAGGCCGCCGCGCACGGGCCTCAGGGCCAGTGACTCGGCCAGCCGGGCGACCTGCCGGGACGGGTCGTGGGCATGGAAGTGCACGTTGACCAGGCCGTTCTCCGTCTCCGCCAGCAACAGCGGGCCTATCGGGGTCTGGAGGACCGTCCAGCCGAAGGTGTCCATGAGTCCAGCGTAGGAGGGGGGTCCGACAGTCTTCCGGCGGATATCGGACGGGACGGTGCGGAGCCCCTCTCAGTGGTGGCCCAGCCAGCGCTGGATGCCCGCCACGCGGCGGCGGGTCTCCTCGGCGCGGGAGCGGTCGCCCTGGAGGAGACGGGAGTCGATCACCGCCTCGAGGGCGTGGATCTGGCCGCGGTGATCACCCATCTCGGCGCGGAGCTCGATCTCGGTCTCGAAGTGGGCGATGGCCTGGTCGTGGCGGTCCTGACGCTGGCAGACCAGGCCGAGGGTGTGGTTGGCCGAGGAGAGGTTGCGGCGGTCGCCGAGGTCGGTGGCGATCGTCAGGGCCGTCTCGGCACAGCGCCGGGCGTCGGACAGGCGGTCCAGCAGGAGGCAGGTGTCGCCGAGGTTGACGTTGGCCGTGGCGATGCCCTGGAGGTCGCCGACCTCATCCATGATCTTCAGCGCCTCGCGGGAGATCTCGGCGGCCTCGTCGGGGCGGCCGGTGCGGCGCAGGATCAGGGCCAGGGTGTCGAGGCCGGTGCCGAGGCCGAGCCGGTCGTCGATGGCGCGGCGGATCTCCAGGCTGGTCTCGATCGCCTGCTCGGCCTCCTCGCCGAGGCCGAGCCGCAGGTAGGTGCGGGCCAGGCTGCCGAGCGTCCCGGCCTCCCCCTCACGGGCGCCCAGCTCCTGGAACAGCGCCAGGGCCTCCAGCCCGAGCAGGACCGCCTCGGACGTCCGGCCGAGGCGGCGTTCGAGCTTGCCCAGGTAGTCGAGGTCGTGGGCCTCCCCGGCGAGGTCGCCGACCTGGCGGCGGATCTCGATCGAGCGGCGCAGGTTCTCGCGGGCCTCGGGGTAGCGGCCCAGCCAGTAGTAGCTGGCGCCGAACAGGGCCGCCGCCTCGGCCTCCGCCGAGCGGTGCTGGATGGCGCGCAGGACCCGCAGCGCGTCGGCGCAGTGGGTGACGGCCTCGGTGTACCGGGCCTCGCTGATCCGGACGCGGGCGAGGATCACGAGGGTCTCGCCTTCCCCGTCGCGGGCGCCGACCGACCGGTAGATGGCCAGGGCGAGGTTGGCGTCCCTGCGGGCCAGTTCGGCGTTGCCGAGCTGCTGGTGGATGCGGGCGAGCTCGCTGCGGGCGTCGGCCTCGCCGTGCCGGTGCTCCAGCTGCTGGCGCACCTCCAGCGCCTCCAGCGCGAAGACCATCGCCCGCTGGAAGTTGCCGCGGTGGCGGTGCACCCGCGCCAGGTTCAGCAGGGTCTCGGCCTCCCCGCGCCGGTCGCCGAGCACCTGCCGCAGCTCCAGGGCGTGCATGGCGTAGGCGAACGCCTCGTCGTAGCGGCCGAGGCGCAGATGGCTCTGGGCGAGGATGTCCAGGGCGCGGGCCTCGCCGCCCGCCTCGCCGAGATCGCGGTGGATGACCAGGGCCATCTCGGCGTGCTCGATCGCGACGGGCTGGCGGCCGAGCATCGCGTAGACCGCGGCGAGGGCGTCCAGGACGGCGGCCTCCCCCGAACGGTCGCCGAGGGCCCGGTAGCCGCGCCGGGCGTCCTCGCCGTACCCGATGGCGCGCACGCAGCGTCCGAGCTCCAGATGGGCGACCGCCAGATGGTGCAGCATGACGGCCGCCGCGCCCCAGTCCGAAGCCGCCTGCGCCGACGACAGCCCCAGCCGGTGCACGGCGATGTTGTCCTCGCTGTAGCGGCGGAACTCCATGAAGTCGTACAGCGCGTCGGCCAGGGCGTAGGCGGTGCGGTGCAGGCCGAGCCCGGCAGACCGCCGGACCGCCGAGACCAGGCAGCGGCGTTCGGCCTCGAACCAGGCGATCGCCTCCTGACGGCCCTGCCCTCCGAGGGCGTCGCGGGCCGCCCGCGCCTGATTCAGGTAGTGCGACAGCAGCCTCCGCTGGACGTTCTGCCGGTCGCTCTCGGCGTCCTCCAGCGAGCCGAGGTCGCGGGAGAAGTCCTTCAGCAGATCGTGCAGGCGGTAGCGGCCCGGCACCGGCTCGACCACGAGGAACGCCCGCTTCAGCTCCTCCAGGGCGGCCAGCGCGGCCTCCTCGTCGCAGCCGAACAGCGCCGCGACGGACGGCGGCGCGAAGTCAGGGCCGACCGTCAGGCCGAGGCGCCGGAAGGCGGCCCGCAGATCCGGTGACAGCCCGGTGTAGGACACCTCGAACGCCGCCCGCAGCGCGCCGTGCGGATCGTCGGGGAGGGCGAAGGCCGACAGCCGGTCGCGCCCCGACAGCTGCCGGACGGTCCCGGCGATGCTGTCCTCCCGCGCCCCGGCGAGCTTGGCCGCCGCGATCCGCAGCGCCAGCGGCAGATAGGCGCACTCCCTGGCCAGCTCCTCCGCGGCCGCCCGCTCGGTCTCCACCCGGCCGTCCCCCACGACGGCCGCGACCAGGTCCACGGCCTCGTCCGGCTGCATCTCGCCGAGCTCGAACGTCGTCAGGTCGCCCTCCCTGCTGTCGAGGCCGCGCAGCCGCTGCTTGGTCGTGACCAGCACCAGCCCGGCCGTCTCGAGGGGGATCAGCGGCCTGATCTGCTCGTACTCCCCCGAGGCGTTGTCCAGGACGAGCAGGATCCGCCCGCCCGACATCAGCGATCGGTACAGCGCGACCAGCTCGTTCTCGTCCGTCGGCACCTGGTCGCCGGGGACGCCCAGCCCGCGCAGGATCTGCCCGAGCGCCTCGACCGGGGTCGCGGCCTTCCCCGGGCCGCGCAGATCCACGAAGATCCGGCCGTCGGGGAAGCTGTCGGCGACCAGATGCGCCCAGTGGACGGCCAGCGCCGTCTTGCCCACCCCCGCCATCCCCTGGACGACGATCACCCGCCGCCGGTCGGCCTGGAGCAGTGACAGCCGGGTCAGCTCGGCGCGGCGCCCGGTGAAGTACTCCGGCCTGGCGGGCAGCCGCGCCGCCGAGCGCACCAGCGTGACCGGCGGACGCACCGCGAGCCGCACCGCGACCCCGGGCGGCGGTGCTTCCGGCACCGACCACTCCTCGCCCCAGGGACCGGCCTCCTCCCGCAGCCCCGCGGCGTCCAGGACGAGGATCGCCCGGGCCGGGGAGGTGTCGATCAGCCCGCCGCGCCACCGGGCGAAGGACCTGCCCAGCGACTCCCTGGAGATCCCGATCCAGTTCGCCAGCTCGGCGTGGGTGAACGGCATCGGCACCCGGATGCCGTGCCTGCCGCCCTGCCCGAACCTCGCGGCCAGCTCCTGGAGATGGAACGCCAGCCGCTGCGACGGGGTCCCCGCCCGGACGGCGTGCCGGCGCCCCGCGTGCGTCCAGCGGGTGGCGGTGACCCGCATCAGGGCGTCGGTGATCCTCGGGTCGGCCGCGACCATCGTCGCGAGCTTGCGGCTGTCCACGCGCAGGACCGTCAGCTCGGTCAGCGCGGTGAGGGTCGCGCGCTGGGGATGGCCCCAGATCGCCTGGTCGCCCTCGAGGTCGCCGGGGCCGAGGAGCCCGATGATCGCCTCGGTGCCGTCGTGGGCGTCCATCATCTCCTTGGCGAAGCCGTCGACGAGGATGAGCACGTCGCGGGCGGGCGTGCCCTGGTGGCAGAGGGTGCCGCGGGCCGGGACGGCCGTGACATGCCCGATCGCGAGCAGGTTGCGGCGTTCGGCGTCGCCGAGCGCGCGCCAGAACGATCCCTCCCCCGGGTTACGGATCATCATGTTGCTCCCCGTTCCGTCCTGTCCGTCCCTTCAGGGAACCCCGGATCCCGATCAGAGTCAGTAGCCGGTGCGGCAGATTCACTGAGTCTCCGGACACACCTCGGATGACGGGTGGGGTTCGGGGATGAGAGAAGATGTCAGGCATGCACGACTGGCGGACGGTCCTCGGTGAGGTGAAGGCCTCGCACCTCCGGCTGACCGGCACGCTCGCCACGCTGACGGAGGCCGAAATGCGCGGGCCGTCCGCGCTGACGGGCTGGACGCGCGGGCACCTCGCCCACCATGTCGCGAGGAACGCCGACAGCTACTGGCGCCTGCTCGAATGGGCGCGCACGGGCGTCGAGCACCCGCAGTACGCGAGCGCCGAGGCGCGGGCCGCCGAGATCGACGAGGGCGCGCACCTCCCCGCCGGGCTGCTGTCGGCCGACAACGCCGCCGCGTCGGCACGGTTCGAGGAGCAGGCGCGCACGCTCCCCGCCGGAAGCCGGGACGCCACCGTCCGCGCCGTCGGCGGATGGCCGCATCCGGCCTGGTACGTGCTGTACCGGCGCTGGCGCGAGGTCGAGATCCACCATGTCGACCTCGACGCGGGCTACACCGCGGCGGACTGGCCGCTCTCCTACGTCCGCTGGGAACTCGAGGACACCCTCGCCTCGCTCAGGGCCGCGAACGCCCTCGCGATCCGCTCGGTCACCGCCACCGATCTCGGCCTGACGGTCCGGCTCGGCGGCGACGGCCCCGATCTCTCCCTCCCCTCCCGCCCGCTGCTGGCCTACCTGACCGGCCGCACCGAACCTCCCGGCGCGGTCCCCGCCGCACCGTCCTGGCCGCTGGCACCCGCCGTAGATTGGAACAAGGCATGAGCTACACAGGTGACGTGACGGTCGGCGGCCCCGCCGACTCCCGGGAGCTCCCGGGGCTGACCATCCAGAAGCTGGCCGTGGGCCGCTTCGACAACAACGCCTATCTGCTGCGCGACCACGGCACGGGCGACCAGATCCTCATCGACGCCGCCGCCGAGCCCGACCGCCTGCTGGCCCTGATCGGCGACCGCCCGCTGTCACGGATCATCACCACCCACCGCCACCAGGACCACTGGCAGGCCCTCGCCGAGGTCGCCTCGGTGACGAGCGCCGCCGTCATCGCCCATCCGCACGACGCCGAGCCGCTCCCTGTCCCCGTCACCGACCCGGTCGTGCACGGCGACACCATCGCGCTGGGCGACCACGTCCTGGAGGTCGTGCACCTGCGCGGCCACACCCCGGGAAGCATCGCCCTGCTCCTGCGCACCTCGGGCCGCCCCCACCTGTTCACCGGAGACAGCCTCTTCCCGGGCGGCGCGGGCGGCACCTTCGGCGACCCCACGAACTTCAAGTCGCTGATGACCGACCTCGTGGAGCGGGTCTTCGAGCCGCTGCCCGACGACACCTGGTTCTATCCGGGCCACGGCGGCGACTCCACGCTCGGCCGCGAACGCCCCTCCATCCCCGACTGGTGGGCCCGCGGCTGGTGACCGCGGGCCGGCGGCCGCAGGGGCCGGCTTCTCAACGATGGGTGGAGACCAGTGCGGCGTGCTCCACGAGGGCGATGAGGACGGACTTCGTGGACGCGCGGTCCCTGGCGTCGCACTGGACGATCGGGATGTGACGGCGGATCGCCAGCGCCTCCCTGATCTGTTCGGGCGTGTAGGGGAACTCGCCGTGGAAGCCGTTGATCGCCACGAGGAACGGGACCTTGGCCTCCTCGAAGTAGTCGAGGGCGGCGAACGAGTCCTCCAGCCTGCGGGTGTCGACCAGGACGACGGCGCCGATCGCACCGCGGATCAGGTCGTCCCACATGAACCAGAAACGGTGCTGTCCCGGCGTGCCGAACAGGTAGAGCACCAGGTCGGTCTCGAGCGTCACACGGCCGAAGTCCATCGCGACCGTCGTGGTGGTCTTGTCCGGGACGGCCGTCAGGTCGTCGATCCCGACGCTCGCCGACGTCATGACCGCTTCCGTGGTCAACGGCATGATCTCCGATACGGAGCTGACGAAGGTGGTCTTGCCGACCCCGAAGCCGCCACCGACCACCATCTTCACGGAGGTGAGCAGCGGAGCCGGGTCAGAGCTTCCGAAGTCCATTGAGAACCCTTTCGAGCAGCCGGGGATCGGTGGGGCCGTCCCCCGGGTTGGACTGGTGCAGGCGGAGGAGCCCCTCATGGGCCATGTCCGCGACGAGGACCCGGGCGACGCCCAGCGGAAGCCTCAGCAGGGCGGAGACCTCGGCCACCGAGCGCCAGTTCTGGCAGAGCGTGTAGATCGACAGCATTTCCGGTGGAAGAAGCGACGGGGAGCGCGGTGGATAAGGCACCGAGCTCACGACCGTCTCGATCTCCACCTGGCTGCGGGGACGGGTGCGCCCGCCCGTGATCGTGTACGGGCGCACCAGGAAGGAATCGTCCCCGGTGTCCGAAGGTCCACCGTGGTCCATGGGCGTTAACGGGGCGGGCCGACGGGACGCAGGGCCGGCGTGAGCAGCCGGCCCACCCGCTCGACGTGCAGGGTCATCTCGTAGGCCACGAGACCCAGGTCGCAGTCCGGCGTGGCCAGCACGCCGAACACCGAGCCGCCCGAGATCGCCATGACGATCAGCAGGCCCCGCTCCATCTCCACGACGGTCTGCGCCACATGGCCGCCGTCGAAGATCCGGGCGGCGCCGTAGGTGAGGCTGATGAGACCCGAGGCGATGGCGGAGAGCTGGTCGGCGCGCTCCGGCGGGAACCCGCGCGAGTAGGCCAGCGGCAGGCCGTCGGCGGAGACGACCACGGCGTGGGCGACGGACGGGACCCGGTCGGCGAAGTCCGACACCAGCCAGTTCAGTTCCCTTCGTCCCGGGTCGTTGCCGAAGGCGTTGGTTCGCTCGCTCACGTGGACTCTCCTGTGGTCTCGGTGCCTGTCTGGTTCTCCGCCCTGCCGCGGCGCACGCCTCGCTGGAAGCCGCCGTAGCGGGCCCTGCGGGCGTCGGCCGCCGCCTGGAGCTGCTCGGGATCGGGCGCGCCCGAACCGGGCAGGCCGGGCCCTGCGGGGACTTCCGGTCCCGGAGCCCCCGCGACGGGCGCGGGCTCGTTGTTTCCTGCGGGGGGCACCGCGCCGAGCAGGCGGTTCTGCCCCGGCACCCGCTGCGGCAGGCCCGCGGACGTCCGCCCGTCGGCCGCCGGGTTGACACTGATCGTCTCCGCCTGCTGCCAGCCGTCGTCGGCCGGGGTACGCCAGGCTTCGGGGTCCGGCACGACGGCCCTCCCGGTCGCATCTCGGCTCATGAACCATTCGGAGGTCATCGCCTCGAAGATCGGCGATCCCTCCGTGACCATCTGGGGCTTCGCCTCGGACACCACTTCGTCCTTCCGCCAGGGCTCACGGTCGCGCCGCGACACCGGGACGAACTCGCTGGTGGTCGTGGTGTCGGGCGAGTCCTGGGTGTTCCGCCAGGTCGGGCGGCCGAGCCTGCCGGGCTCCTGCCGTTCGGCGGCGGGCCTGCCCTCGGGGGGCTTGGGCCACACTCCGCCGCCCGGACGCTCCGTCTCAGCGGCGGGCGGCGCCGCCGGCGGGGCGGGGGGCTGCCGGTCCTGGGCGGGGAACGGCGGCTGCGGTGCCGCCTGGGCCGGACGGACGTCGGACGGGCCCTGCGCGGGCGGCGGGTTCGCGCCCGCCCACTCCCCGCCCTGGCCCGCCGCGGTGGGCCAGCCTCCGTTCTGCGCCGGGAAGCCCACGGCGGGCCAGCCGCCGGTGTCCCCCTGGGCGTGGACGGCCGGGGGCCGCTGGGGCTGCTGGCCCTGGGACGGCCAGACGCTCGGCAGCGGGTCCGCCGTCGGAGGCCGGCCGTTCTGCTGGTGCGGAGCGGCACCGTTCTGGTACTGCGGGGCCATGCCGTTCTGCTGGTAGACGGGCATTCCCTGCGTCCCGGCACCGACCCCGACGGGCTGCGGCTGCTGCGGCTGCTGCGGCTGGCCGGGCGAGGCGATCGCGGTGACGGGCAGCAGGGCGAAGGCCGTGACGCCGCCCGTCACCGTGGAGCGGAGCTCGACCCTGATGCCGTGACGGGCGGCGAGGCGCCCGACGACGAACAGGCCCATGCGGCGGGCGGCGGAGACGTCCGTCGAGGTGGTGGTGCCCAGCCGCTGGTTGGCGTGGGTGAGCTCCTCGGCGGTCATGCCGATGCCCTGGTCGGTGATCTGGACCATCAGCCCGCCGCCGATGACCGACCCCGACACGATGATCGGGGTGTGGTCGGGCGAGAACACGATCGCGTTCTCGATGAGCTCGGCCACGAGGTGGATGAGGTCGTTGACGACCGAACCCGCGATCATGACGTCGTTCTGCACCTGGAGCTCGACCCGCTCGAACTGCTCGACCTCCGACAGCGCGCCGCGCACGACGTTGACGAGCGGGACCGGCCGGTTCCACCGGCGCACCTGGTCCTGGCCGCCGAGGACCAGGAGGTTCTCGCAGTTGCGGCGCATGCGGGTGGCGAGGTGGTCGAGGCGGAACAGCGCGGCGAGCCGCTCCTCGTCCCGCTCACCCTGCTCGAGGTCGTCGATCAGCTTGAGCTGCCGCTCGATCAGCGACTGGCTGCGGCGCGACAGGTTGACGAACATCGAGCTGATGTCGCCGCGCAGCACGGCCTCGTTGGCCGCCAGCCGGACCGCTTCGCGGTGGACCTCGTCGAAGGCACGGGCGACCTGCCCGATCTCGTCCGTGGTGTCGATGTCGATCGGCTCCACGACGAAGGTGCCCGTCGCGGCTCCGGGGTCGCGCAGCTTGCTGACCAGGGCGGGCAGGGCCTTCCCCGCGACGTCCAGGGCTCCCGCGCGCAGCCGCCGCAGCGGCCGGACCAGGGAGTTGGCCACCGTCAGGGTGGCGACGAGCACCGCGAGGAGCACCAGCAGCAGGACCATGACGTCGCGGACGGCCGCGGCCCTCGCGTCCGACTGCAGCTCGCGGCTGCGGTCTCCGAGCGCCGCGATGAGCCGCGTCTCGACCAGTTCCATCCCGTCGACCCGGGAGTTCGAGTCGGTCAGCCAGTCCGGCACGTCGCTCGCGCCGAGCGGGGCGACGAGTCCCTTCGGGGACTCTCCTGCCACGGTGATGACCCGCTGGCGGATCGCCTCCGCGCGGTCGAGACCGGAACCGGCGACGGTGTCGTCGAAGTCCTGCTTCCAGGTGAGCGGTGAGGCCGCCCGGAAGGCCCCGAGCTGGCTGTCGCGCTGCGAGCGGGCCGTGGCCACCTTGGTCAGGCCGCCCGACTCGAAGCGGCCGGCCAGCAGTGCGGCGGTGATCCGGTCGTTCTCCTGGCCCGCGGCGTCCTTGGCCCGGGCCAGACCGGCCCAGGCCCTGGTGCCCGCGGTCAGCTCCGCGCCGTCCGTGACGATCACGTCGTCCAGGGCGATCAGGTCGGCGGTGAACTCGGAGTACTTGGTGATCGCCGTGCTCGCGGGCAGCTTGGTCGCCACCGCGCGGAGCGCCTTGATCGACGACAGCCGGTTCATCGCACCCGCGTAGGCCGACCTGAGCAGCGAGTCGTCGTCGATCTCGACGTCGAACCCCTGGACGGCTCGCACCGCCTGGTCGGTCGCGTTCTGCGCCGTGTTGAGGTCGTCCTCCGCCTTGGAGCTCTTCGGCGCGGCGATGAACAGGACCGTCTGCGTGCGCTCTGCCTCGAGCGCGTCCACGACGGCGTCCATCCGCTCACTCAGAGTGATGCGCTGTTCGGCCTGCCTGTAGGCCATGACATCGGCCACCGAACCAGAAATCCGCGTCCCGGCCAGGGCCAGCGTCACTATTGTCGGAATGGCAATAAGCGCCACCAGACGTGAGGCCACCCGCCAGTTGCCGAGGCGAATAGCACGACGCCCACCATGATCTTTCCGCAGGTCATCAGCACTTTCTGGTCGTCCTCCAGCGCCTTGCTCTGCTTTATCCATCGTCCTTCGAAACCTCTCGCCGCAAGCCATCAGGTCTGGTACGGGCCCGTCCGCGTAGGAGTTTCAGGGTCGCTCAAGCCCGCCGAACCACGTGGGCGCCGCCTATTGGAGCACCTCGGAACGGTCCAGGAAAAGTCGTTTGGCGGACTTGGAACTTCTTTCGATCGGATGTGACATTCGGTCCCGGATATGCGCTCTACTTCCGGACGGGAGGGGTGTTCGCACCCGCGACATTCGCTATGCTCCCGGACCATCTCGAATCTGCATTCCCACCCGAGCGCTCGAGCAGGAGTTCTTTCACATGACAACACCATCACGCAGAGTGATACTCGCTAGCGCTATGGTCACCGCCCTCGCCTTCACCTCCGCCGCCTGCGGTGGTGACGACGACAAGAAGGGCAAGTCGGCGAACGGTCTGGAGAAGACCACGCTGACCGTCGGCGCGATGCCCGTCACCGACGACGCCCCGCTGCAGATCGCCGTCCAGAAGGGCCTGTTCAAGGCCGAGGGCCTCGACGTCAAGCTCGAGACCATCGCCGGCGGCGCCGACGCGATCCCCAAGCTCAAGGGCGGCGCCCTCGACATCTCCTTCGGCAACTTCGTGTCGTTCCTCGGCGCGAGCTCGAAGGGCGTCCTCGACGTCCGCTTCGTCGCCGAGGGCTTCCAGAGCGCCCCCGGCACGCACGCGGTCCTCGTGCCCAAGGACTCGCCCATCACGAGCGTCAAGGACCTCGTCGGCAAGAAGATCGCCGTCAACACCAAGCGGAACATCTCGACGCTGCTCATCCGGGCCACCCTGGAGCCCTCCGGCATCTCCCTCGACGACGACAAGAACTTCGTCGAGATGCCGTTCCCGGCGATGGAGGCGGCCATCAAGGCCAAGAGCGTCGACGCCGTCCAGGCCGTCGAGCCGTTCGTCACCCAGCTCCAGCAGTCGGTCGGCGCGCGCGTGCTGACCGACCTGTCGCAGGGCCCGACCGCCGACTTCCCGATCGCCGGTTACGCCACCAGCGCGGCGTTCGCCGAGAAGAACCCCAAGACGGTCGCCGCGTTCCAGCGCGCGCTCGCCAAGGGCCAGGCGATGGCCGCGGACAAGCAGGTCGTCCAGGCGGTCCTGCCGTCGTACACGAAGATCACGACCGAGGTCGCCGCGACGCTCAGCTACGGGGCCTTCCCGACGACCCTCAGCGCCACCCGCCTCCAGCGGGTCGCCGACGTCATGCAGCAGTACGGCTACCTCACCACCAAGATCGACGTGAAGTCGCTGCTGATCTCGGGAACTTCGTGATCCGTCTGTCACCGCCCCGCCGCGTGCTGCACGCGATCATCGGGATCGCGGGAGCCGCCGGGCTCGCCGAGCTGGCCGCACGGGCCGGTCTCGTCGACTCGGAGGTCATCCCGCCGGTCTCGGTGGTCCTGCGGCGCGCGGCGGGGCTCCTCGCCGATGCGGGCTTCGGCGACGACGTCGCCGTGACGCTCGAGGGATGGATCGCGGGCCTGCTGCTCGCGGTCGCGGTGGGCGTGCCCGCCGGGCTGGTGCTGGGGCAGTTCCGCGCGCTCAGCGCGGCAGCGAGCCCGCTGGTGGAGTTCCTGCGGACGCTCTCCCCCGTCAGCCTCATCCCGCTCGCCATCGTGATGTTCCCGGAGACGTTCCAGATGAAAGTGTTCCTCACCTTCTTCGCCGCGCTCTGGCCCATCCTGGTCAACACGCTCTACGCCCTGCGCGACGTCGATCCGGTGGCCAAGGACACGCTCAAGAGCTTCGGCTTCGGCCCCCTGTCGGTGCTGTGGCGGGTGTCGCTGCCCTCGGCCGCTCCGTTCGTCATGACCGGCGTCAGGATCGCCGCCTCGGTCGGGCTGATCGTCATCGTCAGTGGTGAGCTGCTGGCCGGCGACGGCACCGGGATCGGCGGCTACATCACCGAGACGCAGTCCAGCGGCGGGCACACCGACCTGATGCTCGCGGCGGCGCTGTGGACCGGGGTCATCGGCGTGGCCGCCAACAGCGCGCTGGTGCGGATGGAACGCCGCGCGTTCCGCTGGCGGGCGGCGGCATGAGCGCCCTCGTCCGCGTGCTGCGGCGCGCCTGGCTGGTCGTCCTCGTCGTCGCCGCCTGGGAACTCTGGACGCGTTACGCCGAGGAGGCCTACTTCCCGCCTCCCTCCACCATCCTTCCCGCGCTGCGCGACCTGTGGTTCGACGGGCCGCCGAGCCTGCTGTTCCTCAACGAGACCGCCCGCGACGACTTCGCCGCCAGCCTCGGCCACCTGTTCGGCGGCTGGTTGCTGGCCGGGGCCGCCGGGGTGCTGGTCGGCGTGCTGATCGGCCGGTCCACGACCGCCCGCGAGGTGTTCGACCCGGTCCTGGAGTTCCTGCGGGCGATCCCGACGCCGACCCTCGTGCCGTTCTTCATCGTGCTGTTCCAGCTGGGCGCCACCATGCAGATCATGACGATCGCGTTCGGCGTCATCTGGCCGGTGATCCTCAACACCGCCGACGGCGTGCGGGGCGTCGACCGGCTCCAGCTCGAGACCGCCCAGGTGTTCGGCCTGGGCCCCGTCCGGCGGCTGGTGGAGATCGTCCTGCCCGCCGCGCTGCCGAAGATCTTCGCGGGCCTGCGGGTCAGCCTGTCCTTCGCGCTCATCCTCATGGTCATCGCGGAGCTCGTGGGCAGCACGTCCGGGATCGGCGCACAACTGATCAACGCCGAGCACTCCTTCGAGCTGCCGACCATGTGGGCCGTCATCGTCTTCCTCGGCGTGCTCGGTTTCCTGTTCAACGGGGTGCTGCTGCTCATCGAGCGCCGCTTCCTCGGCTGGCACGCGGGTGCGCGCCAGACCGCTTCCTGAGAGGTGTCCATGCTCGAGATCTCAGGTCTCGCCCACTCCTATCCCGACGGGCACCGGGCCGTCGGCGGCCTCGACCTGCGCGTCGACGCGCAGCAGCTCGTCAGCATCGTCGGCCCGTCCGGCTGCGGGAAGTCGACCGTGCTGCGCTGCGTGGCCGGGCTCCAGCGGCCGACCGGCGGCGAGGTGCGGCTGGACGGCGCGGTCGTCGAGGGCGTCCCGGGGAACCTGGCCGTCGTCTTCCAGGACTACAGCCGCTCCCTGTTCCCCTGGCTGACCATCCGCGACAACGTGGCGCTGCCGCTGCGCCGGCGGGGCGTCGCGCGGGCGGAACGCCGGCGCCTGGCCGAGCAGGCCCTGAACGAGGTCGGCCTGGACGGCGCCGGCGCGAAGTATCCGTGGCAGCTGTCGGGCGGCATGCAGCAGCGGGTCGCGATCGCGCGGGCACTGGCCTACAAGCCGTCGCTTCTGCTCATGGACGAGCCGTTCGGCTCCGTCGACGCCCAGACCCGCGAGGACCTCGAGGACCTGCTCCTCCAGGTGCGGGCCCGGGAGCGCATGACGATCCTGCTGGTCACCCACGACATCGACGAGAGCGTCTACGTCGGTGACCGCGTCGTGGTCCTCAGCCGCAGCCCGGCGAGGGTGATCGCCGACCTGCCCGTCGACCTGCCGGGGCAGCGCGACCAGATCTCCACCCGGGCCGATCCGCGGTTCGTGGCGCTGCGCGCCGAGGTCGGCAGGCTCGTGCGCGGCGGCAGTCTCCAGAAGAAGACGGTCTGACCCATCGGTACGGAAGCGAGGACGGGGCGATGATCCGGGGCGACGGCCTGAAGGTGATGGTGGCGGGCGGCGGGATCGGCGGCCTGACCACGGCGTTGAGCCTGCACGCGGCGGGCGTCGAGGTCGAGGTCATCGAGGGCGCGGGACGGCTCCTGCCGCTGGGGGTCGGGATCAACCTCCAGCCGCACGCCGTCCGGGAGCTGACCGAGCTGGGCCTCGGCGACGCCCTGGCCCGCATCGCGGTGCCCGCCGCGGAGATGGCCCATTTCGACCGGCACGGGAACCTCATCTGGGCGGAACCGCGCGGGACCGCCGCCGGTTACCTGTGGCCGCAGTACTCGGTCCACCGGGGCGAGCTGCAGATGCTGCTGGCCGAGGCCGTCCGGGAGCGGCTCGGCTCCGGGGCGCTCCGGCTCGGCACCCGGGTCACGGGCTTCGAGCAGCACGAGGACGGCGTCGAGGTCTCCCTCGGCGGGGACGCGGGCGTCCTGCGGGCCGACGTGCTCGTGGGCGCCGACGGCCTGCACTCCACCGTCCGGGCGCTCCTGCATCCGGACGGTCCCCCGCTGCGGTGGAACGGGGTGCGCATGTGGCGCGGCCTGACCCTCGCCGACCCCTTCCTGACGGGCGCGACGGTCGCCGTCGCGGGCAGCAACGCCGCCGCGAAATTCGTCGCCTACCCGGTCTCGCCCGTCGCGGGCGCGGACGGCCGGGTGCCGGTGAACTGGGTCGCCGAGGCCAAGGTCAGCGATGTCGGGGCCGCGGGCGAGGGCCTCGGCACGGTGCCCGACTGGACGCGCGGCGGCAGCCTCGACGACGCCCTCCCCCACTTCGAGGGCTGGGTCTTCCCCTGGCTCGACGTCCCCGCGCTGATGGCGTCCACGGAGACCGTCCTGGAGTATCCGATGGTCGACCGCGACCCGCTCCCCTCCTGGACGTCGGGCCGGGTGACCCTCCTGGGCGACGCCGCCCACCCGATGTACCCGGTCGGCTCCAACGGCGGCTCCCAGGCGATCATCGACGCCCGGGTGCTGGCCCACGAGCTCGCGACCACCGGCGACCCGGGCAAGGCCCTGCTGTCGTATGAGTCGCTGCGCCGCGAGGCGACGTCCTCCATCGTGCTGGCCTGCCGGGAGATGCCCGCCGACCGGCTCCTCCAGACCGTCGCGACGCGGGCCCCCGACGGCTTCACCGCCATCGAGACCGTCCTGTCCGCCGAGGAGCTCGCGGAGATCACCTCCGCCTACACCCGCACCACCGGCGCCGACACCCTGACCCTCAACGAGCGCCGCTCCTGGACCCCCGCCCGCTGAGCTTCCCGCGCGTTCCGGAGCGGAATCTCATCGCCAAAGGGCTGACATCGGCCGTTGACTTACAGCAAAGTGGGATCTTTCGCCCGGCTCCCGGAGGAAGTGAAGACTTATGAAGCGGCGTGCGCTGTTCGCGGTCTCGATGCTGATCTCGGTGGCGACGGGGGTGAGCGTCAGCGCCCCGGTCCAGGCGACGGTCCCGGGGAAGAAGGCGAGCGCGGCGGCGAAACCCCGCTACAACAACAAAGCCCCGGCGAGGTTCAAGCGCCCGGACGCCCCCGGCGCCTTCAAGGTGAAGAAGTACATCTACCCCAGGAAGGAGTACTACGGCGTCTTCACCGGAGGCCTGGACAAGGTGGCCGGGGCCAAGCGCTTCGCCAAGACCACCGCCCGCAAGCCGAACATGATCAAGGGCTTCTACAACTGGGGCGATCCCTTCGACACCGCCTGGGCCGGGTCGGTCTGGAAGTACGGCGCCATCCCCCAGCTGGAGCTCGAGCTGTGGCCCGGCGGACGGGACCTGTCCCTGGCCACCGTCGCCGCCGGCCTCGAGGACGACTACATCGTGAGCCTGGCGCGGTCGATCCGCGCGGCGAAGATGCCCGTCGTGTTCAGCTTCGGCCACGAGTTCAACGGCGACTGGTACCCGTGGGGCCAGTGCACCCGTCCCGAGAACGACTCCCCCGACAAGGAGAACGCCTGCGACCACGCCAACACCCCCGCCGACTGGGTGGCCGCGTGGCACCACATGCACGACGTCTTCCAGGCCGCCGGGGCGACCAACGCCATCTGGCTGTGGCAGCCGAACGAGATCGGCGGGCGTCCGGAGATCGACATCAGGGAGTTCTGGCCCGGCGCCTCCTACGTCGACTGGGCGGGGGTCGTCGCCTACGCCCGCAACAGCTACAAGCGGCGTACGTTCGCGAAGCTCTTCGTCCCCACGATCACGAAGATCCGCACGTTCACCAAGAAGCCGATCATCATTCCCGAGGTGTCGGCCACCCCGAACCGCAAGTACCGCAACGCCTTCATCACCGACTTCCTCGCCGCGGTGAACCGGTACCCCGACATCATCGGCTTCATCTGGTTCAACACCGACAAGCGGCCCGCCGAGACCGACGGGGACTTCCGGCTGGAGTCCCAGAAGAACTCCGTCCCGGTGTTCAGGAAAGCTCTCAAGAAGGGCTACTTCACCTTCCCGGTGAAGTAGCCGGTTCTCACAGGCCGCCGGTGCTGAGCAGCAGGTTGGGTGTGTAGGTGAGGGTGCCGGGGGTGCCGCCCGGGTTGTTGACGACGGCGCCGGCGGTGGCGTGGCTGAGGATCCACGACCTGACGGTCGCGGAGGGCGCGTCACCGTGGGCCGCCTTGTAGAGGGCGCCGACCCCGGCGGCCATCGGGGCGGCGAACGAGGTGCCGTGGTGGGCGCCGAACGTGCCGTCGCCGTTGAGCATCATGACGCCGAAGCCGGGGGCGTAGATGTCGCCGCCGATCGCCGTCGACCAGGCGGTGGTCGTGCCGGGGACCGTCAGGTTCAGCACGGCCCGGTCCGCGGGGTCGCTCGCCATCACCACCAGCGCCTGGGAGGCGTTGGCGGGCGGGTTGTTGACGGCGTAGGTCTTGGTCCAGGCGAGGGGGTCGCCCGCCGTGATGTTGCCTGCGGAGACCGCGACGAAGACCCCGGCCGCCGCGAGGTCGTCGACGGCCTTGGTCAGCCCGCTCAGGGCGTTGCCGTTCCAGTAGGTCGCGCCCGGCCAGTTGCTGGAGATCACCGCCACCGCGGGCTTCTGGTGGTGGGCCGCCACCCAGTTGATCGCGGTGATGTAGTTGGCCTCGACCGGCCCCACGCCGCACTGCTCCGCCTTGACCGACAGCAGGTTCACCTGCTTGGCGACCCCGTAGGTGGCGCCGCCGACCATGCTCGCCATGCCTGTGCCGTGGTAGGAGCCGGAGCTCGCGCAGTCCTGGCCGTTGCCGCCGAAGACGTCGTAGGCCACCGACGCCCGTCCGCCGAAGTCGGCCAGGCCCGTGTTGATCCCGGTGTCGATCACGTAGGCGTTGACCCCGGCCCCCTCGGAGCCGGTCGTGTAGGTGCCGTCCAGCGGCAGCGCCGCCTGGTCGATGCGGTCGAGCGCCCAGCCGGGGGCGGTCTGGGTCTGCGCGGCCACCGGCCCCGCCGCGGCCATCACGACGATCGCGGCGACGACCGGCGTCAGGAACCTCGATCTCCTCATGGGTGCCTCCTTCTCGGGGGTGAACTCGAAAAGACACACTCGTCTGTTCGGCCGGAAGATAGCACGATGATCTCCAGGCGCCCGCTGGGCCCCGCCCCCGCCGGAGCGCGTGAACCTTCGGACGATCTTGCGCGTCCCACCACGTGGTATCCCCTGATGGAGGAGGCGCTCGTGCGCGGCAGTCTGACGGCGTTCATGATCATCGGTGTTCTGGGCGGGACGGCCCTCGCCGCCGTGCCCGCACAGGCCGCGCAGTCCGCGGCGGTGTGCAGCTTCGAGCGGCCGCCGAGCCTCAAGAAGGTCGTGCGGGTCACCGAGAACGGGGTCCGGAAGGCCGATCGCAAGCGGCCGCACGGCTGGTTGTCGGCCAAGCGCACCAAGGTCGAGACCACCGAGGAGGGCAACTTCTGGTTCAAGCCCTACGGCAAGGCCAGGTCCTACCCGCTGGCGAAGAAGCGCGTGCTCTGCGTCGTCGCCACCAAGGGCGGACAGATCGTCATGAGGCGCACGACCCTCGCGGGCTTCCGCAAGGCCCTCGGTAACGGGGGCGGCAGCTCGGTGGCGATCAAGACCGGTGCCGGGGGCCGCGTCACCCTCGCCTACCAGCTCTTCGAGGCCTGAGCCGGGGGCGCCGTGCCGGGCGGACCCGCCGGTGATCGACTGAAAGCGCTCCGGGCGGGCATGGCGGGTCCATGCTCGATGTGGTGATGGAATACGCGCGTGATGTCATGGACTCGCCGATCGTCTATCTGGTGATCTTCGCGGTCGCGATGGGGGACGCGATCATCCCGATGGTCCCGAGCGACGCCGTCGTGGTCACGGCGGGGGTCTTCGCCGCCTCCGGGAAGCCGAACATCCTGCTCGTGATGGTGGCCGCGCTACTCGGCGCCATCGCGGGCGACCATGTGTCGTACTGGATCGGCCGGGCGGGCGGGGGGCGCTTCGCCCGGCGCAAGGGCGGGAAGACCGACCGGATCCGCCACCTGATCGAGGAACGCGGCGGTCTTGTGCTGTTCGTCGCCCGCTACATCCCCGGCGGGCGGACCGTCACCACCCTGACCATGGGCGCCCTGCGCTACCCGCAGCCCAAGTTCACCGCCTTCGACTGCCTGGCGAGCGCCGTCTGGGCCGTCCAGTGGGCCCTGGTCGGCTACTTCGGCGGCCACGCCTTCGAGGACGACCCCGTCAAGGCCCTCCTGCTCGGCTTCGGCATCGCGGCGGCCGTCACCGTCATCGCCGAACTCGTCCGGCGCATCCGCAACCACACGAAGAAGACCCAGCACGCCTAGGCCGTCTCTGACGACCCCAGAGCGTGGCTCAGCGTTCGTGGGAGGCCAGCCAGGACAGGGTGCCGGCCGGGTCCGAGGGGCGGCCGGAGGTCGGGAGGCGGACGAGGATCGAGGCGCCGCCGCCGGGCGGGGCCGGTTCGATCTCGGCCGTCCCGCCGTGCAGGACGGCCTGCTGACGGACCAGGGTCATCCCGAGGCCGGAGCCGGGGCTGCCGCCGCGGCGGCTGAACCGGTCGAAGACCTGGTGGTGGCGGTCGGCCGGGATCCCGGGACCGTGGTCGCGGACCCTGAGCAGCACGGACGTCCCGTCGTGGTCGACGGTGAGGTCGACCCGGGCGCCGCCGCCGGGTCCGGCGCCGTGGATCGCCGCGTTGTCGAGGAGGTTGTCGACGACCAGGCGCAGCCCCTCCGACCAGCCCAGGACGATCCGCTGTTCGGGAAGGTCGGCGACGATCACGGCGTCCGGGTGGCGCCGCTGCGCGTCCTCGGCGGCCAGGCCGGCGACCGCGGCGAGATCGACCTCGACGAAGGACTCGGGGGCCAGCAGCTCTCCCCTGGCGAGCTGGCGCAGCATCGTGATCAGCCGCTGCATCCGTGCCTGCTCGCCGTCGAGATCGATGACGATCTCCTTGTGGTCCTCGGGCGACAGGTTCGGATGCGACAGCAGCCCGATGTTGGCGCTCATGCTGGTCAGCGGGGTTCTGAGCTCATGGGCAGCGGTCGCGGCGAAGGCCCGGGCGGTCTCCAGCGCCTCGCCCGTGCGCAGCACGGCCCGGTCGCGGCGGTCCAGCAGATCGTTGACGAGCCGCGCCAGATCGTCGATCTCGGTCACGCCCGAAGCGGTCGAGAGCCTGCTCCCGCCGGGCCGCAGATCGACCTCGGCGGCCTGCCTCCGCAGCCCGGACAGCGGCCGGACGGCGATCCTGCCGAGCCCGAACCCCGCCACCGCCCCGACGGCCGCCGCGAGCAGGGTCGCGAGCAGGAGCTGGCCGCGTAGATGCGACACCTGGGCCGCGAGCGGGGACTCCGGGACGAACACCCACAGCCGCCCGAGCCTCCCGTCGGCGCCCAGGGGGGTCGTGGCGTACCGCCAGACACCGTCCGGGCTGGTCGCCGGGGTCGCCGAGGGGGCCGGGAGATCGGCGGGGACCGTTCCGACGATCATCGGCTTCGACCGCGCCGGCTCGATCCAGACCCCGCCGTCGCCCGTGGCGGCGGCGCTGATCCGCTCCTGGAGGACCTCTCCCGCGCCGCGCGGCCGCCTGCTCTGCTGCCCGTAGGTGGTGGCGATCGGCACCAGCGCCCGCAGCCGGTCGGCGAGGTGCCGGTCCCGCTCGGACGCGAGATCGTCGACGGCCAGCCGCAGCACCAGCAGCCCGGACAGCGCCACCAGCACCGGCACCAGGACGGCCACGCAGACGGCGAACCGGGTCGAGAGCCTCATCGGGCCGATTCCCTGAGCACGTAGCCGACCCCGCGGACCGTGTGCAGGATCCGCGGGTCCCCCGCGGACTCCAGCTTGCGGCGCAGGTAGCCGACGAAGGTCTCCACCGCGTTGTCGGTCACCGCGAAGTCGTAGCCCCACACCCGGTCCAGCAGCACGTTCCGGGACAGGACGATCCCGGCGTTGCGCGCCAGGACCTCCAGCAGGTCGAACTCGCGCCTGGTCAGGTTCAGTTCCCGGCCCGCGAGGGAGGCGGAGCGTCCGCCGGGGTCGAGGACGAGGCCGCCGACCCGGACCGCGCCGCCGGGCGCGACGCCCGCCCGCCGCAGGAGCGCGCGCAGCCGGAGCACCAGCTCGGTCAGGTCGAAGGGCTTGCAGAGGTAGTCGTCCGCGCCCGCCGCCAGGCCGGCGACCCGGTCGGCGACCTCGTCGAGGGCCGACAGCATGAGGATGGGCACGTCGGAGCCGCGCCGCCGCAGCTCCCTGCACACCTCGATGCCCGAGACGTCGGCCATGGACACGTCCAGCACGACGGCGTCCTGGCCCGCGGCGCCCGCCAGCGCCGCACGGCCGCAGTCGGCGGTGTCGACGGCGAAGCCCTCCAGGGTGAGGCCGCGGCGCAGCATCCGCAGGATCGCGGGGTCGTCATCGACCGCGAGTATCCGGTGCCCGCTCATGGGCGTCCTCCCCGTAAGGCCCACCGAAGATCAGGGGGCGGCCGTGCCACCGCCCCCCGATCTGTCCGGCTAGGCCCGGCGGGTGACGGTGAAGGGGATCGTAGCCGGGTGGGAGCGGCGGTGGCCCAGGTAGACCTTGCCGGTGGCCTGCGGGGTGGTGCCGATCTTGAGGTCTGACACGGTCAGGCTGGTCGCGCAGGCGGTGCGGAAGTCGAAGCCGTCGATGCGGCCGTGGTTGTTCAGCGCGAAGTAGACGGTCTTGTGGTCGGGCGACAGCCAGACCTTGTCCTTCTTCTCCAACTTGACCCGGCGCAGCGAAACGATCTTGGTCGAGGCGGTGATGGCCCCGGAGTAGATCCGCTTGTCCTTGCGCTTGTGGGTGACGCGCAGGTGGAAGCCCTTGCGGTCGTGCCACAGGTAGTCGCCGGTGCGGGAGTGCGCGCTCAGGTTGTAGGGGCGGCCCTGGACCTGGCCGATCCACGGGTGGGTGTCGCACGTCGTGGTGGTGGCGGACGCGGCCCCCGCACCCATGACCACGAGCGACGACGCTGCGGCCGCGATACCCGTGACGGCCGGAAGGAGCAGACGGCGTTCCATCGAGTTTCCCCTCGTTCGGTACTTCTGACGGAAGGAAACTAGGCAGCGATCCTGGCAAATCCCTGAGATCCGGGCGGCTTCTCACAGAAAGGGCAGCGCGGCCCTCAAGGCCTCGGTGTCCGCGTAGACCTCGACGGCACCGGCCTCGCGGAGTTCCGCCTCGCCGGTACCCCCGCTGAGCAGGGCGACGCAGGGGACCCCGGCCCGTCCGGCGGCCTTGACGTCCCAGACGGCGTCGCCGACGAACAGGGTGTTCTCCGGTGCGGTCCCGGCCTTGGCCAGGGCCGTCTCGACCAGGTCGGGGGCGGGTTTGGACTCCTCGGCGTCGGAGGAGGAGGTCGCGGCGTCGATGGCGTCGTCCGCGTCGAGGGCCCGGCGCAGCAGCGCGAGATCCTCCGCGTCGGCCGAGCTGGCGAGCACGACGGTGATCCCCCGGGACTTCAGGGCCCTCAGCAGCGCGGCCGCGCCGGGCAGGGGGCGCAGCCGCGACCGGTGGGCGGTGAAGAGCGCCTTGTGAGCCGCGGTGATCGTCTCATCGGCGTTCCGGTCCCGTCCGGCGGGGAGGAGCGCGTCGAGGAGCTTGTCGGAGCCCATGCCGATCGAACGGTGGATCCGCACGGCCGGGACGTCGTGCCCGGCCTGCTGGAACGCCTCCCACCAGGCCAGGACATGGACGTAGTTCGAGTCGACGAGGGTGCCGTCGACGTCGAACAGGACGGCTTCGGGAAGGTCGGCCATCGGTCAGCCGTGCGGAAGTTCGCCGGCGTCGCGGCGGGTCGGACGGCCGCTGGCCTCCTCGAGCAGCTTCGG
The DNA here is from genome assembly GCF_039534125.1 of Actinocorallia longicatena. NCBI lineage: Bacteria > Bacillati > Actinomycetota > Actinomycetes > Streptosporangiales > Thermomonosporaceae > Actinocorallia > Actinocorallia longicatena. The sequence continues at coordinate 26,803 of NZ_BAAAUV010000022.1, read as the reverse complement.
GGCGTCGGGATCGTCCTCGCCGGAGGCCTGCTGGACGGGCTCGGCCAGGACCACGTCCTCGAAGATCCCCGTGGCGAGCATGAACACGCCGCCCACCACGGCGATGGCGACCCCGACCCAGAACAGGATCCAGGCCGGCCCGGCCACGAGGCCGATCCCGCCGAGCAGGAAGCCCAGGAAGACGACGCCCACTCCCAACCAGGACTTGGGCCTGCCGCCGTGTGACTGCGATTCGGACATCTTCGTCCCTTTCTGTTCGGTCTTCGGTGCCGGGCGGGCGCGGTTCAGTGCCGCTCGTCCGGTTCGGGCTGCGGGGAGGAGGTGGCGTCCGCGACGCGTTCGGCGTCGGCGGGGTCGATCTCCTCCTCCGGGACGCCCTGCTCCAGGTCCTCGGAGACGCGTTCCGCGGCGTCGGCGGTCTCCGGCCGGGGTTCCGGCTTCCTCATGTGATCTCCTTCGGTGTGATCTCGTTCGAGGTGATCTCCTACGAGGTGATCTCCTTGGCGAGGCCGCGCAGGCGGCCGTCGAGCCGGTCCTTGTAGAAGTCGAAGAAGGCGTCCGGGTCGGGACCGCAGTTCATCAGCGCCAGGCGGTCCATGCCCGCCTCCAGGTACGGGCGGGCGGCCTCGATGATCGGGCCGGCCTCGGGGCCGCAGGGGAAGGACTCCAGGAGATCCTCCTCGCGGACCGTCGCGCTCGCCGCCTCGAAGCTCTTCGGCAGCGGCAGCTCGGGCAGCACGCCCCAGCCGAGGACCGACCAGCGGGTGGTCTCCATCGCCGCCTTCACGGCCGTCTGCTGGTCAGGGGCGTAGGCCAGCGTCATCTCGGCGTACCGGGGCCCGTCGCCGCCCGCCTCCCGGTAGGCGCGGACGAGATCGGCGTCGGGTTCTGTGGTGAACAGCCCGTCTCCGAGCTCGGCGGCCAGCCGGGCCGCGCCGGGGCCGCCCGCCGCGACCGCGATCTTCGGCGGTTCCTCGGGCAGGTCGAAGATCCTCGCGGAGGCGACTTCGTAGTGCGCGCCCACGTAGGAGCGGTAGCCGCCCTGCCACAGCAGCTTGATGATCTCCATCGCCTCGCGCAGCATCGACTGCCGTGTCTTGACCGACTCCCCGAAACCGGGCCCCACGACGTGCTCGTTGAGCCGCTCCCCCGAGCCGACGCCGAGGGTGAAACGCCCCTCCGACATCACCGCGACCGTCGCCGCCGCCTGCGCGATGACCGCCGGGTGGTAGCGGACCGTCGGGCAGGTCACTCCGGTGGCGAGGCCGATCCGCTCGGTCTTCGCGGCGATGGCGCCGAGGACCGGCCAGGCGAAGGGCGAGTGCCCCTGGCTCTCCAGCCACGGATGAAAATGATCGCTGATCTCGACGAAGTCGAACCCGGCCTCCTCGGCCCGGATCGCCTGCCGCACCAGCTCGGCGGGGGCCGAAAGCCTCCGCCATCAGCTTGTAGCCGATCTGCATGATCTCTCCTCCCCGATGAACCCCTACCTCAGCCGCTACCCAACTCCTCAGCGGTCATGCGGCGGCCCGGTCAAAGGGCGGGTAGATCAGGAGGCGCCGGGACGGACGAGACCGGCGTCGTAGGCGAAGATCGTGGCCTGGACCCTGTCGCGGAGGCCCAGCTTGCCGAGGAGCGCGTTGACATGGGTCTTCACGGTGGTGGGCCGGATGCCGAGGACCGCGGCGACCTCGACGTTGCTCAGGCCCCTGGCCACCTCGCGCAGCACCGCCAGCTCCCGCTCGGTGAGCTGGGCCAGCTGCTCCTTGACGCGCGGCGAGACCTCGACGGTGCCCGAGACGAAGGCGTCGATCAGGCTCCGGGTGACGGACGGGTCGAGCAGGCTCTCGCCCGAGGCGACCGTGCGGATGGCGTCGACGAGGTCCTGCGGCTCGCAGTCCTTCAGCAGGAAGCCCGACGCCCCCGCCCTGAGCGCGGAGAAGACGTACTCGTCGCGCCGGAAGGTCGTCAGGACCAGCACCTTGATCCCCTGGGCGACCAGCCCGGGGGTGGCGGTCAGGCCGTCCGTCCCGGGCATCCGGATGTCCATCAGGACGACGTCCGGGCGGAGCGCGGTGGCCCGCTCGAGAGCCTCGGCCCCGTCGCCCGCCTGGCCGACGACGGTCAGGTCGTCCTCGCCGCCCAGGACGGCCGCGAAACCGGCCCGCACCACGATCTGGTCGTCCACGATCAGCACCCGGATCGTCATGTCGCCTCATCCAGCACGTCGAGAAGCTTACGCATGCCCGCCAGGGCGGCCCTTCCCTCGGCGGCGATCTCGGTGAGGCTGCCGTCGGGGCGTTCGGCCTCCTTCACCAGCTGCGCGGTGTGCGAGAGCACCTCGGCGCGCAGCCCGATGGCGATCTGCTGGCGTTCGCCCCGCACCACCTCGGCGGTGCGCCGGGCGATGGCGTCCAGAACGTCGCGCTCCCATCGGGCGGCCCGTTCCCTGCGGCGCAGGATGGTCCTGCCCCACAGCCAGAACGGCAGGAAGAACACCGCGGCGGCCAGGGTCCAGGCCAGCGACGCCACGATCGCGACCACGAGGGGATCGTCGTCCGGCGCGGCCTCGTGGACCGACGCGTACCCGAGCACGAGCCCGATGAGCCCCGCGGTGGGCGCGGCCAGCCACCGGGGCGGCCTGCGGGCGCCGTAGATCGCCACCGAGGCGACCGCGACGGCCTCACCGGGCCAGGCGAACAGCCAGATCCACAGCGAGATCGGTGTCAGCCAGCCCGTCATCACCACGGCCGGCCACAGCCAGGACACCCCGACCAGCCCGGCCAGCACCCGCCACGGCGCGGTCCTGCGCCACAGCAGCAGGACCGAGGACAGCGCCAGCAGCACCGCCATCACGGCTATGGTCGCCGCCCCCGTGGCCAGCGGCTCGTCCGGATCGGGCGAGAACACGATCACCATGGGCAGCGCCCAGGTCAGGACGGCCGTCATCACGTCGACGGTCCTCGCCCAGCTCAGCCCGCCCCCCTCGGAGACGGCCAGGGGCACCGAGGCCAGGACCCGCCAGACCTCGGAGGGCCCGCCGCCGTCGCCGGGCAGCGGACCGGCCTCCAGGGTGCCGCCGAGCGCCGCGGCGCGTTCGCGCATCCCCGCGATGCCGCGCCCCGAGCCGAGGCCCGCCACCCCCTGGCCGCACGGGTTGGTGACCGTCACCGTGACCGAGTCCGGCAGGTAGGCCAGGGCCACCTCGACCGGGGCGCGGCCGTAGCGCATCGCGTTGGTCAGCGACTCCTGGACGATCCGGTAGAACGCCTCCACCTGGGCGGGCGGCAGCTCGGCGGGACGCCCCTCGACCGTCAGGGTCACCGGCACGCCCAGCTTGGTGAGGCCCTCGGCCAGCGCGGGGAGCAGCGATTCGAGGGAGGCCGAGGCGCCGGTGGGCTCGCCGACCACGTCGACGAGGCGCCCGAGCGCTCCCAGCACCTCGCGGCCGGTGGAGGCGGCGTGGCGCAGGGACTCGGCCGTCAGGGCGGGATCGGCGATCCGCGCCGCGGCGGAGGCGTGGACGACGACGGCGCTGAGGTGGTGGCCTGCCACGTCGTGCAGGTCCCTGGCGAGCCGTTCGCGCTCCTCGGCCGCCGCCCGCCGGCGTTCGGTCTCGGCGTCGGCGACCCGCCGGGCGACCTCCTCGCGGTGCAGGCGCCGGTGGTAGCGGGTCTGGCCGAGCGCGGCGAACAGCACGCCGAGGCCGAGCCCGAACAGGAAGGTCGCGCCCTGCTCTGTCGGCGTCTTCGCCAGCTGGCTGGGCACCGCGGCGACGGCCGCCGCGGCGACCCCGGCGAGGGCCCTGCGGGAGTCGCGGTGGGCGGCCAGGGAGAACAGGGCGACGATCTCGGGCGGGATGGCGCCCTCGGTGGCGAACTCCGAGAGCCAGAATCCCGACACGAAGATCACAAGGCACACGTAGCCGAGGACCAGTTCGGGATAGCGCCGCCGCCACACCAGGACGAAGACGCACGATCCGTAGACGAACATGCCGAGCAGCCGCTCGGTGGCGCTCATGGGCCGGTTCGACACCTCGGCGAGCCAGGGCGCGACGAAGACCTGGCAGATCACCATGACGGTGGGCAGCCCCACGTCCCACGGTGCCGGCCAGCCGTCGGACCGAGCCCTCAGCAGCGTTCGCACGGCCCCCCTTCCGGTCCCCGTACCAGTCTCCCCCGGACCACCGACAGAACGGTTCCGCCGCCGGGACGAGCCCGTCTCCACCCTCCGATCGACCCTCCCGTCCGGGTCTCAGAGCGTCAGCGGTGCTCCGCCGAGCGTCAGGACCTGGCCTTCCGGGGTGATCCTCAGGGCGAGCTCCTCCCCGTCCGGACGCCCGTGGGCGAGGGCCTCCAGCACCTCCCCGACCAGGTCGCGGGGCCCGTACCGGTGCAGTTCCCCGTTCTCCAGCAGCGCCCACGACCCGTTCTCCCGGGAGCCGGGCCCGGTCTCGTGCAGCAGCAGCCCCGGCCGTCCCGACCGGCCGAACAACCGGTAGGCGACCCCCGGGGCGAGCGCGTTGACCAGCAGTTCCGCCGCCTGGCGGCCGGGTCCGGCGCCACCGGTCAGGTCGGACGGCCGCAGCCGCGACCGCTCGCTGTCCCGCGCCTCCCAGTGGTGCAGGAACTCGAAGACCTTGCCGCGCTCGCCCCGCTGGGAGCGGAGCATCATGTACCCGCACTGGCCGTGGAAGGTCCCGACGGCCTCCTGTTCGCCGGTCCTGACCAGGAGTGTCCGGTGGCCCATCCCGAACGGCGGGCTCCACGGGACCACGCCCCTTCCGCCGGGGCGCAGCGCCGCGATCCAGGACCAGGGCAGCTCGCCGACCCCGCATGTCACGTGCAGCCCGTCGAAGGAGGAGGGTGCGAACGCGAGGGCGGCGGCGTCGGCCGTCAGCACCTCGGGACGCCTGCGGAGGAAGGCCAGGTTCGCCTCGGCCCGCTCCGCGAGCACGGGATCGATCTCCACCGAGACGACCTCGTCGGCGAGGTGGGCCAGCAGCCCCGCGGTCCAGCCCGAGCCCGTCCCGATCTCCAGCACCCGGCCGCGCGGGTCGAGCAGCTCCCCGAAGAGGGTGGCGATCCCGGGCGCCGACAGGGAGGAGGTCGCGTCGCCCTGCCCCCGGGTGGGGTCGCCGGCCCCGTCCTCGGTCTGGGTGACGATCACCGCGTCGGCGTAGGCGGTCTCCAGCCAGCGGACGGGATCGGCGTCGCGGTCGATCCGGAACCCCTGCCGGTCGCCCGTGTCCAGGCTCGCCCAGGCGGCCGCGGGCACGAAGCGGTGCCGCGGGACGGCCAGGAGCGCGGCCCGCCAGCGCGGCGAGGTCAGGATCCCCTCCGCCTCCAGCTCGCCGGCCAGCGCGGCGTTCAGTTCCTCGGCCCGTCCCACGCTGACGTTCCTACCCTGGATTTTCCCCTCCCTCATATGTTTGACTGAGTCAATGAATGACCGGATCGACGCCGTCAGGCGCTTCAACCGCCGCTACACCGAGCTCATCGGGGTGCTGAACGAGGGCCTGCTGTCCTCCCCCTACACCCTCACCGAGGTGCGGGTGCTGTTCGAGATCGCCCACGCGGGCGAGGCCGAGGCCGCGGGGCTCCGCGAGCGCCTGCGCCTGGACGCCGGCTATCTCAGCCGCATCCTCGCCAGGTTCGAGTCCGACGGCCTGGTCGACCGGCACCGCTCGGACGCCGACGCCCGCCGTCAGCTCGTCCGGCTCACCGCCGAGGGCTCCGCGGTCTTCGCCGACCTCGACGCCCGCTCCGACGACCAGATCCGCCGCCTGCTCGAACCCCTGCCCGAGGGGCGGCGCGATCGCCTGGTCGAGGCGATGGAGACGATCGAGCGGACCCTCGACGACCCCTCCCCCGCCGCCTGGTCGCTGCGGCCGCTGCGCCCCGGCGACCTCGGCTGGGTCGCCTCCCGCAACGGCGTCTGGTACGCCGCCAACCGCGGCTACGACTCCTCCTACGAGGCCCTCTGCGCGGAGATCGCCGCCGGATACGGCCGCGACCACGATCCCGAGTGCGAGAACGGCTGGATCGCCGAGCTCGACGGCCGCCCGGTCGGCGCGATCTTCTGCATGCGCGCGGCCCGCGAGGGGTTCGTCGCCCAGCTCCGCCTGCTGCTGGTCGAACCGGAGGCCCGCGGCCTCGGCATCGGCCGGGCGCTCGTCGGCACCTGCCTGGACTTCGCCCGGAACGCGGGCTACAAGGAGATGGTCCTGTGGACGGTGGACGGCCTGCCCGCCTCGCGGCACCTGTACGTCAAGGCCGGGTTCACGCTCGAGTCCGAGCGGCCGGAGCACAAGTGGGGCAAGGACGTGCTGGCGCAGTGGTGGCATCTCACCCTGTAGTCCTACGCCGGGCGTCAGACCCTGGTGGCACGTGGTCGCGGTGTCCCGCTGGCTAGCCTGGCCACCGTGAGTGATCCCTCCCTTTTCGTCCGGGTCAGGACCGCCCTGCGGGGCGCCCTGTTCTCCGGCGCCCCCGAAGCGCCCCGGCCCGGACGCGCCCTGTTCGGCGTCCCCGTCCAGCAGGCCGCCGACCTCCTCCTGGCGTTCCTGCTGATGCTGATGGCCGCCAACAACACCGCGCCGCACTCCCAGGAGGCGCGGCCGATCGGCACCGGGCTGGTCGTGCTGGCCATCGCGGCCACCGGCCCGCTGGCGCTGCGCAGGCTCTGGCCGCTGGTGGCCTGGCGCGCGGCGCTCGCGGGCTGGCTGCTGCTCGTGCTCAGCGAACCCGACCACCGGCCCGAGGCCGCCTGGGGTCCCGGCCTGGCGATGATGCTGATCCTCTACACGGTCGCGGTGCGGTGCGAGCCCGAGACGGTCCTGGGCGTGTGGCTGGTCACGGTCGTGGCGACCCCGGTGCTGGCCGGTGGTCTCGTGGTGATCCTCCTGGTCGTCGCCTTCGGCGTGACGTCGCTGTTCGGCTACAACGTGCGGGCACGGCGCTCGGTCCAGTCCCTGCTGGCCGTCGAGGAGGCCAGGAGCGCCGAGGAGAAGGCGAAACGCTCGGTGCTGGAGGAACGGACGAGGATCGCCCGGGAACTCCACGACGTCGTCGCCCACCACATGTCGGTGATCGCGATCCAGGCCGAGGCGGCCCCCTACCTGGCACCGGACCTGCCCGAGCCGATCACCGGCGCGTTCGCGGAGATCCGCTCGACCGCCCTGGACGCCCTGGCCGAGACCCGGCGGATGCTGGGCGTGCTCCGTCAGGAGGAGGACGGCGGCGAGACCGCGCCGCAGCCCGACCTGGCCCGCCTGGACGACCTGGTCGCCTCGGCCCGCAGCGCCGGCCTGTCCGTCGAGGTCTCCGTGCTGGGCCTGGCCCGTCCGCTCCCCCCTGGCCTCGGCCTCAACGCTTATAGGATCATCCAGGAGGCGCTCAGCAACGCCATGCGGCACGCCCCCGGCGCCGCCGTGCTGGTCAGCCTGGACTACCGGCCCGACCTGCTGGAGCTGGCGGTGCTGAACGGCCGTCCGCCCGGCGACCGGGTCCCGTTCCCGCCCGGAGGCGGGCACGGCATGGTGGGGATGCGGGAGCGCGCCTCGATGCTCGGCGGCGAGCTGTCCGCCGGGCCGACGGACGAGGGCGGGTTCGCCGTGCGGGCGAGGCTGCCGCTGGGGAGGGCCGCATGACCATCCGTGTCGTGATCGTCGACGACCAGGGCATGGTCCGCAGCGGCTTCAAGGTCCTGCTCGACGTTCAGCCCGGCATCGAGGTCGTCGGCGAGGCCCCCGACGGCGCGGCCGGGATCGAGGTCGTCGCGGAGCTCCGCCCCGACGTGGTCCTCATGGACGTCCGGATGCCCGTCATGGACGGCCTGGAGGCGACGAGGATCCTGCTCACCGCCGAGGACCCGCCCAAGATCCTCATCCTGACCACCTTCGACCTCGACGACTACGTCTACCAGGCGCTGCGGGCGGGGGCGAGCGGCTTCCTGCTGAAGGACGCCTCGGCGGCGGAGCTGGCGAACGCCGTCCGGGTCGTCGCCGCGGGGGACGCCCTGCTGTCGCCCTCGGTGACCAAGCGCCTGATCGCCGAGTTCTCCCGGCTGGGCGGCCGTCCGGCGCCGTCCGCGAAGCGGATCGAGGACCTCACCGAGCGGGAGACCGAGGTCCTGTCCCTGGTGGCGCGGGGCCTGTCGAACACCGAGATCGCCGGCGAGCTGGTCGTCGCCGAGCAGACCATCAAGACCCACTTCGGGCGGGTGCTGATGAAGCTCGGCCTGCGCGACCGCGCCCAGGCGATCGTCTTCGCCTACGAGACGGGGCTCGTCCGCCCCGGGGACTGACGTCTGGCACTCCGGTACGACCTCTGATGACGGCTCCGCGGTGTGATCACGACGAGGGGCACCGATTCCTAGCTTGGTCGTCAGCCGCCCCTGACGACCCGGAGGAATCCCCATGCGGAGCATGCTCGCCGTTTCTGCCCTCGGCCTGATCGCCACCTTCACCGCGGGAACGGCGTCGGCCGGCCCCTACGCCGCGCCGACCGGAGACGTCCGGGCCGATCTGGACGCGGCGATCACGACCGCCGAGCGGGTCCATGACGACGGCCGGGCCCGGGCGCTGACCGCGCTGCGGGGACGCCGTCTGCTGGCGTTCGACGCCCGTGGCAGGGGCCGGGCGGTGGAGGCGCTGGGCGACCTGGACACCGCCGGGCGGATCATCGTCGTGGTGCCGGGCGCCGACAACACCCTCGACGTCTTCGACTCCCCCAAGTTCGCCGGCGGCGCGGCGCGGAACCTCTACGACCAGGCCAGGGCGGACGCCCCCGGTGAGCGGATCGCCGTCGTGGCCTGGATGGGTTACGACGCGCCGCGCACGCTCAGCCCCGCGGTCCTCGACGACGGCCGGGCACGCGAGGCGGCAGGGCTGCTGGAGGACTTCGTCTCCGGCCTGCGCGCCGCGCGTCCCGCGGCCCGGTTCAGCCTGGTCTGCCACAGCTACGGGACGGTCGTCTGCGCGAAGGCCGCCCACGCGGTCCAGGCCACCGACATCGCCCTCGCGGGAAGCCCGGGCACGACCGCCTCGACGGTCTCCGGCCTGCGCACCTCCGCCCGGGTCTGGGCGGGACGCTCCAGCGGCGACTGGATGGACTGGATCCCGAACGTCCGCTGGCTCGGCCTGGGGTTCGGCCAGGACCCCACGGCGGCGTCCTTCGGCGCGACCGTCTTCCCCGCGGGGAGCAACGGTCACAGCGGCTACTTCTTCGCCGGGGGCGAGGCGCTGCGGAGCCTCTCCCTGATCTCCCTGGGCCGCGGCGGCGAGGTCCGGCCGGTCTGAACGCTCACCGGTGCGCCCGCACGAGGTCGTCGACCTCGGCCCTGAGCTTGATGAAGTCCGGTTCGCGCTTGATCGGCAGACCGCGGTCGGGGGGCAGCGCGACGGCCAGGTCCGCGGCGACGCGGCCGGGACTGCTGGCGAACACGACGACCCGCTGGGCGAGGAAGACGGCCTCCTCGACATCATGGGTGACCATCAGGATGGTGGTACCGGTGTCCTTCCACACCTGACGCAGGAACACCTGCATGTCGTCCTTGGTCTGACAGTCCAGAGCACCGAACGGCTCATCCAGCAGCAGCACCGACGGCTCACACACCAGAGCCCGCGCGATCGCCACCCGCTGACGCTGCCCGCCCGACAACTCCCTCGGCAACCGCCCCTCCAGACCCCTCAGACCCACCTCCGCCAGATACCAGGCGACGCGTTCGCGGCGTTCGGTCTTCTTCATCCTGAGCAGTTCGAGCCCGAAGCCGACGTTCTCCTCGACGGTCCGCCAGGGGTGGAGGGCCCCGGTCTGGAAGACGAGGCCGCGTTCCGGACCGGGGCCCGTGACCGGCCGGCCGTCCACGGTGATGGTCCCGGTGGTGGGGGCGTCGAGCCCGGCGATCAGCGACAGCAGGGTCGACTTGCCGGAGCCGCTGGCCCCGACGATGCACACGAACTCGCCGTCCTGGATCTCGAGGGTGATGTCCTCCAGCGCACGGGTCGTGCCGAAATCGCGGCCTACCTTGTCGAGTCTCACGGCTGCCACCTTCCGATCCGGTCGCGGACCAGCCGGAGGACCACGTCGATGGCCAGCCCGATCAGCCCGATCACGATCAATATCGCGAAGATCTTGTCGCTCTGCAGGAAACGCTGCGCCCGCGAGATGCGGTAGCCGAGGCCGGACTCGGCGGCGATCAGCTCGGCGACGACGACGAGGTTCCAGGCGACCGCGAAGTTCACCCGGACCGCGTCCAGAATCCCCGGGAACGCGTAAGGCACCACGACCTTGCGGAGGATCTCGCCCTGCCGCGCGCCGAGCGTCGCCGACACCTGCCGCAGCTCCGCCGGCACCACCTTCACCGCATCGGCGACCATCAGAGTGTTGAAGAACACCACCCCGATCACCAGCAGGGCGACCTTCGAGGACTCACCGATCCCCAGCCAGATCACCAGCAACGGGATGAACGCCGCCGCAGGCAGGTACCGCAGGATTCCGATGATCGGCTCCAGCAGCGCCTGCACCGAGGGGAACGCGCCCATCAGGACGCCGAGCGGAACAGAGATCACCACCGCGATGCCGAAGCCGTACAGGATCCGCGCCGAACTCGCCCAGACGTCATCGGCGAGCTGACCCGACCGCGCCATCTCCCACCCCGCCGTCCAGGTGTCGGCCGGGCTCGGCAGGAACTCCTTCTCCACCACGCCCAGCGCACAGACGAAGAACCACAGACCGAGAGGAACCGCCACCGAGACCGCCCGCAGGATCCACCGGGACGTCTTCGGCACCGGCACGCCCAGGCTGAGCAGCGCGGGGATCCGCCGGGCCGGACGCCGCCGGGGAAGCGGCGTCCTGACCTTGTCCAAGGCGACGGTCACGGCTTGAGGCCCTGCAGGAACCTGGGCTCGAACAGGCCGTCCAGGGCGGGCTTCTCGTCGGCCAGATCGGCGTCGACGAGGAAGGTCGCGATCTGTTCGGCCTGGAAGTTCAGGTTGACGGGCTCGCCGCCCGTCCCGAACGCCTTGATGTTGTCGGCGAGGGAGAAGATCGTGGTCCCGGCGTCGTAGGACTTGTAGTCGTCCTGGGAGACGTCCGCCCGCTTCGCCATGATGCCGATGGCCTCGGCGGGATTCTCCTTGATCCACTTCAGGGTGTCGAACCAGGTCTGGACGAGCGCCTGCACCTGCGGTCCCTGCTTCTCGACCAGGTCGCGCTTCACGACGAGGTGGTCGGGGATCGCGCCGGGGAAGTCCTTCGACGTCGCGATGGCCTTGCTGCCCTTGAGCTTCAGCGCGGTCGTGGTGAAGGGCGCGAACACACCGACGGCGTCGACCTGGCCGGAGGCGAACGCTGCGGCCGCGGCGTCGGTCGGGAGGGGCTTGAAGGTGATGTCCTTCTCCGTCAGCCCGGCCTTCTTGAGGGCGAGCAGCAGCAGGTAGTGGTCGACGGTGCCCTGTTCGGCCGCGACGGTCTTGCCCTTGAGGTCGGCGAGGGAGGCGATCCCGGGCCTGGCGATGATCTGGTCGTTGCCGGTCGAGTTGTCGTTGACCAGGACGATCGTCTGCTTCGCCCCGCCCGACACCGACGCCAGGGTGTCGTTGAGCGTCTGGCTGTTGGCGTCGATCGCGCCGGTGGACAGTGCCTGGAGCGAGTCGGTGTAGCTGTCGAAGTACTTGAGATCGACCGTCACGCCGTTCTTCGCGAACAGCCCCTTCTCCTGGGCGATCTGCCACGGGAACCATCCCGGCCACGCCGAGAAGCCGAGCGTGATCTTCGCGGGGCCGGCCGGGGTCTCCTCGTCTCCTGACCCGCCGCACGCGCTGATCAGGGCACCGGACAGGACCAGCGCGCCGATGATCCGCGCGGCTCTGAGAGATGAAGGGAGTCGCATGTGTGGGCCTCTTCCGCAGGGCTGGCCCGGCGCGTGACCGGGCGTCGGCTGACCTCCCGGGCTTTTCTCCCGCCGTGGAACGCCCGCCGCCGGCGGCCGCCTGCGTCTCTCGGACCAGCCCACCCCGGAGGGTGCGGAACCCTAGACGCGCCTCGCATGCTGCGAGTCGGGACCAGCACACCGCCGTCCGGTTTCGCACGCGTTAATCGGCCGTTCCACTCGCGTGACTCTTGGCATCGCACCGCGCACTCCCTTTACCGCAGACCGATCGAGGCCGTCCACCGAAGTGAGGTGGCTCTGGCCGGAAGGAGAGCAAGCTGTGGCCTCAAGGCTTGATTGACCGTCCGGTCAATCCGGGGATCTATCGGATGGGACGAGGGAGTCCCGGTCCAATCCCCCGGAGGTGGCGGATGTCCCTGAAGTTCAACTACGAAGCGGCGGTGGCCTTTCTGGCCGGGCTCGCCGCGCTGCTCGCGCCCGACCTGTGGACCGACGGCGCGGGCCGTCAGCCGCTGATGGTCCTCGGCGTGCTCCTGCTGCTGGCCGGCCTCTACGCGCTCCTCGGCGCGGCCGGGCCGACCGCCTGGACCGCGACGGCGTTCGCGGCCCTCCTCTTCGTCGCGCCCTGGGCGTGGCAGTTCACCGGTGACAACGGTGCCGCCTGGACGGCATGGATCGCGGGCGGCGTGGCGGCTATCGTCGCGCTGTACGGCACCACCCGGGCCGCGGCCGAAACCTGACAGACGCGTGAGGTGGTCCCGGCGCCGGGTACGGCACCGGGACCATCACCCATTCCGTCGGGGGTTTCCATGAACGACTCGCGTACCCGCATCCTCGACGCGGCCGAGGAGCTGTTCGCCGAGACCGGCTACGAGGCGACCTCCACGGCCCGGATCGCGGAACTGGCGAGCGTGCCCAAGGGCCTGGTCTTCCACTACTTCCCGCAGAAGATGGACGTGCTGCTGACCCTGGTCGACGAACGCACCCGGATCGAGGTCCTGCCCGACGAACCGCACCCCGGCGACCCGGCCGGGGCCCTGCGGCGGCTGGCGTCCCGGATCCCGCTGCGGGCGTCGCCGAGCATGCGCCGGATCCTGTTCCGCGAGGCCGAGACCCACAAGTCGGTCCGCGAACGGCTCGGCGCCGTCAACCGCGAGCTGGTCGGGCACGCCCGCCGCGGCCTCGAACTGGCCCTGCCCGGAGCCCGCGGCGACGCCGCCCGCCTGGAGATCGCCGCCGCGACCTTCGCGACCGTCCTGCTCTACCAGGAGAGCCTCTTCCAGCTCACCGGCGACCGCGTCGACCCCGACGCCCTCGCCGACCTCATCAGCCGCGCCCTCTCCTAGCCCGCGGCGGTCGTCGCCACGATCGCGCTGTCGAGCAGGGCGACGACGACCTGTTTGACCGAGGCGCGGTCGCGGGCGTCGCAGTGGACCAGCGGGATCCGGTCCTGGAGGCCGAGCGCCTCCCTGATCTCGGGCAGCTCGTAGTGCGCGCCGTCGGGGAACCGGTTGACGCCCACCGCGAACGGGATGCCCATCTCCTCGAAGAAGTCGAGCGAGGGGTAGCACTGGTCGATGCGGCGGGTGTCGACCAGGACGACCGCGCCGATCGCCCCCTCGATCAGGTCGTCCCACATGAAGGCGAACCGCTCCTGCCCCGGCGTGCCGAACAGGTACAGCACCAGCGACCGGTCGAGGGTGATGCGGCCGAAGTCGAACGCGACGGTCGTCGTGGTCTTGCGCTCCACCCCCGAGGTGTCGTCGATCCCCGCGGCGGCGTCGGTCATCGCCGCCTCGGTCGTCAGGGGCTCGATCTCCGAGATCGCCCCGACGAAGGTCGTCTTCCCGACCCCGAAGCCGCCGGAGACAATGATCTTCGCCGAGATCACCTGGTCAGAGGGCACGGACACCTTCTCGGATCCTCTCGAGGATGGGACGGGACCTGGCGTCGGCCAGGCCCAGATGGTCATGGACGGTGACCAGCCGCTCGCTGACCAGGTCAGCGATCAGGACCCGCGCGACACCCACCGGAGCGCCGAGCGCGCCCGCGATCTCGGCGACCGAGACCGGCCGCTGGCACAGGTGGACGATCTGCCGCCGCTCGAAGGTGAGCGGTGCCGACAGCGCGGCGGGAGCGGCGCTGACCAGCGTCTCGACCCGCAGCCGCTCGTCCACCGGCCGGGTCCGCCCGCCGGTGAGGACGAACGGCCGCACGACCGCGCCGTGGTCCTCCTCGTCGTCGGCCGGCACCGGGACGGTCGGCGCGGACGGCGGCACCACCCACCGCGCCTCCTCCCGCACCTCGATCATCCGCGGATCGGGCAGCCGCGGCCCGAGGCCGTCGTCTCTCCAGGTCATCGCAGGACCTCGTTCTTGAGCTGGGCCACGATCTGCGGGGTCAGCAGCCCGCCGAACCGCTCGCACAGCAGCGCGATCTCGTGGCCGACCAGCCCGAGATCGCAGTGCGAGGTCGCCACCACGCCGAGGCACGACCCGTCGGAGATCGCCGACACCAGCAGGAAGCCGCGCCGCATCTCCACCATGACGAGCTTCAGCCCGTCGAACCCGTACTGCCGGGACGCGCTGCGCGCCAGGCTCGTCATCCCCGACACGATCGCGGCGAGCCGCTCGGCCCCCTTGCGGTCGAGCCCGTCCGACATCGCCATGAGCAGCCCGTCCGAGGACACCGCCACGGTGTCGGTGACGCCGTCGGTCGCCCGCACGAAGTTGGCGAGGAACCAGTTGAAGCTCTGCACCTCGGAAATCGCCTGTGCCATCGCAGATCAGTTCTCCCTTCCGGGGTCGGTGTCGCGTTCCTGCCGCTGCGAGCCGTCGGCGGCCCGCTGGTATCCGGAACGGAAGTTGGTGAGCATGGTGGACACCTCGCCGGGCGTCCGGTCGACCGGCGGATCCGGCGGCACGGGCGGTGCGGCGGACTCGGCCCTGCGGTGCCCGCCGGGCGTGCGCGGAGGCCGTTTCATCAGCCCGTTCGCGGTGGTCTCCCCGGCGTACGGAGGCGGCGGGGCGAGGGTCCGCACCGAGCCCCCGCCGGGATCGGGTTCCGGGCGCCCGGCGGTGCGCGTCAGCGGCCGTGCGGCCGCGGGCGGCCCGGCGGGCTCGGCCGGGCGCGTCTCGGGCACCGACATGACCGAGCCGGGCAGCACCACCCGGGCGGTGACCCCGTTGAGCGGCGAGTCGTGCAGCCACACCCGGACGCCGAGCCGGACGGCCAGCCGGCCGACCACGAAGTGGCCGAGGTCGCGCGTCGGCCTCACCAGGAACGACCGCTCGCCTCGGAGCCTGCCGTTGGCCTCGGCGAGCGCCTCCGGGCCCATCCCGATCCCGGCGTCGACGATCGCGATGTGGTACTCGCCGCCGATCGCCCGCGCCGACACCTCGACCTCCTGGTCGGGCGGAGAATACATCAGGGCGTTCTCGATCAGCTCGGCCAGCAGATGGGAGACCTCCGCGCCGGACGCTCCGCGCATCAGCCCGTCGTCGACCCGGCGCAGGACGACCCGGCGGTAGTCCTCGACCTCGGCGAGCGCCGAGCGCAGGATGTCGCCGACGGAGATCGTCCCCGACCACTTGCGCGGGCTGTGCTCACCGACCAGGACCAGCAGCGACTCGGCGTTGCGGCGCATCCGGGTCGCGAGATGGTCGAGCTCGAACAGGTTCGCCAGCTGGTTCGGATCCGCCTCCTCCTTCTCCAGCGCGGAGATGAAGCCGAGCTGCCGCCGCACCAGGTTCTGGTTGCGGCGCCCCAGGTTCGCCAGCGACTCCGCGGTGTTGCGGCGCATCACCGCCTGCTCGACGGCGAGCCGCACCGCGGTCTCCTGGAGGTGGTCCAGCGCGCGGGCGACCTCGGCGAACTCGTCCCGGCGCCCGGCCAGCCCCGACCCGGGCCGCTCCAGCACCACGGCGCCCGGGTCCTCGGCGCCCTGAATCCGGGCGACCGCCTCGGGGAGGCGCTTCTCGGCCGCGTCGTGGGCCTCGCCGGTCAGGGCGGCCAGCGGACGCACGATCGACCGGAAGGTCAGCAGGCCCAGCAGCAGCGCCGCGAGCGAGACGGCCACCGCGCCGCCCGCGTAGGCCAGCAGCCTCGTGCGGGACTCCGCCTTGATCGTGCCGGCCCTGGCGGAGATCTCGGCGCCGACCTTCACCTGGACGTCGTGCAGGTCGTCGATGAACGCCGTGATCGCCGCCCACCAGGTCCTCGGCTGGACGCCGAGCCGCTCGGCCGTCGGGGAGTTCTGCGCCTTCTGCTCCAGGGCCAGCATCGTGGAGGCCTGCGGGGTGCTGGACGCGGCGTCGAAGGCGTCCGCCCAGGCCGGTGCGGCGAGCCGCCTGAACTCGTCGAACCCGGCCTGCTTGGCGGCCCTGATGTCGTTGAACAGCGGGTACTCGGCCCGGCTGAACGAACCGGAGGCGAACACGCCGTTGAGGGTGGCCCGTTCCCGTCCGGCCTGCTCCTTGCCCGCGCTCAGCGCGCGCAGGGCCGCCATCCCGGTCCGCAGCGCACGGTCGCCCTCGCCGATGTCTCCGGGGAACATCGCCTCGCTCAGCGCGGCGATGCCCGCCGAGTAGAAGGCGAAGACGTCGGCCTTGGTGGTCTGGCCGGAGTCGACGGCGCCGCGGACGGCACCGAGCCGTCCGAGCTCGGCCTCGGCCGTCCTGATCCGCCCGGCCACCGCCGACGGGTTCGCCGCCAGGGCCCGGTCGAGGGTGCCGCGGGCGGCGTTGGAGGACCGGCGCTGCGTCTCGATCAGCGGCTTGTAGTCCGCGGCGCCGCCGACGAACCCGACGCTCAGCCCGCGTTCCTTCTGCAGGGAGTGCACGAGTTCCTGCGCGGTCAGCACCAGCTCGACGTTCTCCGCCGTCGCCGAGGCCTCCCTCGACGCGCTCAGCTGGGTGAGGACGCCGAAGGAGGCGGCGACGACGAGCAGGGCCGTCGGCACGGTGAGGATCAGGGCGATCCGGGCGCGGATCGAGCGCCCCCGCCAGCGCCACCGGGAGGTGGGGGCGGAGGCGGGAAGGCTGGCGGGTGACCGCGGCGCGGCCCTGCGGCGGCCGCTCATCGCTGTCCCTGAGGCTGGGCTGGCATGCCCGCGAAGCTAGGGGCGGCGTATTTCCGGGTCGTTGCCGACCGGTACTTCGCCCGTTGAGGTCACCTCACCCGGAAACGGACCGCGTGTGAGTTCGGATCGGGCCACGTCAGGCGTAGGCGTGGATCGCGCTGTCGAGCAGGGCGATCACGACCTCCTTGACCGACGAGCGCTCGCGGGCGTCACAGCGGACCAGCGGGACGCCGTCGGGAACGCCCATCGCCTCGCGGATCTCCGCCAGGTCGTAGTGCCTGCCGCCGGGGAACTCGTTGACGCCGATCGCGAAGGGGATGCCGGTGTCCTCGAAGTAGTCCAGGCAGGGGAAGGCCTGGTCTATGCGGCGGGTGTCGACCAGGACGATCGCTCCGATCGCCCCCTCGATCAGGTCGTCCCAGAGGAAGGCGAACCGCTCCTGGCCCGGGGTGCCGAACAGGTAGAGCACGAGGGAGGCGTCGAAGGTGATGCGGCCGAAGTCGAACGCGACGGTCGTCGTGGTCTTGCGCTCCACCCCGGCCGAGTCGTCGATGCCGGCGGCGGCGTCGGTCATCGCCGCCTCGGTCGTCAGGGGCTCGATCTCCGAGATCGCCCCGACGAAGGTCGTCTTCCCGACCCCGAAGCCGCCGGAGACAATGATCTTCGCCGAGATCACCTGGTCAGAGGGCACGGACGCCCTCCCGGATCCGTTCCAGCACCGACAGGAGCCGGCCGTCGTCCATGCCGAGGTGGTCATGGACGGTCACGAACCGCTCGGCCAGCAGGTCGGCGACCAGCACCCGGGTGACCCCGATCGGCGCCCCGAGCCGGCCCGCCAGCTCGGCGACCGAGAGCGGGCGCTGGCACAGCCGCACGATCCGCCGCCGTTCGAAGGTGAGCGGCGCCGAGAGCGCCGCGGGCAGTGCGCTGATCATGGTCTCGACACGGAGCCGCTCGTCCACGGGCCGGGTCCGGCCGCCGGTCAGCACGAACGGGCGGACGATCGCCCCGTGGTCCTCCTCGTCGGCCGCGGGCACCGAGGGAGGCGGGGTGAACGGCGCCCGCCGCGGCTCCTGCTCCTTCTGGACCGCACGCGGACCGGGCAGCCTCGGCCCGAGATCGTCTTCTCCCCAGCCCATCGCGGAACCCCTCATCGCAGCACCTCTCCTCGCAGCACCTCGTTCTTCAGCTCGGCCACCATCTGCGGGGTCAGCAGCAGCCCGAACCGGTCGCACAGGACGGCGATCTCATGGCCGACGAGCCCGAGATCGCAGTGGGCGTCGGCGACGACGCCCAGGCAGGACCCGTCGGAGATCGCCGACACCAGCAGGAAACCGCGCTGCATCTCGACCATGACGAGGCGCAGGCCGTCGAACCCGTACTGGCGGGACGCGCTGCGCGCGAGGCTCGTCATCCCCGACACGATCGCGGCGAGCCGCTCGGCCCCCTTGCGGTCGAGCCCGTCCGACATCGCCATGAGCAGCCCGTCGGAGGAGACGGCCACCGCGTCGGTGACGCCGTCGGTGCGGTTCACGAAGGTGCCCAGCAGCCAGTTGAAGCTCTGTGTCTCGGAAGTGTCCCGGGTCATGGCCGTTCCTTCCCTTCTCCGTGCCGCTTGCGCGGATCCGGGCCGTCCGGCGTCGCGGGCTCCGGTGCCGCGCTCTGGTAGCCGGAACGGAACGCGGTCAGCATCATCGACACCTCCCCCGGGGTGCGGCCGACCGGTGCCGGTGCGGACCTGCGCTGCTCGGGCCTGCGGGCCCGCTGCTCGCCGCCGTCGCGGGTGCCGCGCCTGGCGAGCCCGTTGGCGGTCGTGCCGCCGAAGGCGGGCTCGATCCTGGTCCTCTGCATGCCGGCCTCGTCCCCTGCCGGGGGCTCGGTGGTCCGCGCGGCGGGCTCGGCGACCGGGCGGGGCCTCGCGGGCGCGGGCCGGGGGGCGCGGTGGCGGGGCGCTGACGGCTCCTCCATGACCGCCCCGCCGAGGGTGACCCTGGCCGTGATGCCGTTGAGCGGCGAGTCGTGCAGCCGCACCCGGACACCGAGACGTTCGGCGAGCCTGCCGACGACGAAGTGGCCGAGGTCGCGGGTCGGCTGGACCAGGAACGACCGCTCGCCGCGGAGCTTGGCGTTGGCGGCCTCCAGGGCCTCGGGCCGCATCCCGATCCCGGCGTCGACGATGGCGATGTGGACCTCGTCTCCGGCCGTCCGGGCCGACAGCTCGACCTCCTGGTCGGGCGGGGAGAACGTCAGGGCGTTCTCGATCAGCTCCGCCAGCAGGTGCGACAGCTCGGCGGCGACCGCTCCGCGCACCATCCCCTCGTCGATCCTGCGCAGGACGACCCTGCGGTAGTCCTCGACCTCGGCGAGCGCCGAGCGCAGCACGTCGCCGAGCGGGATCGGCCCGCTCCAGCGGCGCGGGCTGTGCTCGCCGACCAGGACCAGCAGCGACTCGGCGTTGCGGCGCATCCGGGTCGCGAGATGGTCGAGCTCGAACAGGTTCGCCAGCTCGTTGGGGTCGGCTTCCTCCTTCTCCAGCGCGGAAATGAAGCCGAGCTGCCGCCGCACCAGGTTCTGGTTGCGGCGCCCCAGGTTCGCCAGCGACTCCGAGGCGTTGCGGCGCATCACCGCCTGCTCGATCGCGAGCCGCACCGCGCACTCCTGGAGGTGGTCGAGGGCGTCGGCGACGGCGGTGAACTCGTCCGCTCGCCGGCGCGCCCGGTGCGGGCCGAGGTCGAGGGTGATCCCCGCGGGGTCCTCCGCGGCCTGGATCCGGGCGACGGCCTCGGGCAGCCGGTACTCGGCGGCCTCCATGGCCTCGCGGGTGAGCCTGCGCAGCGGCCGGACGATCGCCCGGAAGGTCACGTATCCCAGCCCCGCCGCGGCGAGCAGCAGGACGGCGAGGGCGCCGAAGTAGCGGAAGAGGGTCATGTGGGAGGCGTCGATGACGGCCTCCGCCCGGTTCTTGATGCCGGAGCCGACGCTGAGCTGCACCCGGTGCAGGTCGTCGATATAGGCGGTGCTGGCGTTCCACCAGGTCTCCGGCTCGACCCCGAGCCGCCTGCTGCCGGGCCCGTCGAGCGCGTGCTCCTCCAGGCCGAGCATCGTGACGGCCTGCGGGGTGCGCAGCGTCGCGTCGAGCGCCCGCGTCCACTCCGGGACGGCCGCCAGCCGGTGGAACTCCGCGAGGGCTGACCTGCGATCGGCGCGCAGCTCGGAGAACTGCTCGTACTCGGCGTGGGTGAAGCGACCGGAGGCGAAGACGCCGTTGAGGGTGGCGCGCTCCCGCCCGCTGAACTCCTTGGCGACGCTCAGCGCGCGCAGCGCGGCGAGGCCCTGCCTCAGCTCGGCGTCGCCCTGGCCGACGTCGGCGGCGAACATCGCGTCGTTCAGGGCGCCGATGGAGGTCGAGAAGAAGGTGGAGATCTCGGCCTTCGAGGCCTTGCGGGCGTCGACGGCCTCGCGCACGGAGGACAGCGGCGTGAGGCCGTCCCCGGCCTTGCGGATGCGCCCGGCGGCCGTCGACGGCGCGCCCGCCAGCAGGTCACCGAGCGCGGTCCTGGCGGCGTCGGAGGTCTTGCGCTGCCGGTCGAGGGGGGTGCGGTAGGAGGACTCGCCGCCCGTCAGGCCGACGCTGTACCCGCGCTCCTTCTGCAAGGAGTGGACGAGTTCCTGAGCGGTCAGCACGAGTTCGACGTTCTGGGCGGTCTCTTCGGCGTCCCTCGCCACACGGAACTGGGCGGCCACCCCGAGGAGGGCGACGACGACCAGCAGCGCGGTGGGAACGGCCAGGACGAGCGCGATCCGGGATCGGATCGTGTGCAGATGGGCCACGTTGGAATCTCCGTACGGTTACGGGATGCTCACTCCCCGTTGTACGGCATGTGCTCTAAGTCGCGGGGCCTTTTCAGGCAAGCAGTTCGACGAACTCCGCCAACTGGGTGAGATTGCGGCATTCATGCATTTCGATGACGTCTCCGTACTCCTCGGCCGCGGAGTCACCGGTGTTCCAGTCCCGGACGGGCTCGGGATTGAGCCAGTAGGCGTGCCGGGCCGTGGCCGCCATCCGCCGGACGATCGGCAGCGCGAGGTCGCCGTAGTTGGAGCGGGCGTCGCCGAGGACGAGCAGGGACGTCTTGGAGTTGATCGCGTCGGCGTACTTGTCGTCGAAGACCTTGAAGGCGTGGCCGTAGTTGCTACGGCCGGTCAGCCAGACGAGATCGGCCTCCTTCGCGAGCCGCTGCATGGCGTCGGTCACGTCCACTCCGGGGGCGAAGAACTTGGTGATCTCGTCGGTGGAGTCGATGAACGCGAACGCCCTGACCTTGGTGAACTGCTCGCGGAGCGCGAAGGTGAGCAGCAGGGTGAAGTGCGCGAAGGCCTGGCAGGAGTCGGAGGCGTCGCACAGGATGACGAGCTCGGGCTTGTGCGGGCGCTTCGGCTTGTGGTGCGTGGTCAGCGGGACGCCGCCGGTGGAGAGCGAGGCGCGGACCGTCCGGCGGAAGTCCAGGCGGCCGCGGTCGCCGTGCCGGTTCTTCTGGATCAGCCGGGCGGCGAGGCGCCGGGCGAGGGGATAGATCTCGCGGCGCAGCGACCGGAGCTCGGCGCGGCCCGCGCGGTTGAAGTCGAGCTTCTCCAGCGGCGGGCGGACCGCGATCCTGGCGGTGCGCTGCACCCCGGTGTCCTCGGCGATGCGGCGGCGGACCTCGGTGGCGACCAGCGCCTCGAACCGGCCGATGCGGTCGCGGAAGCGCTGGCGGGCGGCCTGCTCGGCGCACTTGCTGCGCTCCCCCGCGCCGAGGACGGCGTTGAGCAGCGACGCCATGAGCGTGTCGGCCGACATGGCGCGCAGGACGCCGGAGGAGAACCAGGAGGTGCCCTGCGGGGTGCGGCCGAACTGCCCGACGGCCAGCCGGGCGAACTGCCGGAGCGCGGTGTCGTCACCCTCCAGCAGCAGCTCGAACAGCTCCCCGCGCATCTCCTGGACCTCGGGGTCGAGGGCGGGCGGCACGGTGGAGCGCGGTGCGTCGGCGGGCCGGTCGCGGCCGGTGACGCCCGCGCCGAGCGCCGAGGGGAACCACAGCTCGAAGAGGGTGTCGAAGGTCTCGCGGTGGGCGGGGCGCTTCACGAGGGTGGCCGCGTAGGCGCCGCGCAGGGTCTCGCGTTCGAGCAGGTCGATGTGCTGGAGCGCGCGGGCGGCGTCCAGTCCCTCGGCCAGGGAGACCGGCAGCCCGGCCTCGCGCAGGGCGTGCACGAATCCGGTGTGCCGGTCGACGAGGCTCATCCGAGCTTCAGTTCCTTGACGGCCCTCTGCTGGTCGGAGACGTGCTTGAGGACGACTCCGAGGGTGGCCTTGACGGTCTCCTCGTCGAGGGTGTCCAGGCCGAGGGCGAGCAGCGTGCGGGCCCAGTCGATCGTCTCGGCGATCGAGGGCTGCTTCTTGATCTCCAGCCCGCGCAGCGCGCCGATGGTCGCGACGAGCTGCTCGGTGAGGGCCGCCTCGATCCCCGGGACGCGCGACAGGACGATGTCACGTTCCCGCTCGGCCGAAGGGTAGTCGAGGTACAGGTAGAGGCAGCGGCGCTTGAGCGCCTCCGACAGCTCGCGGGCGGCGTTGGAGGTGAGGACCACGAACGGCCGGCGCCTCGCGGCGATGGTGCCGAGCTCGGGGATCGTCACCTGGAAGTCCGACAGGACCTCCAGGAGCAGGCCCTCGACCTCGACGTCGGCCTTGTCGGTCTCGTCGATGAGCAGGACGGTCGGGTCGTCGCGCCGGATCGCGGCCAGCAGCGGCCGCTCCAGCAGGAAGTCCTCGTTGAAGATGTCGTCGTGGGTCTCGTCCCAGGACTGGTCGCCCGCGGCCTGGATGCGCAGGAGCTGCTTCTTGTAGTTCCACTCGTACAGGGCGCGGGCCTCGTCGAGGCCCTCGTAACACTGCAGGCGGATCAGCTCGGCGTCCGTGGCGGCCGCGACGGCCTTGGCCAGCTCGGTCTTGCCGACTCCCGCGGGGCCCTCGACGAGCAGGGGCTTGCCGAGGGCGTCGGCCAGGAAGACCGTGGTGGCGATGGCCTGATCGGTCAGGTAGCCGGAGCCGGCGAGGGCCTCGGCGACCTGCCCGGGCGAGGAGAAAAGGCTCACTTCTTCTTGGCGTCCTTCTCGTAGGTCTGCTGGTTGGCGGCGAAGATCAGCTTGCCGTCCTTGATCTCGACCTGCCAGTAGGTGACACCGGGGTCGCCGCCCTCCCAGGAGAGCCGGTAGGTGTGCTTGGAGACCGGGAAGGCGGTCCCGGTCCACAGCTCCTTGCCGCCGGCGACGAACTTGCCCTGGCCCTTGGCGTTGAAGACGAAGTAGTCGTTGGCGGGGCTGGAGCCGTTCCACTTGCCGACCAGCTCGGTGACCTGCTTGGGCTTGGCCGTGGGCGCGGGCGGCAGCTTCTCGGTGGGGCTGGGCGGGGTCGCGGCGACCTTCGGGTCGAGGGTCGGCTCCTCCCCCGCCGGGTCGGTGGAACCCGCCTGCGGCTGGCTCGAGGTGCCGGTCTCGGGCTTGGTGACGGTGTCGTCCTTCTTGCCGCCGCCGCAGGCGGTGGTGAGCACGAGCAGTCCGGCCAGAGCGAGCGCGAGCGGTTTCACGGGTGGGCCTCCGACGACGGGTGGGGTGGGGAGATTCGGCGCAGTTTACCCAGTGGTAGGACCCCCGGAAGATCTCCGGGGGTCCTTTTCCGCCTTGTTACTTGCCGGGCTCCGGGTCGCGGGGCAGGCCGAGGAGACGTTCACCGATGATGTTGAGCTGGACCTCGGTGGTGCCGCCGTAGATCGTCATCGCACGGCTGAACAGCATCGCGCGGGCGACGATGCCGGTCGGCGCCATGACCTCCTCGACCGCCGCCAGCTCCCCCTGGGAGGCGTAGCAGTAGTCGGCGACGTCCTGGTTGAACTGGACGCCGAGCAGCTTGCGGACCGAGGCCTCGGCGCCGGGGCTGACTCCGTTGAGCTGCTTGAGGGTGGTGCGCAGGCCCAGCAGGTCGATCGACTGGCCCTGGGCGATCAGCTTGCCGACCTCGGCCTTGGCGATCGTGCCGAGCTCCTTGCCCTTGAACCATTCGAGCAGCTCGGGCACGCCCATGCCCAGGCCGCCGCCGGTCGACAGCGAGACGCGCTCGTTCGACAGGGTGTTGCGGGCGACCTGCCAGCCCTTGTCGACCTCGCCGACCACGCAGTCGTCGGGCACGAAGACCTCGTCGAGGAAGACCTCGTTGAACAGGGCCTCGCCGGTCAGCTCGCGCAGCGGCCTGACCTCGACGCCCTGGGCCTTCATGTCGACCAGGAAGTAGGTGATGCCGTCGTGCTTGGAGCCCTCGCTGCTGGTCCGGGCGATGCAGAAGCCCCACTGGGCGAACTGGGCGACCGACGTCCAGATCTTCTGGCCGGTCAGCTTGAAGCCGCCCTCGACCCGCTCGGCCTTCATCGACAGCGACGCCAGGTCGGAGCCCGCGCCGGGCTCGGAGAACAGCTGGCACCAGACGATCTGGCCGCGGAGCGTCGGGCGCAGGAAGCGCTCCTTCTGCTCCTCGGTTCCGTAGGCCACCAGCGAGGGCACCAGCCAGGCGCCGATCACCAGGTTCGGAGACTTGATCTTGGCGGCGCGCAGCTCCTGCTGGATGAGGATCTGCTCGATCGGGTTCGCGCCCCGGCCCCAGGGGGTCGGGAAGTGCGGGACGGTCCAGCCCTGGTCGCCCATCGCGGCGTTGAGCTCGTTCTTGCCCTCGATGGCCTTGAGCGGCTCGATCTCGGTGCGGATCCGCTCGCGGATCGGGGCGGTGTCGTCGTCGAGCTCCAGCTCGACCTCGCGGCGCCCGCCAGCCAGGCCCAGGTCGGCGACGTCGGCCGCCCAGTCCTTGCCGGAGCCGAGCAGTGCCTTGATCGCCAGGGTGCGGCGCAGGTAGACGTGGGCGTCGTGCTCCCAAGTGAAGCCGATGCCGCCGAGGATCTGGATGGCGTCGCGGGCGATCTGGGCGGCGGCCTCGGGGGCGATCACCGCGGCGACGGCCGCGGCGAAGTGCGCCTTGTCCTCACCCTCCTGGACGGCGCGGGCGGCGTCCCAGACGGCGGCGCGGGCCTGCTCGAGGCCGATCAGCATCCGGGCGGCCTTGTGCTTGACTCCCTGGAACTGGCCGATCGGGCGGCCGAACTGCTCACGGACCTTCGCGTACTCCGACGCGGTGGTGACGCACCAGGACGCCGCGCCGGCGGCCTCGGCCCCCAGCAGCACCGAGGCGAGGTCACGGACCTTCTCGTCGGTGACGCCGTCGAGGACCCGGTCGGCGGGGACGGACGCGCCGTCGGCCTCGACCCGGGCCACCCGGCGTACCTTGTCGAGGCTGGGCAGCGGGGTGACGCTCACCTGGGAGGCGTCCAGGACGACCCACTCGTTCCCGGCCCTGGCGACGATCAGGTCGGCGAGGGCCGCGCCGAGGACGGGCTCGACGGTGCCGCTCAGGGCGTCATGGGAGCCGCCGAAACCGCCGGAGATCGCCACGGCGGCGGTCTTCTCGCCGGTGGCGAGCGCCTCGAGCAGCGCGTGCGCCTTGGGGTTGGAGCTCGCCTGGATGACGGCGCTGGCGAACACGGTCGGCAGGAAGGGCCCCGGCGCGACGGCCCGGCCCAGCTCCTCCAGGACCACCGCGAGTTCCAGCAGGCCGAAGCCCTGGCCGCCGTGCTCCTCCGCGATGTGCAGTCCCAGCAGGCCCTGTTCGGCCAGCCCGGCCCAGAACGCCGGGCGGTTCTCCTCCTCGGCGTCGAGCAGGTCCCGCACGACCGCCTGAGTGATGTACCGCTCGGCGAACCCGCGGACCGACTCGGCCAGGTCCTCGTGCTCCTCGGTCAGCCCGATGGCCATGCGCGCACCTCTCCATGAAAGCTCGGTCCGGGCACCGTCCAGAGGTGCGGTCCCGGTTGTCGAGCTTCATTCTAGAACTGGATTCAGTCTGTTGGCAGAGGTGACTCTACTCACAACTACTTTCCTGGGCGAATCCGGGCATAAAGCTCGGAAAGCTGGTCCGTCGCGGCGTCCTCGTCGGGCAGCGAAAGCGCCCGCTGGGCCGCCGCGGCCCCCATCCGCACCGTCAGGCCCGGCTCGTCGACGAAGCGGCCCAGCGCCCCCGCGAGGGCCGCCCCGTCCCCGGCCGGGACGAGCAGCGCCGCGTCCCCCACCATCTCCGGGATACCACCCACCGCGGTGGCGACGATCGGCCGCCCCGCCTCAAGGGCCTCCTGGACGAACAGCGGCTGCCCCTCCCAGACGCTCGGAACGGCCACGATGTCGGCCGCCGCCAGCAGCTCCGGGACGTCGCTGCGGCGGCCCAGCAGCCGCACAGGAAGATCGTCCGAGCTGATGGTCTCGCGGAGGAGGCCGTCCAGCGGACCGTCCCCCGCCACGACGAAGAGCATCGGCCGCTCCCTGAGCAGGGCCGCGGCCTTCAGCAGATCGGGCAGCCCCTTCTGCTCTGCGAGCCTGGCCACGGTGAGGACGACCATCCGGTCCCCCGCCGCGAGTTCCTCCCGCACCCCGTCCCTGGCGGCCGGCGCCCCCCGGTGCGGCGGCGCCGGGACCAGCGCCCGGCCGACGTCATCCGCTCCGAGCTCCCGCATCCGCTCCTCGAGATCGGGCGAGACGCCCAGCACCGCCGTCGCCCCCCTGGCCACGACGCGCTCCAGGGCGCCGTAGACCGCCCCGACCGCCCCGCCGGTGATCAGCGCGTTGTGCAGCGTCACGACGACCGGAGGGCCCGCCGCAGCGAACCTCAGCCCGCCGCGGCCCGGCGGCGGGCCGCGG
>NZ_BAAAUV010000021.1:0-142243 GCF_039534125.1 Actinocorallia longicatena | reverse complement strand
CCCCCGTCGACCGGACCCCCGCCGACCGGCGCTCGGCAGCGCCCGGGCCGCGATCGGCCGGGCCCGCACCCGGCGCGGACGAGGCGGACCCGACGGCGTCGTCGGTGCGGCGGGGCGGGCTGCGCGGCGGCCAGCGGGAGCGGCGCGAGCGGATCGTGGACGCCGCCGTGCGGATGATGGCCGAGCGGGACTACGAGAAGATCCAGGTGAAGGACGTCGCCGACGAGGCGGGCGTCGCCCTCGGCACCCTCTACCGGTACTTCGCCTCCAAGGACCACCTGTTCGCGTGCGCGCTGGGCAAGTGGGGCCACGGCTTCGGCGGCAGGCTCGTCCACCCGGCGGGCGCCTCCGCGCTGGAGCGGGTCACCGCGATCTACCTGAAGGCCGCCCGCGCGTTCGAGGGCGACGCCCGCGTCTACGAGATGATCACGCAGCTCGAGTGCACCCGGGACGCCCGCGCCGCCGAGATCTACGCGGAGTTCGTGCACACCCAGAACAGGGCCTTCGCCTCGGCCCTCGTGGACCTGCCCGCCGAGCAGCACCGGGAGATCGTCTGGGTGATGGGCGCGGTCCTGTCGGAGGCGCTGCGCAGCCGGATGCTCGGCCTGTTCGACATGGCGGGCGTCTACGAGCGGATCGAGACGGCCGCGCGGCTCATCCTGAAATGAACCCTTGCGACCTGGATCACGCCCGCCCTAATCTGGAAGCCAATTCTAGTTTCGGGTTCTAGTTCTAGCGGGACGGGCCGGTGTCAATGCTCAAGG
This sequence comes from Actinocorallia longicatena, assembly GCF_039534125.1. NCBI lineage: Bacteria > Bacillati > Actinomycetota > Actinomycetes > Streptosporangiales > Thermomonosporaceae > Actinocorallia > Actinocorallia longicatena. The sequence goes on along the minus strand of NZ_BAAAUV010000021.1, from coordinate 141,479 downwards.
GAAAGACCGTCATCGTGACGGGCGTCGGCGGCGGGCTCGGCAGGGAGTGCGTCGAGGCCGCCCTCCGCGAGGGCGCGAACGTCGTGATGGCCGCGCGCACCAAGGAGACGCTCTCGGCCATCGAGAACGAGCTCGGCAGCGAACGCCTGACCTCGCTGTCCGCCGACATCACCGACGCCGACGCCTGCGCCGAACTGGTCAGCCTGGCCCGCGCCACCTTCGGCCGGGTCGACGGGCTCGTCCAGGTCGCCGCCTACGAGAACGCGTGGGGCGGCCTCTGGGACTTCAAGCCCGACGAGTGGCGCACCGCCTACGACACCAACGTGCTCGGCGCCCTCACCCTGATCCGCCCGGTCGCGACCGCGATGAAGGAGGGCGGCGGCGGCTCGATCGTGCTGATCGGCTCCCAGTCGCAGTACATCCCGCAGCTTCCGCAGGCCGGGTACGCCGCGTCCAAGGGGGCGCTGCTGACCACGATGTACTACCTGGCGCACGAGCTCGGCCCGTCCAACATCCGCTGCAACATGGTCGTCCCGTCGTGGATGTGGGGCCCGCCCGTCCAGATGCTCGTCGACTACAACGCCTCCACCAAGAACATCACCAAGGAGGAGGCGATCAACGAGATCGTCGGTGACTTCCCGCTGCGCCGCATGACCGAGGACGGGGAGGTCGCGGACGTCGCGATGTTCTTCACCTCCGACCACGCCAAGGCCGTCACCGGGCAGCACCTGCTCGTCAACAGCGGGGAGATGTTCTCGTGAAGCGCGTCGTCGTCTGGGGCACCGGGTTCGTCGGGAAGCTCGTGCTCGCCGAGATCTTCAGGCATCCGTCGTTCGAACTGGCCGGGGTCGGCGTCAGCAACCCGGCCAAGGTCGGGGTCGACGCGGGCGAGCTGTGCGGCCTCCCGCCCGTCGGCGTCGCCTGCACCGACGATCTCGACGCCCTGATCGCCCTGCGCCCGGACGCCGTCGTCCACTTCGGCCCCACCGCCGCCCACGCCGACGAGAACATCCGGGTCATCGGCGCGTTCCTGCGGGCCGGGATCGACGTCTCCTCCACCGCGATGACGCCGTGGGTGTGGCCGTCGATGAAGCAGAACCCGGCGGCCTGGATCGACCCGATCACCGCGGCGTGCGAGGAGGGCGGGGCGTCGTGCTTCACCACCGGCATCGACCCCGGCTTCGCCAACGACCTGTTCCCGATGACGCTCATGGGCCTGTGCGGCGAGGTCCGCACGGTCCGCGCGCTGGAGATCCTCGACTACGTCAACTACGAGGGCGACTACGAGAACGAGATGGGCATCGGCCAGCCGCCCGGCTTCCAGGCGCTCCTGGAGATCCCCGACATCCTCGTGATGTCGTGGGGCGCGACCGTCCCGATGATGGCGCACGCGGCGGGCATCGAACTCGACGAGATCACCACCACCTGGGACAAGTGGGTCACCGACCGTCCGATCAAGACCGCGAAGGGGACCATCGAGCCCGGTCGGGTCGCGGCGATCCACTTCACGATCAACGGTGTCTACCAGGGGGAGACGCGCATCCAGCTGGAGCACGTCAACCGGGTCGGCCAGGACTCGGCGCCGGACTGGCCGCGCGGCACCGTCGACGACGTGTACCGGGTCGAGATCGAGGGTTCCCCGTCGATCACCCAGGAGACGGCCTTCCGGTTCACCGACGGTTCCGGCCGCGACGCCGCCACCGCGGGCTGCCTGGCCACGGGCCTGCGCGCGCTGAACGCCGTCCCGGCCGTCAACGCGGCCCCGCCCGGTTGGGTGACGGCCCTGGACCTGCCGCTGATCCCCGGAGCGGGCACGATCCGCTGACCCGCCCCCCACCGACGCGCGCCGGGCCCGATCCGCACACGGGCCCGGCGCGCTCCTGCGTCAGCGGGCCGCGAACTCCACGAGGTTCGCCGAGACGGGGTCGGGGCCGCCGCCGTTCTGGACGGCCGCGGCCGTCAGGACGTCCAGGTGCTGGTAGCCGGGGGCGACCACGACCTGGCCGAAGATGGTGCCGGTGTCGTCTCCGGCGAGGATCCCGTCGCCCGCGAGCAGGGTGATCGTCGGGTTGGCGGTGGTGCCGCCGAGGTGGACCGCGTCCCTGGTGATCTCGGGGGAGGAGCCGAGGGCGATATCGGTGACGATCTTCGTCGGGAAGAAGTGCTCGGTGAAGTCGAGCGGGTGCTCCGACAGGGAGCGGGCCAGCTCGCCGATGGACGTCACCTCCTTGGCGGGGGTGGTGAACGGGGTGCCGTCGGCGGACTTCGGGACGTCCTTGAGCGCGTCGTAGTCCTGCCAGCCGTAGAGCGGGCCGCGCGGCTCGTCCGGGATGGCCTTGCGCTCGGTCCCGGCCAGCCGGGCCAGCCCTTCGAGGCCGGGGGTGCGGACGAGGTCGTTCGGCAGCGGGAAGCTCTTGTCGGCGATGCGGCCGCCGGTGAAGAAGCCGACGCTGGCCTGGAGAAAGGCCAGCGGCTCGGAGTTGTCGTCGAGGAGGCCGCCGAGCGCGGCGGCGTTGGTGAAGCGGAAGTCCTTGACCGTCGGGGTGCCGGCCGCGAAGGTCGCGAGGTCCTTGGAGAAGAGGACCCGGTAGGTGGAGTCCTGGTTGAAGCCCGGCGGGATGCTCGTCGCGAGGTCGGACTCGCCGGCCGGGTCGAGCCGGGCGGCCAGGCCCGCGACGGCCAGCAGGTTCATCGTCTCGGAGTTGATCACCGCGGGCGCCGACAGGGTGCGCGGGATCAGCCCCCAGTCGAGGGCGTTCCGGACGAACGCGGGCCCGAGGTCGACCCCGGGCACCTGGGAGCCGGGGTCGGTGCCGGGCAGGGTCCGCTGGATGCGGGTGTCGAGGGCGAAGTAGCCGCCGCACCGCATGTACCCGGCGTCGGCGGTGGTCGCGGGGTTCCCGTCGAAGTCCCACTGGGCGAAGAACGCGGTGAGGATCCCGCCGAGGGAGTGCCCGCCGCACAGCACCTTCTCCCGCGCGACTCCCGGCAGCTCGGCCCCGAGCAGGTCGTACTGGTCCCGGACGGTCTGCTCGAGCCCGATGTTCTGGAGCCACTTCACCTGGTCGTTCGTGGGGTATCCGGCGAACTTCCGGCCGCCGGCGATCCTGCCCCGGTAGTAGTAGTCGACCGCGACGTGGACGTCCCCCGCGGCCAGCCCCGCCTCCACTCCGGTGTGGTCCTCCAGGCAGTTCGACCGCCGGTCCAGGGCCCAGAACTCGATGTGCCGCCCCTGCCGTGCGGCCAGGTCGACGGTGTTGCGCGCGACGCTGTCGAAGGCCCCCGCGCCCTCGAGGACCCCGGGCTGGGCGACCAGGATCCGGTCGGCCGCGGCGGGGTCGGCCGGGCCGGACACCGAGCGGAACCGCAGGTAGGACAGCCAGTCGCAGGCTTCGGGATGCGCACCCACGCTCGCGGGCAGCGGCACCTTCACCCGTACGGCAGACTCGGCGACCGAGGTGATCGGTGAGCTGCCCGTCACGGCCGTCTCGGTCCGCTGCGCGCCGCCCGGCGGGGCCGCGAGGCCGGGCACGGGGGAGCCCAGCGCGAGGGGGAGCAGGGCCAGCAGGACGGCCGGGAATCGGGACACCGGACGGAGGGACACGGGAGCTCCTTCTTGCCGCGGGCCGCCATCGTCGCCCCTGAGTCAAGAGAACGCTCTAGTTCTTTTTGATAACGAGCCGCGGGGGACTCCGCACCTCACTCCATAGGAGCCGAGGTGGCGGCCGTCACACACTGCTGGGGCCTTCCGCCCCCCGAGAGAGGATCCTCCGCATGCGACGGCTCATCGCCATGTGCGCGGCCCTGCTGGCCGCCACCGCCTTCGTCTCCCCGGCCCGTGCCGCGCTCGACAGCCCCTACGAACGCGGTCCCGATCCGACCCTCGCGAGCATCCAGGCCGTCAGCGGCCCGTTCGCGGTGACCCGGACGGTCGTCCCGGCCGGTTCCGGCACCGGTTTCAACCGCGGCACCCTCTACTACCCGACGGACACGAGCCAGGGGACGTTCGGCGGCGTCGTCGTCATCCCGGGCTTCACCGAGCCCGAGTCGACCATGAGCTGGTACGGCCCGCGCCTGGCCAGCCAGGGTTTCGTGGTCTTCACGCTGGAGCCGAACACCGTCCTGGACTTCCCGGACGCCCGCGCCGACCAGATGCTCGCCGCCCTGACCTACCTCACGACCAAGAGCGCCGCCAAGGACCGGGTCGACCCCGCCCGCCTGTCGGTCCTCGGCCACTCGATGGGCGGCGGGGCCACCTTCCGCGTCGCCCAGCGCAAGCCGGACCTCAAGACGGCCGTCGCGATGGCCCCCTGGCACACCGAGTTCAACTGGTCGAACGTCAAGGTGCCGATGTTCGTCTTCGGCTCCGACAACGACTTCATCGCCCCGGCCGGCTCCATGGCCAGCTCCTTCTTCACCAGCATCACCCCCGCCGAGAAGGCCTACCTGCTGCTCAAGAATCAGGGCCATATGGCCTACATCTTCGAGAACACCACGATCGCCCAGTACACGATCACCTGGCTCAAGCGCTTCCTCGACGACGACACCCGCTACTCCCCGTTCCTGTGCCCGGCGCCCGCCGCCAGCGCGGTGATCTCCCAGTACAAGGACACCTGCCCGGTCTGACCGGAATTGAGTAGGGCGTACTCACGCGGGCGGGGCGGGCTCGGCGTCTTCCTGACGGCCGCCGCCTGCATGATGACGGTCGCGTCGCTGCCGGACTTCATCGTCTACGCGGGCGTCACCTCCGGGACCGACCACGCGGTGCTGGCGCACCTGCTGGACGACGGCCTCGACGTCGCGGCGTTCGGGATCCCGCTCGTCTACGGGATCTTCGGTCAGCTCGTCGGCGTCATCCTCATCGGGATCGCCCTGGCGCGCGGCGGCCGGGTGCCCTCCTGGGCGGGGTGGCTGACGGTCGGGTCGGCGCCGCTGCTGATGGCCGGGTACGGCAGCGGCGTCCCGCCGATCGTCGCGGTGGCCTACGGGCTTCAGCTCGTCACGGCGGTGATGGCCGGGCGGAGCATCCTGAAGGACGGCATCGGCTGGACGCGTGCCGCCTGAGATTCAGGCGAGGAGCCGGCGGAGGATCTCCCACGCCGGCTCCTCCAGCGCGGTGGCGGGCTCGCCGAGGTGGGCGGTGAGGAGCTCGGCGATCGCGCCGACGGCGGCCAGGTAGAGGGCGTCGGGGAGGGGAGGGCGGGACGGGTGGGCGAAGTCGCGCCAGATCCGCAGGAGGTCGCCGACGCGCCGGTGGGCGGCCACCCTGCCCTCCAGGGCGACGGGCGGGAGCTCGACCAGCAGGCAGCGGGTGAACTCCGGTTCCCGCTCGACGAGCCGCAGATAGGCGCGCAGGCCGTCGCGGAGCATCTCCTCGGCGGTGACGCCCTCCCGCGCCGCCCCCGACAGATCCTTGACGACCTGCCGCTCGGCGCCGGCGCAGGCGCTGAGGAAGGCGTGCTCCAGATCGCGGAAGTGCTCGTAGAAGGCCTTGCGCGACACCCTGGCCCGCGCGACGACGTCCCCGACGGTCGTGTGCGCGTAACCCTTCCCCGCGACGGCCGAGATGACCGCGCGCAGCAGCCGGCGCCGCTGCTCCCGCCGCACGACGTCGACCGGGAGCCGGGCGCGTCCCCTGGGAAGCCCCGGACGGTCGGCCCCGTACTCGCCCGCGAGCTGTGCGTCTGACTCGTTCATTTTCCGCCTATCCTGCTCAAGGCCGCCTGCGGAACCCCGGTCCCGACCGTCTACCTCGTCGAGAATCCCGTCACCTAGCTAGACCGACTGGAGTTCCGCGGGGAAGCCCGTCCAGCGGAGGTCCTCCGGGAGGTGCGTCATGTCGTTGTAGACGCGGAGGGAGGCCGGGCGGTAGCGGGAGTAGCGGATGACGGTGAGGGCCGCGTTGCCCGGGTGCAGGCCGAGCCAGCGCCAGGCAGGGGCGTCGGTCGCGGCCCTCACCAGCCACGCCGCCAGCCAGGCGTGCGTGACCAGCAGTTCGTGCCGGGGCTCGTCGCCCTCGACGGGCCCGGTGAACCGCTCCATGGCCGCCTTCACCAGGGTGTCGCCGTGCTCGACCTCGGCGGCGGAGAACTTCGCCAGCCACGGGACGAACAGCTCGCGGAACTCCTCGGGCAGGTCCTCGGCCGCGGGGATGTGCGGCACGTAGTCGCCGGCCTCCTCGGCGAGCATCGCCGGAACCCCGTCGAGCTCGCCCCGGACGGCCTCGGCGGTCTGCGCGGCACGCGGCAGCGGACCGTGCGTGATCACGGACAGCGGGACGTCCCGGAGCCTCCGCCCGAGCAGGACGCCCTGCCGCCGCCCGCGTCCGGTCAGCCCGGTCCCGTCCTCCGTCGCCTCAGCGTGCCGCGCCACATACAGGTACCGATCGCCCATCGCGGAAGTATCGCAGGCCTCACCGGGCGCCGATGGCCTTCTCCATGTAGGCGTGGATGCGGCCGTCGGTGGCGGCGGCCGTCCAGAGGGCGAGGACCTCGGGCTCTCCGGTGGCGCGGGCGGCGGCGATGCGGGCGCTCGCCTCGGCGCGCAGCTGCCGCTTGGTGTGGGCGAAGGTGTCGGGGGAGACCGAGGCGAGGACGGAGGCCCTGGCCAGGGCGGTGTCGAGCAGCGACTCCGGGGTGCTGGTCTCGTCGGCGAGGCCGTGGGCGACCGCCTGGTCCGGGCCGTGGACGGCACCGGTGAGGATGGCGCGACGGCCCGCGACGGGCCCGAGCGCCCAGTTCACGATCTCGTAGGGGGAGGCGGGGAAGGGGACGCCCACGAAGATCTCCGGGACGCCGATGGTGCCCGCCGACATCAGCCGGTGGTCGGCCGCGGCGGCCAGGATCGCGCCGCCCGCGATGGCATGCCCGTTGACGGCCGCGACCACCGGGTTGGGAAGGTCGAAGACCGCCTGGAAGGCGTCGCTGAGGGCGGGCAGGAACGCGGCGACGTACTCGGCGCCGCCGTCGAGCATCCGCTTGAGGTCGACCCCCGCGGAGAAGGCACGGCCCGCGCCGGTCAGCACGACCGCCCGCTCGCCCGCCAGGGTGGGCAGCACCTTGGCGATCTCCTGGCAGAACTCCAGGTCCATCACGTTGACCTTGCCGTGCTCGAGACGGGCGATCGCGACGCCGTCCACGGACTCGATGCCGATCATGGTGCTCCGTTCGTCGGGGGGAACGTTGCGGAGTCTACGACCGGCCCTTCCCCGCCCACGCGAGCAGGTCGTCCACGGGCAGGGTGTTGACGATCATCTCCGGGGTCACGGCGCAGCGGGCGGCCCGGTCGCAGCCGTTCGGCAGCCAGTCGAGCTGGCCGGGGGCGTGGGCGTCGGAGTCGATCGAGAACCGGCAGCCGGCCTCGACGGCGGGACGCAGCAGCCGCTTGGGCGGATCCTGCCGTTCCGGCCGGGAGTTGATCTCGACGGCCACGTCGTAGGCGACGCACGCGTCGAACACGAGGGGGGCGTCGAACTCCGACTCCGGGCGCAGCCCGCCGCGCTTGCCGCCCGCCTGGACGATCCGCCCCGTGCAGTGGCCGAGCACGTTGACGCGCGGATCGGCGATCGCCGCGACCATCCGCTTCGTCATCGCGACCCGGTCCATCCTCAGCTGGGAGTGGACGCTCGCGACGACGATGTCGAGCCGGTCGAGCAGATCGTCGTCCTGGTCGAGGGCGCCGTCCTCGAGGATGTCGACCTCGATCCCGGTGAGGATCCGGAACGGCGCCAGCTCGGCGTTCAGCGCGGCGACCACGTCGAGCTGCTCCAGCAGCCGTTCGCGGGACAGCCCGCGGGCGACCTTCAGGCGCGGTGAGTGGTCGGTCAGCGCCAGGTACTCGTGGCCCAGGCCGCGGGCGGTCTCGGCCATGGTCCGGATCGGTGAGCCGCCGTCCGACCAGTCGCTGTGGGAGTGCAGATCGCCGCGGAGCGCGGCCCGCAGCGCCGCCGCGGCCTCGCCCGCCGGTTCCCCCGCGGTCGCCTCCATCCGCCGCAGGTAGACCGGGACCTCCCCGCGCGAGGCCTCCTCGACGACCAGCGCGGTGACCTTGCCGATCCCGGGCAGCTCGGTCAGGGTCCCCGACCGCACCCGCCCGGCGACGGCCTCGGGCCCGAGCTCGCGCAGCAGGTCGGCGGCCTTGCGGAACGCCCTTACCCGGTAGGCGGGCTCGTGTGCGCGCTCCAGCAGGAACGCGATCCTCTCCAACGCCTCCACCGGTCCCATACCGGCTGCCTACCCGCCCCCGGCCGTTCTATGGGCGCCCGTTTCGCGACGACCGGGCGGGTAGGGGAGGGCGATGGTCAAACGGATGCTGATCGCAGTGGTGGTCCTGTTCGCGGCGGCGCTCCCGCTGACGCTGCTCCTGGCGGCGGTGGACAGAGAGGGGGCACCGCTCGCCGACCTCGACGCCCGGGGCACCGCGGACATCAACGGATTCGTTCTCGACCACCGGTGGCTGATCCGGCCGATGCAGGCGACCTCCTACATCTTCCACGCCTGGGTGTTCCGCGGGATCGTGCTGGCCCTCGTGGCCTGGCTGCTGGTGCGGGGGGCGCGGCGGCTGGCGGCCTGGGCGGTGGTGACGATCACCGCGGGCGGCCTGCTGGGGCTGCTGACCAAGATCCTCGTCGACCGCCCGCGGCCGGACCTGCCGACGCCGATCGCCCACTTCCCGGGCGGCTCGTTCCCCTCGGGGCACGCGATGACGGCCGTGGTGGGCAGCGCGACGACCGTGCTGATCCTGCTGGCCCTGATCCACGGGATCTGGCGGTGGCTGGCCTGGACGATCGCCGCGCTCATCTCGTTCGCTTCCGGGGTGTGCCGGGTCGCGCTGGGCGTCCACTACATCAGCGACGTCGTCGCGGGCTGGCTGCTCGGGGCGGCGGTCGTGGCGGCGACGACCATCGCGTTCGAGGCCTGGCGGCGCTCCGAGGGCAGGACGCCCGTCCATCCCGCGCAGGAGGGCGTCGAGCCGGAGGCCGCCCCGCAGATCTCCCCGCTCGGCGACGCGGCGGAGGCCCCGCCCCGCACCTGAGCGATGTCTCAGTTTTGCGTAATCCTGCCTGACTCTTGCGTGATCTAGTCGGCAATTGTATGTTCCTCGCGGGCGCGCCCTCCCACGTGGCCCAGCTCACTCACTGGCTTCAGCCGAAAGGTCACCCCCCATGCCAAGAGCTGTGTTCGCGCTGCCCGCGATCCTCGCGGCGGCGGTCTTCGCGGCTCCGGCCGCGCACGCCGACCCCGCGCCGCCGCCCGCGGGAGCGAAGGTCACCAGGGCCGCCCTCGACCCGGCGCTCTCCGCCGGCCGGGGCGCGAGCGTCGGCTTCGCCGAGCAGGAGGCCGAGAACGCGGCCACCGACGGCGCGGTCATCGGTCCCGACCGGACGGCCTACACGCTGCCCGCCGAGGCCTCGGGACGCACCGCGGTCCGCCTCACCCCCGGCCAGTACGTGGAGTTCACGCTTCCTGGCGCCGCCAACGCGATCAACGTGCGCTACAGCATCCCCGACGCCCCCGGAGGCGGAGGCATCACCGCTCCGCTGAACGTCACGGTGAACGGCGGCGGCCCGCGGACCATGACGCTGACCTCGCAGTACTCCTACCTCTACAACCAGTATCCGTTCACCAACGACCCGAACGCCGACCTCCTGCACCCCGACTGGTGGATCACCGAGTGCGGCTGCGTGCCCGCCGCCACCACACCGGCGCCGGAGATCACCAAGCCGTTCCGGCCCGCCCACTTCTACGACGAGCAGCGGCTCCTGCTCGGCCGGACCTACAAGGCGGGCGACAAGATCAGGCTGACCGTCCCGGCCGGAAGCAACGCCGCCTGGACCGTCATCGACCTGCTCGACTCCGAGCTCGTCGGGGCGCCGCACGTCCGGCTGGCCGCCGCGAACGTCCTCGCCTTCGGCGCCGACCCGCTCGGCCGCCGCGACTCCGCCGGCGCCATCGACAAGGCCATCGCCTTCGCCAAGAAGGCCAAGCTCAGGGTCTACATCCCGCCGGGCGTCTACCGGGTCGACCGGCACATCATCGTCGACGACGTGACGATCGAGGGCGCCGGGAGCTGGTACACGATCATCAAGGGCAGGGAGGTCGCGCTCGACACCCCGGCCCCGGACGGCTCGGTGCACACCGGTGTCGGCTTCTACGGCAGGTACGCCCAGGACGGCGGGTCGAAGAACGTCCACCTGTCCGGCTTCGCGATCCAGGGCGACGTCCGCGAGCGCATCGACGCCGACCAGGTCAACGGCGTCGGCGGCGCGATGAGCGACTCCACCATCGACGGCCTCTACATCCAGCACACCAAGGTCGGCCTCTGGTTCGACGGCCCGATGAACAACACGAAGATCACGAACAGCGTGATCGTCGACCAGATCGCGGACGGCCTGAACTTCCACACCGGCGTCTCGAACTCGCTCGTCAGGAACAACTTCCTGCGCAACACCGGCGACGACGCCCTCGCGATGTGGTCGGAGAAGACCTCCAACGCGAACAACACCTTCGACCACAACACCGTCCAGTCGCCGACCCTGGCCAACGGCATCGCGATCTACGGCGGCGCCGGCACCACGGTCTCGGGCAACCTGGTCGCCGACCCCGTCCGCGAGGGCAGCGCCCTGCACGTCGGGTCCCGCTTCGGCGCCGAGGCGTTCACCGGCGGGCTGCTGTTCAGCGGCAACACGACCGCCCGGGCGGGGACGTTCGAGCTGAACTGGAAGATCGGCCTCGGCGCGATCTGGTTCTACGCCCTGGACAAGGACATCGCGGCCGACGTCCGGGTCACCGGCGACCACTACCTCGACAGCACCTACAACGCGATCATGATGGTCAGCGACTGGCCGGTGAAGGACCTGTACTCGATCACCGGGGTCCGTTTCAAGGACGTCCGGGTCGACGGGACCGGCACCTCGGTCCTCAGCGCCCGGGTCAAGGGCTCCGCCTCCTTCGAGAACGTGGACGCCCGCAACGTCGGCGCCGTCGGGATCAACAACTGCGGTTCCTTCGGCTTCCCGCCCACCGGCTCGGAGTTCTCGGTGACCGACCTCGGCGGCAACGACGGCGGCGGCACCACGGGCCCGTGGCTGGCCGGCTGGGAGCTGCCCAACACGATCACCTGCGACGACCGTCCACCGGTCGTCGCTCCGCCCGCGCCCGCTCCCTGGTGATCAGAGCCGATTCACCCTGAACACGCATCATTCGCCCTCCCGTGGGAAAGGCCCGGTGGACCTCGACCACGGGAGGACAGATGGCGCGGGCGACGAACGTTGCCACCGAGCCGCTCGGCACCGGAGATCCCGAGCAGATCGGGGGGTACCGGCTGCTGGGCCGGCTCGGCGTCGGCGGGATGGGCGTCGTCTATCTCGCGGAGACGGAGGCGGGGCCCGTCGCGGTGAAGACCCTGCGCCGGGCCGACGCCGTCGATCCGATGTTCCGGGCCCGGTTCCGGGCCGAGGCCTCGCACGCGGGCCAGATCGGTTCGGCGCACACCGCCCGGCTGATCGAGGACGGCAGCGACGCCTCGACCCCCTACCTCGTCACCGAGTACCTCGACGGCCCGCCGCTCGCCGCGGTCGTCCACGAGGACGAGCCGCTCCCCTCGGACGCCCTGTACGCGGTCGCGATAGGGGTCGCCGACGCCCTCGCCGCGATCCATGCCGCGGGGATCATCCACCGGGACGTGAAGCCGAGCAACGTCCTGCTCACCCCCGGCGGCCCGCGCGTGATCGACTTCGGGATCGCCAGGACCCTCGACGGCGCCGACGGCATGACCCAGACGGGCCTGGTCGTCGGCAGCCCCGGCTGGGTCGCCCCCGAGCGGCTGACCGGCTCGCCCGCCACCCCCGCCACCGACGTGTACGGCTGGGGCCTGCTCGTCGCCTACGCCGGGACCGGACGGCACCCGTTCGGGCCCGGCACGCCGAGCGAGCTGACCGAGCACGTCCTCACCCGCCGCCCCGACCTCCAGGGCCTCGGCGAGCCGCTGCACTCCCTGGCCGCCGCCGCGCTCTCGCGCACCCCGGCCGAGCGGCCCCGCTCCGACGAGCTCCGCCAGGCCCTGATGGCCCCGCGCTCGGAGCCCACCGCCGCCCTCGCCGTCGACCATCTCTGGACGACGGTCCGCGACGTCACCGCGATCGCCTCGACCTGGGCCCTGCCCGCCGTCGTGCCCGTCCCCGGACGCCGGATCGCGCCGACGGCCGCCTGGCTGGCGGCCATCCTGCTGGCCTCGGGCGCCGCCGCCGCGGGGGTCTTCTTCCTCGCCGGCCAGGACGACGCTCCGCCGCTGAAGCCCGACTCGATCATCACCACGATCACGGAGAAGGCGAAGTCGGAGTCCCCGAAGACCCGGAACACGACCCGGGTCCCGCAGCAGACGGTGCCCGTCCCGTCGGATTCGGCCACGCCGAAGCCGACGACGACCCCGTCGCCGACGCTGTCGGCCACTCCGTCCAAGACCGCTTCCGAGGCACCGGAGCCTGACACCGAGACGCCCGCGGGTGACGATGCGGGGAAGCCGACCGAGAAGGCCGACGCCCCCGTCGCGTCGGAGAACGAGAAGGAGAACCAGTGACAGACTCCGAGGAATCCCACGGCTCCCACGCCGGGCGCCCCCGCTCCTGGTTCAGCGTCAGCGTGATCTTCCTGGGCTTCCTGATCGGCGGTCTCGCCCTGCCGCTCGGCCCCGTCTGGCCGATGTTCTGGGCCGGCGGCGTCGTGATCGTCCTCGGCTGCCTGCTGGCCCTGTTCCTCGACCTGTTCGGCGACGTCGTCCTGGCCGTCCCCCGCGCCCACGAGGTCGAGATCGTCGACACCGACCTGTTCGGCCACGAGGGCCACACCCTCCGCGGCGGCGGCCACGGCGATCCCACCGGCCTCCCCGTCCGCGAGGACGCCGAACACTTCCCCCACGGCTGACCCCGGAAGATCAGCGGAGCAGGACCTTCTCGGCGGGGGCGGCGCCGTCGGTGGACCAGCCGTCGTTGCCGGAGGAGCGGGTCCACTTCTTGCCCGCGTGGCGGACCTCGGTGAGGCCGTAGCGGGAGGCGTGGGCGACCGCCCAGGAGGCGACGGACCAGCCGACCGCGGGGGGCGAGCCGGCCGGGAGGTCGACGCCCTGGGCGTCGGTCTTCATGCGGCTGCCGAAGGCGCGGCGCAGTTCGCGCAGGGCCTTGGTGGCGTCGGCGGCGCGCGGCGGGTCCTCGCCGTACCAGCAGGTCACCGAGGCGGGGGCGGTCCCGCCGAAGCCCTCGGCGAGGATCTTGCCCATCGGCTCGTGCTGCGCGTAGAGGGAGCCGTCGGCGCTGCGCTGGACCCGCTGGGCGGCGTCGTGCAGGGGGCGCTTCTCGTAGTCCTTGACCTTCACCAGCGCGTCGAAGAACCGGTTCGTGGAGTACACGGGGTCCTGGAGCTGGTCGGCCCGCCCCCAGCCCTGCGACGGCCGCTGCTGGAAGATCCCCACCGAGTCGCGGTCGCCGAAGGGCAGGTTCTCGATGTGCGACTCCTGCTCGGCGGTCGCGTAGGCGATCACCAGGGCGCGCGCCGGGAGCTTCTTGCGGTAGGCGACGGCCGCGATCGTCGCGGCGTTGGCGGCCTGGTCGAGATCGAGGCTGAGCGAGTCCGCGGGCAGGGCCACCGTGCACTCGTCGACGCGCAACGCCGTCTTGACCTTCTCCACCAGGACATAACCGCCCACACCGACGGCGCACACCAGCGCCGCGGCCAGCATGATCACCACCCAGCGCCACCGCATGAGGAAAACGTACCTTTCCGGGTCAGTGCCTAGGCCAGCCAGGCGCGGAGGCGTTCCTCGCACGCCACCACGTCCGGCAGCGAGACCCGCTCGTCCTTGTGGTGGGCCAGCGTAGGCGACCCGGGCGCGTAGTTGACGGCGGGCACCCCCAGCTCCGAGAACCGCGCCACGTCGGTCCAGCCCAGCTTCGCCCGCACGAGGTCCTTCTCGACGGCCTCGGCCAGGTCGTGTCCCGTGGTGGCCCGCACGAACGCCGCCGCCGCCGGATGGTCCAGCCCGGGACGCGCCGACTCGCTCGCGTCGACCACGGCCACCTCGAACCCGTCGAACAGCTCCCGCAGATGGGCCTCGGCCGCCACGAGATCACGATCGGGGGCGAACCGGAAGTTCACCGAGACCACGCACTCGTCCGGCACCACGTTCCGGGCGATCCCGCCCCGCACGAACACGGCGTTCAGGCCCTCCCGGTACCGGATCCCGTCCACGACGGGCTCCCTGGCCTCGTAGCCCTCCAGCAGATCGATGATCGGCTTGATCCCGTGGATCGCGTTCTCGCCCATCCACGACCGCGCCGAGTGCGCCCGCGCCCCCCGCGCGGTCACCTCGACCGTCAGCGCCCCCTGGCACCCGCCCTCGACCCCGTTGTCGGTCGGCTCCATCAGCACCGCGAAGTCCCCGGCCAGCAGCTCGGGCCGCGTCTCGACGATCCGCTTCAGGCCGTTGCGCTCCGCGGCGACCTCCTCGCACTCGTAGATCGCGTAGGTGACGTCCCTGGAGGGCTCGGTGAGCGTCACGGCCAGGCGCAGCAGCACGGCGAGCCCGGCCTTCATGTCACAGGTCCCGAGCCCCCACAGCACGTCCCCGTCGAGCCGCGAAGGCCAGTTCCCGTTGACCGGCACCGTGTCCGAATGCCCCGCGATGATCACCCGCTCGTCCCGCCCGAGCTCGGTCCGCGCCACGAGCGTGTCCCCGTCCCGCACCACCCGCAGATGCGCGGCCCCCCGCAACCCCTCCTCGATCCCGTCGACGAGCGCCTTCTCGTTCCCGCTGACCGACTCCACATCGACCAGCACCCGCACGAGCTCCCGCACATCCACACTGAGATCCATGCCGAGCACCCTATTTCAGCCCCGCACCAGCATGATGACCTCGTTGGGAACCCGCCCCGAGTCCTGCCGGTGCAACCCGAGTGAATGAGCGACGGCCGCGAGCATCGGCACATCGAACATCTCGGCCATGGCCAGCAGCTCCACACAGGCCGAGGACAGGATCCTCGCCTGGCGATCTTTCTGGGGCGCCTCCCACGCGTCGTTCAGGGCCCATGCGAGATCGGCCCTGGTGCGCTCGCGGAACTCCGTGAGCACCTGCCAGAAGTGTGTTCGACCGTCCTCCGCGCCGGCGAGGAGATCGAGCTCCAGGAGCGGATCGGCGGGAACCCGCACGACGGTGCGGAAAGGCGACGAGGAAGGGCGGGTTCTGAGAAAACCCTCATAGGCGGGCCCCGGTAGCTTTCGCTCGGCGCGACCGGGCCCGGAGACGTCCCAAGCCTCCACCAGGACGAAGTGGGCGGCGACCAGAGGACCGGGGAGAGGTCCGCGGGTGTTGAGACGGTAGTGGTGCTGGAGCGACCGTCCTCGCTTCTGGACGATCGCGACCGGCTCCACGCTCTCCGGGTAGGGCTCCAGCCAGTCATCGTCGCGGAACCCGAAGGAGGCCAG
Organism: Actinocorallia longicatena; assembly: GCF_039534125.1. Lineage (NCBI taxonomy): Bacteria > Bacillati > Actinomycetota > Actinomycetes > Streptosporangiales > Thermomonosporaceae > Actinocorallia > Actinocorallia longicatena. The sequence goes on along the minus strand of NZ_BAAAUV010000021.1, from coordinate 126,006 downwards.
CAGAGAATGGGCCGCCGGACGGTTCGTCGGATGAGGCGTCCCGAATTCCGAGAGGATCGGCAGGTGCCTGCCGGTGAACGCCTCGATGAAGGCGAAGTAGCGTGCCCTCATGAGTCCGGCGAGTGATTCGGCGTCGTGGCCCCGGGCCTGGGAGGTGACCAGGGGCGGCGACTCCGGACCGTCGAGCTCGCGCAGGGCTTCGGAGGCGAGGCCGACCAGCGACGGCTCGAGGGCGGCGGCTTCCGCCAGAGTCTCCGGATCGGAGCGTGCGGCCGTGGGGGCGGTGAACCTGCTCAGGAGCGTGGCGGCCGCGTCCAGCTCAGGGCCCGGATCGAGGCGATCGGAGATCAGGTCGATGGCCTGCTGGATGGCCTCGATCTGATAGCCGTAGGCGGCTCCTGCACGGGCATGGATGCTTCGCGTGTGGTGGAGCGCCTCCATGGCGGCGGAGCAGAGGCTGAGCGTGGTGAGCGCGTTCCGGGCCCGGCTCCAGGGATGGGCGTGGTCGGCGTCCTCCAGGACCGCAAGGACGATCATGGCGACGCCGTGACGGCTCGGCGCCGCCACGGCACGGACGCCGAGCTGGAGTTCGGTCACCGTCTCCGTGAACAGGGCGGCGGAGAAGACCGCGGGCCAGGCCGCGGGCTCTTCGAAGGGCCAGTCCACGCTGGATTTGGTCCATAGCCCCTCCCTGGTCCAGACAGGGTGCTCGCACAGCGCGGTGATGGAAGCGGCGTCCGGATCACTCAGATCGTCCGTGCTCGGCAGGCCGAACCGCTCGTCGTCGGACAACCGGTTCAGCCAGTCGAGGAATCGTGCGCGTTCCTGAGGCGCCGCACCGACCACCGCCCCGCCGGATGAGGGGAGCTCCCGCATCCGGAGGCCGGAGTGTCTGAGTACGTCCGTGCGGAACAGGTCATAGAGGTGGACGCTCACCGGCGCCGTGCAGATGGTCGTGCCGTTGCCGAGGGTGATCACGTCCTTGAGCGCGCGGGTGGCGTGAACCCCCAGGACGAGGCGGCGCCGCTCGTCCGAGACGGAATCGGTCTGGGCGAGGATCGCGTTGAGGTGATCGCGGACGTGGGGATCGATCTCGGAGCTCTCGTCGGCGCAGTCGAAGGCGAGGGCCAGGGCGCGGACGGTGTCGGCGGACAGGCAGGCCTCGATGACGGGGGTGGCGTCGCTGTCGGCCGCCCAGAGCAGCGTGGTCTCGCGCCACCAGGGGTCGTTCACGTTGCCGACGAGGTGGCGGAGGTGGGGGCCGGGCTGCTCGCGGATCTGGGCGGCGGCCAGGTACTCCTGGAGCGTCAGGTGGGCGAAGGCGTAGTGGCCGTACTCGCGCTCGACGAGCAGGCCGCTCTTGCGGATCTCGTCGAGGAAGACCTCGGGAGTGACGTCGGCCGAGACCTGGCGGAGCCGCTGGCGAACGGCGCTGCGGGCGGCACCGAAGGTGATCGATTTGAGTTCGCCGCGCATCATGTGCAGCGCGAGATGCCGGATGACGCGGACCTTCTGCGAGCCGCGCAGGCCCGTGGCGTCGGTGAGGTCCTTGGCCTCCTGACGGCGGTGGATGAGGACGTCGCACATCTCGGCGTAGAGCTCGGCACGGCTGCCCGGAAGCTTGCCCCGGTACCGGTGGACGTTCGCGATCATCGTGAGGAGCAGCGGGTTGGACGCCAGGTCGTAGAGCGAGGACTGGGCACGGATCCGGTCGAGAAGATCGGCGGCTTCCCGGTCGGAGACGGCCCGGACGGAAGGCCCCCTCTCATTGAGGCCGCGGCTCTTCATCTCGTAATACCAGTACCGCAGGAACTCGGAGATCTGCTCGCCGGTGAACCGCTGCACCTGGAGGACCTCCGCGGCCGGTACCGGGTTGGCCTGGTAGCCGTGCGGGCGCGAGGTGAGCACGAAGTCGTTGCCCGGATACCGCTGGATCTGCCGGTTCACCCACCGGCTGACGCGCTTCCGTCCCGCCTCGTCGGACACCTCGTCGAGGCCGTCCAGGAGGACCACGCAGCGGCCGTGGTCGAGTTCGCCCCGCACCCATGCCGCGGGGACACGGCCGTCGAGCCAGGCCGCGGCGACCGCGACGTCCTCCAGTTCGGCGGGCTCGTCACCGAGGATCAGCGCGGCGTGGTCGCGGAGGTAGACCAGGATCGGCAGACGCCCCCGCCCGGAGCAGAGCGAGAGCGCGGTGTGCCGGACCATGGTCGTCTTCCCCGAGCCGGGCCCTCCGAGCACCGCCAGAACCCGTCCCTCGCCGAAGAACGACTCCAGCTTCCGGCGTTCGACGGTTCCCTGCTCCCTGCCGACGAACTCCGCGTGGGCCGCGTCCTGAACGGGCCGCCGCCGCAGGGCGACGTCAACGTAGACGTGGCGCATGAGGGGAGTGAACTCACTGGACGTGGCGATCCCGACGGTGTCGACGAAGCGCACGACCTCGTGGAGCTGCCGCAGGTAGGCCCGCCGGGCGAACCGGACCGGACGGTCACGGGTGCTCTCCGGCTCCGTCGCGACCGACGCCACGACGGCGGCGATGACGGCGAGGCCGAAGGCGACATAGGCCCAGGTCCAGCTGAGAACGTCGCCGTTGAGGACCTGGTTGGTGGCGACGCCCACGGCGACCGCCAGCCCCGCCGTGGTGACGATCATGGAGGCCTTGCGCAACCGGGTCATGGCCCTCGGAATACCCGCGGAGAGGGTGAAAAGGGCCGGGAGTGACCGAGTTGAGATCTGGACACGGCTTTTCCGGACGTCCGCGCGGTCCCTCGGGTTACGGTGATCGGCATGGAAGACGAGATGCGCACGCACCGGCGGGGAGCCGCGACGCTGCGGGGCCGGGCGCTGCCGACGGAGACGCACGACCAGAGGTTGCTCGACGAGCGGGGGTCCGCGGAGTGGCTGCACAAGGATCCGTGGCGGGTCATGCGGATCCAGGCGGAGTTCGTGGAGGGGTTCGGGCTGCTGGCGGAGCTCGGACGGGCCGCCTGCGTGTTCGGCTCGGCCCGGATCAAGCCCGGGACGCCCTACTACGAGCTGGGCGTGGAGGTCGGACGCAAGCTCGCGCAGGCCGGTTACGCCGTCATCACCGGCGGCGGCCCCGGCATCATGGAGGCCGGCAACAAGGGCGCCGACCCCGAGGGCCTGTCCATCGGCCTCGGCATCGAGCTCCCCTTCGAGCAGTCCATGAACCCCTACCTCGACATGGGCATGGAGTTCCGCTACTTCTTCGTCCGCAAGACGATGTTCGTCAAGTACTCGCAGGCCTTCGTGGTGCTGCCGGGGGGCTTCGGAACTCTTGACGAGCTCTTCGAGGCGGTCACGCTCGTCCAGACCACGAAGATCACCAAGTTCCCGATCGTCCTGATGGGCGTCTCGTTCTGGCAGCCCCTCATCGACTGGATCAAGGGCACCCTCCTCGCCGAGGGCCTGATCTCCGCCCAGGACCCCGACCTCCTCTTCCTCACCGACGACCCGGACGAGGCGATCGCCCACATCCGCGAGGCCCACGAGACCGCCGCCCGCGAGCAGCTCGAACACGACGTCCAGCAGTCCGCCGCCGAGGCCGCCGGCACCTGATCCGCTCCGATCTTCCGGGCAGGCGGCTGAATCGCCCCGGTTCGCCTGGAGGCTTTGATCAGGCCGTTCCGGCAGTGGAACACCCGGGCGCCTTGGCGGCGAGCGTGTCGAGCCGGTGCGGGCACCGGGCCTCACGCGCCGGTGATCCTCGCGGGGAGGCCGAAGGACAGGAACACCTCCGGGTCCTGGAAGGTCGTGTTACGGGCGAGGCCCCGCTCGGTGACGGTGAGGACCTGAAGGGAGTGCAGGTCGTAGGCGCCGTCCGCGGCACGGGTGTAGGCGGCCAGCGCGGGCTGGCCGTTCGCGCGGGCCGGGACCAGGCGCCACGCCGTGCCCCGAAGCGTGAAGACACGGGCGATGAACCGGACGTACTGGTCACGGCCGGAGTACCAGTTGAGGAAGGGGGGCATCTCCAGGACGCAGTCGTCGGTGAGCAGCTTCGCCAGAGCCGTCAGGTCGGCGTTCTCGAAGGCGGCGACGTAGCGGTCGATCTGGGTGCGGCGTCCGGGGTCGGCGGGCTCGTCGATCTGGTCCTCGTCCAGCCCGGCCTCGCCGAGCCGGGCCCTGGCCCGCTGGAGGGCGCTGTTCACCGCGGCGGTCGTCATGTCCAGCGTCGTGGTCACGTCGGCGGCGGGCCAGCCGAGCACCTCGCGCAGGATGAGCACGGCGCGCTGCCGGGCAGGCAGGTGCTGCAGGGCCGCGACGAAAGCCAGCCGCAGCGAGCCACGCGAGGCCAGGACGTCCGCCGGGTCGCCGAGCATCGCGTCGGGGAAGGGCTGGAGCCACGGCACCTCCTCGCCCCGGACCAGGGGCTGGTCGGGGTCGTCGCCCGGCGGAGTGCCGAGCCCGGACGGCAGCGGGCGGCGGCTGCGCTGCTCGAGCGCGGTCAGGCAGGCGTTGGTGGCGATCCGGTAGAGCCAGGTGCGCAGGGTCGCGCGGCTCGGGTCGTACCGGCCGTAGGCCCGCCAGGCGCGCAGCAAGGTCTCCTGCAGCAGGTCCTCGGCGTCGTGCACCGAGCCGAGCATCCGGTAGCAGTGCGCCAGCAGCTCCCGCCGGAACGGACCGGTCCGGAGAGCGAAGTCCTCGCTGACCGATGTCGATGTCGTCACCCTGTCTCCTTCATACGTACCGTCGCGCCGCCCGTACATACCGGCGGGCGGCCCCGAATTCATCGCCGCGCAGGCGATGAGCCGCGAGGGGACGCCAGGTATGTACCGGTGAAGGCAGCACACCGACGAAGGGAAAGACCATGACCGACACCCGGGACCGCGAGGTCCTCGCCGTGCTCGACGGCCTCTACCAGGCCTGGACGGACAACGACGCCGAAGCCTTCGTGGCCGGCTACACCCAGGACGCGACCTCGATCCTGCCCGGCTCGTACTGTGTCGGCCCCGCCGCGACGCGCGACCGCATGGCGGCGGCCTTCGCCGGTCCGCTCAAGGGCAGCCGGGTCCGGGACGAGGTGCAGAGCGTCCGCCATCTCGGTGCCGACGCGGCGATCGTCGTCACCAGGAGCGCGGTCATGATGGCCGGGGAGGCCGAGGCCCCCGACGGCCGCTGGGTGATGGCCACCTGGACCCTCGCCCGCCGGGACGGGCGTTGGCTCCTGGCCGCCTACCATAACTGCCCCGCCTGACCGGCAGCCGAGAGGGCCGGACGCTCCTCGGGGGTGGCCGTTCTGACCTATCGGCGGCGCGGTGGCAGATGCTGCAGCGCGGCGACGAAGGCCGGCCGGATGCCCGCCCGTGCGGCGACGATCGCCGCGGGGTCGTCGGGTGGCGCGGCGGGCGGCCGGTCGGGGAAGGGCCGCAGCCAGGTCGCCTCGGGTCCTCCGCCGGTGCGTCGCCGGCGGAGGACGGTCCCTCGAAGGCGGCCCAGGAGCGCCAGGCTCGCAGATGGACCTCCTGGACCAGGTCCTCGGCGTCGTGCAGCGCTCCGAGCATCCGGTAGCAGCAGGCCGGCAGTTCGTCGCGGAAAGGCTCGGTCCGGCGGGTGAACTCCGCGCCGATCTCGTCCGTGGCCGTCATTTCTCAGCTCCCTGTTCGGACCGGGAATGTCCCTCGGTGTACCGGCGGCTCGACGGCCCGGAACTCATCGCCGGATGCCGATGAGTTTTCGGCCGGGCGGGGGTCTGTACCGATGTGGACTCACCCTCTGTCGGAGGAACGATGAACTCGGAGAGCAGAACCAGAGGAGGGGTGCCGGCCCTCACGTCGGTGGCGTCGCCGGTGCTGCTGATGACCGGGGCGGTGACACTGGCGGCGCTGATCGGCGGGCGCTCCTGATGCTGATGTTCGTGGCGGGCGTCGGGGTCAGCATGGTGATGCCCGCCGCGCAGACCTCGGTCATCAACGCGGTGCCGCCGCAGCAGATCGGCAGGGCGTCCGGCGTCTTCAGCACCTTGCGGCAGTTCGGCGGTGTGCTCGGGATCGCCGCGCTCGCCCCGCTGTTCACCGCCCTGGGCGGATACGGCTCACCACAGACGTTCGTCGACGGCTTCGGACCCGCACTCGGCCTCGGCGCCGGCTTGCCGGCTGCGGGCGCGCTCGCCGCGCTGTTCATCCCCGCACGGCGCGGGACCGACCCGCCGACCCCGGTAGCGGATCCCGACGGGCCAGGGGAGCGGGAACGGCTGAGCACCACCGGGTACCGATGAATCTCATTCCGATCACCAAGGAGTTCACGATGACCGACCTCGCGGCAGCCGCCGCCCACCTGCGTTCGATGCACGTGCCCGGAGATCCGCTGATGCTCGTCAACGCCTGGGACGTCGCCAGCGCGGAGCGTGCCGTGGCGGCCGGAGGCCGGGCCGTGGGCACCTCCAGCGTGGCGATGGCGGCCTCGCTCGGACTGCCGGATGATCCGTCCGCTCCCGTCCGTCCGCTGTTCGAAGCACTCGAACGGATCACGAACGCGGTCGACGTGCCCGTGACCGCTGATCTGCTCGACGGTTACGGCCTCGATCCGGCCGAACTCGTCGACCGTCTCCTCGCGGCCGGGGTCGTGGGGTGCAACATCGAGGACTCCGATCACTCGCGCCCCGGAAGCCTGCTCGATCCCGGAACCGTGGCCGCACGGCTCGCAGCGATTCGATCCGCCGGCGTGCGAGCAGGGGCCGACATCGTGATCAACGCCCGTATCGACGCCTATCTTCACGACGGCTCCGCCGCCACACCTGAGGTCATCGAGCGCGCACGCCGTTACCTCGACGCCGGAGCCGACTGCGTCTACCCGCTGCGCCTGGTGGACCCCCTGGTCGTCCGAGACCTCGTGGAGCGGCTGGAGGCGCCCGTCAACGCGAACATCGGCGGGCCGACGACCGTCGCCGGACTGGCCGCGGCCGGCGTCAGCCGCATCTCCATCGGGCCCCGGGGGTTCTCCACAGCTCTCGCCGCGTTCGACGATCTGGCCGCCACGTTGCTGCACGCGGGCGCGGAAGGCGGAGAGAGGTCGCTGAGAGCGCGGTGACCCGTGTACCGGTCAGACGAGGATCCGCCGGGGCGGTCGCGGTAGGGCACCGGCGGACGAGCGCAGCCGGCACCGGTGGGGGCCGGCCGGGAAGTCCGTGTTCGGCGGGGACGCGGTAGAGGGTCGAATCCGCTTACGATCCTCTGACGGCCGGGGGCGGCGGCCGCCGGGAGGCGTGGCAGCGGTCTACGGTCGCGGGATGAATCTTCTGGTGACGGGTGGTGCGGGGTTCGTCGGGACCGCGGTGGTGGCGGGGCTGTCCGGGTCCGGGCATCGGGTCAGGGTGCTGGACGCGTTGCTGCCCGCGGTGCATCCGCAGGGCGGACCGCAGACGCCCGATGGCGTCGAGTTCGTGCGGGGCGACGTCCGGGACGCAAACGTGGTCGAGTCGGTGCTCGACGGGGTGGACGTGGTCTGCCACCAGGCGGCGATGGTCGGTCTGGGCGTGGACCTGGACGACGCGCCGGACTATGTGGGCTGCAACGACCTCGGCACGGCGGTCCTGCTGTCGGCCATGGCCAGGAAAGGCGTTGACGCGCTGGTCCTGGCGGGGTCGATGGTGGTCTACGGCGAGGGCCGGTACCGGTGCGCCGACCACGGGGACGTCGCCCCGGGAGCCAGGCGTCGGGCCGATCTGGACGCGGGGGTGTTCGAGCCGCCCTGCCCGGTCTGCGGTCGGCGGCTGGAGCCGGGTCTGGTCGGTGAGGACGCCAGGCTCGATCCCCGGAACGTGTACGCGGCGAGCAAGGTCGCCCAGGAGCATCTGACGACGGCGTGGGCGAGGGCGTCCGGTGGCCGGGCGATCGTGCTGCGCTACCACAACGTGTACGGGCCGGGGATGCCGAAGGACACGCCGTATGCAGGGGTGGCATCGCTGTTCCGGTCGGCGCTGGCACGAGGGGAGGCACCGAGGGTCTTCGAGGACGGCGGTCAGCGGCGGGACTTCGTCCATGTGGACGACGTGGCCGGCGCCAACCTGGCGGCGGTCCTGGCCGTCGGTGGCCGAGCCGAGGGGTCGGTGGAGGCCTACAACGTGGGCAGCGGTGACGTCCACACCGTGGGGGAGATGGCCACTGCTCTGGCCGAGGCCTTCGGCGGGCCGCAGCCTGTGGTGACCGGTGAGTACCGGCTGGGCGACGTCAGGCACATCACGGCGGACTCCTCCCGGCTCCGGTCCGCGCTGGGCTGGCGTTCCGGGGTGTCCTTCGCCGACGGGATGAGGGCGTTCGCGAAGGAGCCGCTGCGCGGCGAGGTCTAGGGCCTGTTTCACAGAGCTAGGAGAGGGAGATCTCCACGAGGTCGTCGGCCAGGGCGGCGAGGCGGTCGAGGTCGGAGCGGAGCGGGTGGCCGTCGGCCAGGCCGTCCAGGGTCCGCCGCAGGCTGCTGAGGGGGACGCGCAGATCTGCGGAGACCCAGGCGATCAGTTCGCGGCGGGCCGTCTCGCGGGCCAGGGCCCGCCGTTTGGCGGCTGCGACCTGCCGGCTGAGCGTCCAGGCGGTCAGGAGGGACACGCCGGCTCCGGAGATGAGCACGATCATGACGACGAGCAGGTCGTGTCCCGACAGGTACATCGCGCTGGTGACCGTGAGCGTGCCCGCCGTCATGGCCGCCACGGTGACGGCCGAGAGCGCGAAAAGGGTCACCGCCTCCGACCGTCGGCCGAACAGCCGGATCAGCGCCCAGCCGAGGAGGCCGGTGACGCCCGTGCCGACGATCGCCAGCGACACCAGGTCCGTCAACTCGTCCTCCTTCACGATCGACGTTTCCCGAGGATAGGAAGGATGCGACGGTTTGGTTCGGGCCGACAGGCCGACGTAGGAACTCCGTAAGAAGTTCTGCGGACCCGCTTGGTGATCATCTCACTACCGTGAGAGGTATGAGCGTCGACGTGGTGCTGCCCTGTCTGGATGAGGCCGAGGCCCTGCCGTGGGTCCTGAGCCGGATCCCGGACGGCTGGCGGGCGATCGTGGTGGACAACGGCTCCAGCGACGGATCGGCCGAGCTGGCCGAGTCGCTCGGGGCACTGGTCGTGCGGGAACCGAGACGTGGCTTCGGAGCCGCCTGTCACGCGGGACTCACCGCCGCGACAGCCGAGATCGTCTGCTTCCTGGACTGCGACGGTTCCCTCGACCCGGTGCAGCTGCCCCGGGTGGTGGAGCCGGTCCTGGCCGGCCGGGCCGATCTCGTCCTGGCCCGGCGCAGGCCCACCACGCTCGGGGCGTGGCCGCTGCACGCCCGGCTGGCCAATCTGGAGTTGGCGCGAAGGCTCCGGTCGAAGACCGGTGTGCCGCTGCACGATCTGGGGCCGATGCGGGCGGCCCCGCGGGATCGGCTGCTGGCGCTCGGGCTCGGTGACCGGCGGTCGGGTTACCCGCTGGAGATGGTGCTGTCGGCGGCCGCCGCCGGTCTTCGGATCGCCGAGACCGAGGTGGACTACCGGCCGCGCACGGGCCGGTCCAAGGTCACCGGGACTCTGCGCGGGGTCAGGCAGGCCGTCGCCGACATGCGGGCCGTCCTGGCAGCGCCACCGGCGACCCTGCTCGTCATCGCCAAGGAACCCGTGCCCGGCAGGGTCAAGACCAGGCTGACCCCGGCCTGCTCGCCCGAGCAGGCCGCGGCCCTCGCCGAGGCCGCCCTGGCCGACACGCTGACGACTCTGAGCACCGTTCCGGCGAGTGGGCGGATCCTCGTCCTGGACGGGCGGCCCGGCCCCTGGCTGCCCGCCGGATGGGAAGTCGTCCCTCAGGTCGACGGCGGCCTGGACGAGCGGATCGCCGCTGCTTTCGGGCACGCGCCGCCTGGGGTTCCCGCGTTCCTCGTCGGCATGGACACTCCGCAGCTCACCGGGGAGCTGGTGGCGGCTCCGCTGTCGGCCTCGGTCCGGCCGGGGACGGACGCCTGGTTCGGCCCCGCCGAGGACGGCGGGTTCTGGGCCGTCGGCTTCGCTCGCCCAGAGCTCGGACGGCGGCTGCTGCCCGGAGTGCCGATGTCGACCGAGCACACCGGGCAGGTGCTCCTCGACCGGATGGAGCGAGCGGGCCTGCGCGTGCACCACCTGCCGGAACTCACCGACGTCGACACGGCCCCCGACGCGGCGCGGGTGGCGTCGCTGATCCCCGGCAGCCGGTTCGCCGCCTGCTGGAACGCCTCCCTCGGCGTCGCGCCGTGACCGAGGTCGCCGAGGCGGCGGCGTGGACGGGCAGCGACGACCCGTTCGGAGCCGCCATCAGGGCGGGCCGGGGTCCCCTGTGGTTGCGCGAAGAAGACGGCCGGCGGCATCCACTGGAGGTGGAGCGCTGGTGCGGTCCGGCGGACGCCGCCGATCGGAGAATGCTGCGGCGCTGCGCCGGCCCGGTACTGGACGTGGGCTGCGGTCCCGGACGTCTGGTCGCCGAGCTGCTGGACCGCGGTGTTCCCGCGCTCGGGGTGGACCTGGCGGAGGCGTCGGTGCGCCGCACCCGCGGACTGGGCGCGGCGGCGGTGTGCCGGTCGGTGTTCGCACCGCTGCCCGGCGAGGGCCGCTGGCGGACGGTTCTGCTGGCCGACGGCAACCTCGGTATCGGCGGTGACCCGGCCCGGCTGTTCGCCAGGGTCGCCCGGCTGCTGGCGCCCGGAGGTCTGCTGCTCGTCGAGGTCGAGCCCGCCGACCTGGACGAACGGATCATGGTCCGGGTGGAGGACGTGCAGGGACGTCAGGGCGTCCCGTTCGAGTGGGCGAGGCTCGGAGCGGCCGCCGCCGCCCGCCATGCGGGTCAGGCGGGATTCACCCTGCGAGAACGCTGGGACGAGCGGGGTCGCAGCTTCGTCGCGTTGCGCGCCGGGCACTGAGGATCCGGACGGCCCCGCCTGCCACGATCACGGCCAGCGCCAGACCATAGGCACGGGTCTGCGCATCCCCGCCCTTCAGGTACACCGCCGCCCCCGCCATCGGCACGCCGAGCCACTCCCAGCGGCCGTCCAGGGCGACGAGGCCCACGACGAGCAGCCCGTACCAGGGATAGGCGGGGGTGAGGGCCAGCAGTGCGGTGCCGAACACCAGCAGCGCGCCGCGCCAGGGCCTCTGCGGATCGCCGAAGCGCAGCACGGAAAGCACGGCGAGACCGATCACGACGACCGCGGCGACGGGGGCGAGGCTCTCCGGTACCAGGAGGCGTAGCAGGGCGAAGCGCTGCGGCGTGTCGGAATCGTAGCCCTCCTCCTTCAGATAGCCGGGCAGGTACCCGAGCACCCCGGTCCCCGAGGCGAGCACGTAGGGGACATACGACAGCGCGCACACGGCGACGGCCGTGACCGGCACGATCAGATCCCGGGCCTGCGGACGCCGCGCCAGCAGCCCGGACATCGCCCCCGGGACGGCCAGCGCGGGGATCAGCTTGGTGGCGATGGCCGCGCCGAGCAGAGCCCCGCCGCCCACCAGCCTGCCGCGGGCCGTCGCGGCGAGTCCCGCGACCACGAGGAGCACACCGAGGGTGTCGACATGCGCGTCGTTCACCGCCCACACCACGACCCCCGGGAACCAGCCCCACAGGGAGGCCTGCCATCGCCGCCCGGGAGGAAGGAGCCACAGGAGCAGCCCGCACAGCCCGAAGGCCAGCAGCGCGCCACCGGCCTGGGCCGCTCGCACGCCGTGCTTTCCGCCGAGGCCGTAGAGGGCGGCGAAGTAGCCTTCCGCGACGGGCGGGTAGATGGTCGGCACGGCGGGCCGGTTGACGTGGCTGCAGAAGCCGGCCTCCGCCCTGCGGACGTCCCAGCCCTTGCAGTCGGTGCCCACCGGGAACAGTTCCGGTGCCTTCGCGCGCAGCCCGGCCAGGGCCGGAGCGTCCGGCGGGTGGGCGTACGGAGAGATCCCGGCCGCTTGAACCCGTCCGTCCCACAGATAGCGGTAGGAGTCGTCGCTGGTGAGCGGTGGCTTCAGCAGGCCCGTGGCCAGCACGGCCACCGTCCCGGTGAGGACGAGTACGGGGACGAGCGCGGGCCGGACGAACCGCAGCGTCGACACCGCCACGGCGAACAGCGCCGCGTCGACGGGATACCACAGCAGCAGCCGGCCGTTCTGGTGCAGGTTCCCGCCCCGGGTGAAGGTGCAGACCAGCGCCCAGGTCAGGGCGGCCAGCGCGGCCAGGCACAGGCCGAGGACGACGCGGTGTCGGGTCGAGGTGCTCACGGGCCCAAGGTTGTCAGCGTCCTCGCCGAAAAGTTCACTCTCAAGGTCAGATGTTCGCGTTCCGTAAGCACGGCGATACGTCTCAGCCGCGCCGTCCGGTGGTCGGATGGCGAGCATGGACATCGAGAGGCTCCGACGGGGCCCGCTGCGGGAAGGCGCTTTTCCGTCCCGGTTGCACGAGCCGCGCACGGCCGTGGTCATCGGACGGTGGCTGGGCGCGGCGCTGGTGGTCTGCTTCGCCACCGGCCTGCTCAGCCACGTCATGCAGGAATGGGGCGGGCCGCTGCCGAGCCGTCCGGTGAACGGTTACCGGATCACCCAGGGACTGCACGTCATCAGCGGCATCGCGATGATCCCGCTGCTGGGAGCGAAGCTCTGGACCGTCTACCCGAAGCTCTTCGAGTGGCCGCCCGTCCAGGGTGTTCTGCACCTTCTGGAGCGGGCCGGCATCGCATTGCTCGTGGCCGCCGTGCTGCTGGAGGTGTTCACCGGACTGCTCAACACCGTCCAGTGGTACCCGTGGCCGTTCCCGTTCAGGCAGACGCACTACTGGACCGCCTGGCTCGCCCTCGGCGGACTCCTGCTCCATCTGAGCGCGAAGGCCCCGCTGATCGCCGAGCACCGGAGCCGTCGGGCCGCCGCTCCAGTGGCGGGACGGAGGGGCTTTCTCGCCGCCGTCACCGCCTCCGTCGGCCTGGTCACGTTGACGACCGCGGGGCAGACCGTGCCATGGCTGCGCCGGGCCGACCTGCTCGGCCCGCGCCGTCCCGACCTGGGGCCGCAGGGGCTGCCGGTCAACCGGACCGCCGCGCAGGCGGGCGTCGCCGCGGTCCCTGCGGACTGGCGGTTGTCGGTCGGCGGGCCCCGTCCGGTGGAGCTGACGCTGGCGGAGCTGGGGGCGATGCCACAGCACACCGCGGAACTGCCGATCGCCTGCGTCGAAGGATGGAGCGCTTCCGCCACCTGGACCGGGGTACGGCTGCGCGACCTCCTCGACCGGGTCGGAGCGCCACCGGACGCCACGGTCCGGATCACCTCGTTGCAGCGGGAGGGGCCCTACCGGGTGACCGAGATGGCCTCGACCTACGCGCGGGACGAGCTGACCCTGCTCGCGCTCCGGGTGAACGGCGAGATCCTCGCCCCCGACCACGGATATCCGGTGCGGATCATCGCGCCGAACCGTCCCGGGGTCCTGCAGACGAAGTGGGTCGCCAAGGTGGAGGCGCTGTGATGAGGACCTACCGGACGCTGATGGCGCTCGCCGGCGTGGCAGTGATCGGCTACGGCCTCTACGGGCTGCTGGACGACCCCTATATCGGGGATCCGCTGGACATCGCGATCTGGGCGGGCTCCGGAGTGGTGATCCACGACGGCCTGTGGCTGCCGCTGGTCTGCCTGGTAGGAGCCTTCGCGGTCCGCGGCCCCGTGCTGAGGGGCGGACTCATCATCGCGGCCTCGCTGACCGTGGTCGCCCTGCCCGCCGTCCTGCGTGAGGACGACGACCAGGGCAACCCGACCCTGCTCCCGCTGCACTACCAGCGCAACCTGCTGATCCTGCTCGCCTGCGTCGCACTGGGCACCGGAGCGGCCTGGACGTTCAGACGCCTTCGAGCCCGTCGAGCGCGTGCGAACAGACGCACTCCCGCACCGAAGGCAGGCGCTCCACGGCGTTGAACAGCACCGACCGCAGGCGGTCGACGTTCCGGCCGAAGGCCTCGAACACCTCCGCCTGCGTCACCCCCTCGCCACGGGCGACACCGGCGTCCAGATCGGTGACCAGACTGACCGGGGTGTAGCAGAGCGCCAGCTCACGGGCGAGAACAGCCTCCGGATGCCCGGTCATCCCCACCACCGACCAGCCGTTGGCGGCGAACCACTGCGACTCCGCCCGGGTCGAGAACCGCGGTCCCTCGATCACGACCAGGGCTCCGCCGTCCACCGGCTCCCACCCGCACTCACGCGCGGCCGACAGGGCGGCCTCCCGCCCCGCCGGGCAGTAGGGATCGGCCATCGACACGTGCGCGACCGGCGGAACCGACCCGTCGGGCAGCGGCTCTCCGTCGTAGAAGGTCTGCACCCGGCCGGACGTCCGGTCCACCATCTGGTCCGGCACCAGCAAGGTCCCCGGCCCGTACTCGGCGCGCAGCCCGCCCACCGCACCCGGCGCGAGGACCTGGGTCACTCCCAGCGACCGCAGCGCCCACAGATTGGCCCGGTAGTTGATCCGGTGCGGCGGCACCCGATGACCCCGGCCGTGCCGAGGAAGGAAGGCCACCTCCCGCCCGCCGGCCTCGCCCAGGACGACCGTGTCGCTCGGCGCCCCGTAGGGCGTCGCCACGACGACCTCCTCCTTCACCTCGTCCAGCAGCGAATAAAGCCCGGACCCCCCGATGACAGCGATCTCGACCATTCCGGCTCCTCCCGATCAAGCCTCGATTCCTCCCAGCGACACTAGGACCGGCACCCCGCCCGACCAGGCCACCGAACCTTACGAGTCCCGAACGTCGCGACGGGCAGCGTGACCTCGCGGGGCGTTGAGCTGAGACGAGCTCGAACGCGCCGGAGCGAGGTCCCGCTCCGGTTCACGGGCCGCGGGCTGGCGCTGGATGGTGTTGGGCGGATATCGTCCGTGCTGGTGCGCCGGGAAGTCTGGTCGGCAAGGTCCGATTCAGGCGTTCCCGAAAGGCCCCAAGTGACGACGTTGCTGGTCGCGTTCGCGGCTGTTCTTCTGCTGGCTGTGTTGTTGTCCAGCCTGGCTCATCGGACCGTTCTGTCGACGGCGGTGGTGTTCCTGGTCGCCGGGTTCGTCCTCGGCGACGGTGTGAGCGGTCTGCTCGAGGTGCGGGCGGGCGACGAGCTCGTTTCGGGGCTGGCCGAGCTGGCGCTGTTCGCGGTGCTGTTCACCGATGGCATGCGGGTCGGGTGGGCGGAGCTGCGGGGGGCGTGGCGGCTGCCGGGCCGGGCGCTGGGCTGGGGTCTGCCGCTCACGCTGGGCATCACCGCGCTGGCGGCTCACTATCTGGTCGGTCTGGGGTGGGTGGAGTCGCTGCTGATCGGTGCGATTCTGGCGCCGACGGATCCGGTGTTCGCGGCCGCGCTGGTGGGAAACGACCGGGTGCCGCCGAGGTTGCGGCAGCTGCTGAACGTGGAGTCGGGGGTGAACGACGGCCTGGCGCTGCCGTTCGTGGTGCTGTTCCTGGCCGTCGCCGCGGGGTCGGATGATCTGCATCTGGGTGAGCTGGGCACGGAGCTGCTGGTCGGGATCGTGATCGGGGTGGCGGTGCCGTGGGCGGCGCTCATGCTGGAACGCACCCGCCTCTTCTCCGCCTCGACCCAGTACGAGCCGCTGAACGCCGTCGCGATCGGCCTGCTCGTCC
The DNA here is from genome assembly GCF_039534125.1 of Actinocorallia longicatena. Classification (NCBI taxonomy): domain Bacteria; kingdom Bacillati; phylum Actinomycetota; class Actinomycetes; order Streptosporangiales; family Thermomonosporaceae; genus Actinocorallia; species Actinocorallia longicatena. The sequence goes on along the minus strand of NZ_BAAAUV010000021.1, from coordinate 110,418 downwards.
TGGCGTTGGGGAAGGCCACGCACGGCAATCTGTTCCTCGCGGCGTTCGCGGCGGGGATCACGGTGGCGACGTTCGGGGAGCGGCAGCGGGAGTCGTTCGAGCATTTCGGTGAGCTGGTCGCCGAGATCCTCAAGCTCGCGGCGCTGCTGGTGTTCGGAGCCCTCATCACCCCGGCCATGCTGGGTGGGATCGGCTGGACGGGCTGGGCGTTCGCGATCCTCGCGCTGCTGGTGGCGCGTCCGGTCGCGGTCTGGATCTCATTCCTGCGGTCGGGCTTGTCGGGCCGGGAGCAGGCGGCGGTCATGTGGTTCGGGCCCAAGGGGTTCGCGTCCGTGGTCTACGGGCTGCTCGTCCTGGAATCGGGCATCCTCCACGCGCAGGACATCTTCGCGCTGGTGGCGGTCACGATCGTGCTGTCGATCCTGGCGCATTCCTCGACCGACATCGTGGTGGCCCGCTGGTTCGACGACGAACACGAGGTTCCCGCCTGGTACGGCAGGGTGCGCGGCCGCCTCGCCCGCACCGTCCCGGCGAAGGAGGGCGACAGCGCCCAGGCGAGAGGGACGTGCCGAACGCCACCGGCGTGAAACCGATGACCTGCTGGGACATCCCGAATCCGGCCGCAAGATCGACGCCGCCGGTCACCAGGAGCGTCAGTTCAGCGACGGGCGCGGAGACGCAGGAGGAGCAGGGCCAGCAGCGAGGCCAGGAGTGAGGCCGCCAGGACGGCGGTCGCGGCCGCTTCACCGGTCCTGCCGTCGGTGGAAAGCTCGGTGACCAGGAGACTGACCGTGTAACCGATCCCGCCGAGGACCGCGATCGGCAGCACGTCGGGCCAGGTGAGGCCCTCCGGAAGAACGGCGAGCCGCAGCCGGACCGCCAGCCACGCACCACCGAAGATCCCGATCACCTTGCCGAGCAACAGCCCGGCGAACACCCCCTGAGCCAGGGGATCACCAACGGCCTCCCCGAACCCCGACAAGGAGATCCCCGCCGCCGACAACGCGAACAACGGCACGATCAACCCCGCCGACAGCTGATGCAACCGGTGCTCCAGCCGCTCCGCCGGCGACTGCTGTTCGCCCCGCCTCGCGACCACCGGGGTCAGCAGCCCCAGCAGAACCCCGGTCACCGTCGCGTGGATCCCGCTGGAATGCACGCACACCCATGCCGCCACCGCCAACGGCATCACCAGCCACCACGGAGCACGCCGAGCACGCTGCGCCAGCCAGTACACCCCGCACAACGCGAGACCCGCGGCCAGCCAGCCCCACGCCAGCCCATGCGTGAACAGCAGCGCGATCAACGCGATCGCACCCAGATCGTCGATCACCGCCAACGACAGCAGCAGCACCCGCGCGCCCGACGGCAACGAGCCGCCCACCACCGCCAGCACCCCGAGCGCGAACGCGATATCGGTGGCCGTCGGAATCGCCCATGCCCCGCCCTCAGCGGCCGCACCCCGCGACACCGCCAGAGCGACCAGCGCGGGCACCAGCATCCCGCCCGCCGCCGCCAGGAACGGCAACGCACCCGCCCGCAACCCCGACAGCTCCCCGATGGTCAGCTCCCGCTTGACCTCCATACCGGCGACGAAGAAGAACACCGCCAGCAGACCGTCCGACACCCACCCCGCCACCGACAGATCCAGATGAAAGCCCGACGGACCGAACCGCGCGTCCCACACCCCGGAATACAGATCCGGCAGCACATTCGCCCACACCAACGCCACCACGGTCGCGACCAGCAGCAACTTCCCGCCCGTCGCCTCCTGACGCAAGAACTCCGCCAACGCCCCCACCCGCGTCGAGGACTCAGCGGAAGACGACGCATCGGCGGGGTTCACGGAACACTCCTTGATCAGCGGACACCAGAACAATCGCCGACCAGACTTCCCGGCACACCCCGCGCCACCCTCAGGCACGCATTGCCCCCAGCTTATCCAGCGGCCCCGTTGCGACGCCTGTCAGGGTTCGGGACGCCGTCCACACCGCGTTCCCGGCCGGCCGCCGCGACCAGGGGGCCGAGAACGCGGCCCTGATCCGCTTCATCTCACGGACGAGACCCGGAGGAGGCCATTCGGTGCGTCGTGAACGCTCACGAGCAGGCCATTATGGAGGGCATCGAAGAGAGCGCCCAGCAGGCCGTCATCGGGATCGCGGAACAAGAGTTCTCCGGGAGGTCCGGGTGAGGACTGTTTAACGAATCGGTCACACGGTTCGTGTTCCGGCGTAATTCGCCAGGATGAGTCTCTCTGTGTGGGGCGGGACTCAGCGAGAACTCATTGCCCGTATTGTTCCTTGCAGTGCGGAATTTCATTGACGGTCGAAGGGGATGCGATTTCCCTTTCTCCCACTGATTTTCCGACCAATCGCGGTGGTCTCTGCGTGAAGGGATGGACCGCCGCCGAATTGCTGGATCATCCCGACCGGCTGCTCGGCCCGCTGGTCAGGACGGTCGATGGCGACCGTCGTAGCCCACTGCGCGCCGCGGGCTGGGATGAGGCACTGGACCGCACGGTGTCGGCGACCTCGCGGAGCCAGGCTCGGTTCGGACGCGACAGCGTCGGCTGTTTCGGCGGCGGCGGGCTGACCAATGAGAAGTCCTATCTTCTGGGGAAGTTCGCCCGGGTCGCGCTGCGGTCGGCTTCGATCGATTACAACGGGCGCTTCTGCATGTCGTCGGCGGCGACCGCGGCCAACGTGGCCTTCGGTGTGGACCGGGGTCTGCCCTTCCCCCTGGCGGACGTGGCGGGCACCCGGGCGCTGCTCCTGGCCGGCAGCAACCTCGCCGACACCATGCCTCCGGCGATGCGCCATCTCGACGAGCTCAAAGAGCGCGGCGGCCGGCTCATCGTGGTCGATCCGAGGGCATCGGCGACGGCGAGAGCCGCTGACGTGCATCTGCAGCCGTTGCCCGGGACGGATCTCGCGCTGGCCAACGGCCTGCTCTACCTGGCGCTGCGCGCCGGTCACGTCGACGAAGCCTACGTCGCCACCCGCACGTCGGGCTTCGAGGAGGTGAAGGCGGGGATCTCCGCCTACTGGCCGGACCGGGTCGAGCGCATCACCGGTGTCCCCGTCGGCGCGCTGGAGCGTGCGGTCGAGATCCTCGGCTCGGCCGCGACCGCGATGATCCTCACCGCGCGCGGGGCCGAGCAGCACAGCGACGGCACCGACACCGCGCAGGCGTTCATCAACCTGGCGCTGGCGTTCGGACTGCCCGGCCGTGAGCACAGCGGGTACGGCACGATCACCGGCCAGGGCAATGGTCAGGGCGGCAGGGAGCACGGTCAGAAGGCCGACCAGCTGCCGGGGTACCGCAGGATCGACGACCCGGAGGCCCGCGCTCACGTCGCGGGGGTCTGGGGGATCGACCCCGGAGAGCTGCCGGGGGCGGGCCCGTCGGCCTACGAGATGCTGAGCGCGCTGGGCACCGACGGTGGCGTGCGCACCCTGCTGGTGTTCGCCTCCAACGTCGTGGTCTCGGCGCCCGACCGCGACCATGTGATCTCGCGGCTGCGGGCTCTCGATTTCCTCGCGGTGTCGGACATGTTCCTGTCGGAGACCGCGGGCGAGGCCGACGTGGTCTTCCCCACGGCCCAGTGGGCCGAGGAGGAGGGCACCATGACCAACCTCGAAGGCCGGGTCATCCGGCGCAGGCGCGCGCTCGCGCCGCCGGCCGGGGTCCGCGACGACCTTCAGATCATCACCGACCTGGCGACGCGCCTGGGCCGGGGCGGGTTCTTCAGCTCCGACCCGCAGGAGGTGTTCGAGGAGCTGCGGCGGGCGAGCGCCGGCGGTGCCGCCGACTACTCCGGCATCGGCTACGCGCGGATCGAGGCCGAGGACGGCGTCTTCTGGCCCGCAGCCGAGGGGGAACAGGGAACACCCCGCCTGTTCACCGACCGGTTCCCCACCCCGGACGGCCGGGCCAGGTTCGTCCGGGTCGAGTTCCGGGAGGCCGCGGAGCAGCCCGATCCCGAGTTCCCCTACGTCCTGACCACCGGACGGCTCATGCGGCAGTACCAGAGCGGCAACCAGACCCGCAGGATCGCCTCGCTCGGTGACGGCGACGGCGACGCCCTACCGGGGGCCGAGATGCATCCCGACCTGGCCAGGGAGCACGGCATCGGAGAGGGCGACCGGGTCGAGCTGCGCACCCGCCGGGGCAAGGCCGTGTTCGCCGCACGGCTGACCGACGCGATCAGGCCCGACACCGTGTTCGCGCCCTTCCACTGGGGCGGCGCGTCGAGTGCGAACGCCCTCACCGGCCGCGCCCTCGATCCGCGCTCGCGGATGCCCGCCTTCAAGGCCTGCGCACTCGCCATCACCAGGATCAGTCCCAGCTGACCGCTCATCCACAGTGCCAAGAAAGGACATCGATGGACTCGACGGCCCGGTTCCTGCAGGGGGTCTTTCCGTTCACAGGCAAGGGCCTCGACGCCCCGCACCTGCTGGCCTCCGAGCTGAGTTACGTGGTCCCCGACGGGTCGGTGGCCCAGCCGGTGTACCTGCGCGGCGGCAACAGCTCCGAGGAGCTGATCTGCATCGTCCTGATGAAGGACGGTGCGCCGATGCGGTACTTCCCCGTCGGAGCCAAGGCCGGAGTGCACGTCTCGCTGAGGGTGATCGAGGACCTGGAGGCCGGAACCACGATCGAGCTCTTCGTGGCGGCCCCGGACGGTGCGACCGGGTCGGCGATCGTCGATCTCGGCATGGTCGAGGTCTGAGGGGAACGCGGCATGCAGCGTCTGGTGGTCATCGGGAACGGCATGGCCGGCGCGCGGACGGTCGAGGAGATCCTCGCCCGTGGCGGCGCCGAGAAGTTCGAGATCACGATGTTCGGGGACGAGCCGTACGGCAACTACAACCGGATCATGCTGTCGAACGTCCTGTCCGGCGCCGACGACGAGTCCGAGATCTTCCTGAACAGCCTGCCCTGGTACGCCGACAAGGGCATCACCCTGCACACCGGCACCCGCGTCAACCGGATCAACCGGTTCGCCCGGAAGGTCTACGCCGAGGACCGCACCGTCACCCGGTACGACAAGCTGATCGTCGCGACGGGCAGCTACGCGTTCGTCCCCGACATCGCGGGCATGCGCAATGCCGACCGGGGCTTCCACCAGGGAGTGTTCGCCTTCCGGACCCTGGACGACACCCGCAACATGCTCCGGTACGCGCGCGGTCACCGCCGGGCGGTCGTGATCGGCGGCGGCCTGCTGGGCCTGGAGGCCGCCCGCGGGCTCCAGGCCCACGGCCTGGAGATCACGCTGGTGCACGCGGCGTCCCATCTGATGAACCAGCAGCTCGACGCGCAAGCGGGCGCGGTCCTGCGGCGCAGCGTCGAGAAGCTCGGCATCACTATCGAGCTCGAGGCCATGACCACGGCCGTGCACGGCGCCGACCGGGTCACCGGGGTCGGCCTCGCCGACGGGCGCGTCCTGCCGTGCGACGTGGTCGTCGTGGCGGCGGGGATCCGGCCGAACACCGAGATGGCCAGGGCCAGCGGCCTGACCGTCGAACGCGGCATCGTCGTCGACGACCAGATGCGGGTGGAGGAGGAGCGCGACATCTACGCGGTCGGCGAGTGCGCCCAGCACCGCGGCCAGGTGTACGGAGTGGTCGCCCCGCTGTGGGAGCAGGCCAAGGTCCTCGCCGACCACATCACCGGGACCGACCCCGCCGCCGCCTACCACGGTTCGCGGATCGCCACGAAGCTCAAGGTGGCGGGCGTGAACGTGGCGTCGATGGGCGTCATGGCCCCGGAGCGCGACGACGACGAGTTCGTCGTGTTCTCCGAACCCGGGCGCGGCACCTACAAGAGCGTCGTGGTCCGGGACGGCCGGCTCATCGGCGCGACGTTGCTCGGGGACACCGCCAAGGTCGCCTTCCTGATGCAGGCCTTCGACCGGGGGCTGCCGCTGCCCGAGGAACGCATCCGGCTCCTGTTCGACCTGGGCGGGCCCGCCACCGAGACCAGTGCCGCGGAACTGTCCGACGACGCCCAGGTGTGCAACTGCAACGGCGTCAGCAAGGCGGACCTGGTCGCCTCGGTCCAGGCGGGCACCCGGTCGGTGAACGGCGTCATGAACGCGACCAGGGCGGGCAAGGGCTGCGGCTCCTGCAAGTCCCTGGTCACCCAGATCGTCGAGTGGGCGACCGGAGGCGACGCCGAGGCCGACCCCTCGGCCGACTGGTACGTGCCCGGCATCCCGTTCGCCAAGCCCGAGCTCATGGCCGAGATCCGCGCCCGTGGCCTGAGATCGGTCTCATCGGTCTTCGCCGCCCTCGCCACCGGCGGGGAAGAGGACGCCAAGAGCAAGATGGGCCTGGCGTCCCTGCTGCGCATGATGTGGGCGGACGACTACGTCGACGAACGCGACGCCCGGTTCATCAACGACCGGGTCCACGCCAACATCCAGAAGGACGGCACCTTCTCCGTCGTCCCCCAGATGAAGGGCGGCTGCACCACACCCGACCAGCTCCGCCGCATCGCCGACGTCGCCGACAAGTACCGGGTTCCGCTGCTCAAGGTCACCGGTGGCCAGCGCATCGACCTGCTCGGCATCCGCAAGGAGGATCTGCCCGAGGTCTGGGCCGACCTCGACATGCCCTCCGGGCACGCCTACGGCAAGAGCTTCAGAACGGTCAAGACCTGTGTCGGCCTGGAGTTCTGCCGGTACGGCCTCGGCGACTCCACCGCCCTGGGCATCGCGCTCGAGACGCGTTTCCAGGGCCTGGAGGGACCGGCGAAGATGAAGCTCGCGGTCACCGGCTGCCCGCGCAACTGCGCCGAGGCCTATGTCAAGGACCTCGGCGTGGTCGCCGTCGAGGGCGGCCGCTGGGAGATCTACGTGGGCGGGGCTGCCGGTGCGCACGTGCGCAAGGGCGACCTGCTCGCCACCGTGGACAGCGCGGCGGAAGTCATCGCCCTGACCGGGCGCTTCCTCCAGTACTACCGCGAGAACGCCAACTGGCTGGAACGCACCTACGCCTTCGTCCCCAGGGTCGGCGTCGACCGGATCCGGGCCGTGGTGGTCGACGACTCCGACGGCCTGGCCGCGGCCCTGGACGCAGCCGTCCAGGCCTCCGTGGACTCCTACCAGGACCCGTGGAAGGAACGCCGGGAACCCGTGACTCCCGGACAGTTCCGTCCCTCCCTGCCCCTGATCGCCCTCCCCAAGGTGCCGACACGATGACCGAGACCACACTCGCCCTCGGCCGGGCCGACGACATCCCCGTCGGCGAGGGCCGCGCCTACGTCGTGGACGGACAGCAGGTGGCGGTGTTCCGGCTGCGCGACGGCGGCCTGCGCGCGGTCTCGGCCGTGTGCACCCACGCCGGTGGCCCGATCGCCGACGGGCAGATCGACGGCAGCGTCGTGATCTGCCCGCTGCACCAGCACACCTTCGACCTCGCCACCGGCTGCTCCCTCACCGGCCTGCCCCCGCTCCGAACCTACGACGCCCGCACGGACCCGGACGGGAACCTCGTCATCACCCTCCGGGTTTCAGACCCCGGCGTCGGCGAGGCTCCGCAGCGGCTCGCCGACCCGCGGTGACGGCCTCCTGCGCAGGTAGACGACCCAGGTGAGGGCGGTGCAGAGGCCGTAGAAGACCGCCAGGACGATCAGGGCGGCGCTGATCGAGGCGGTCTGCTCCAGCGAGATCCGGAACGTCTGCTGGATCAGCACCCCGCCGAACGCGCCGATCGCCGAGGTGATGCCGATCGCCGCCGCCGCCTTCCGCCGGGCGGCGGCCAGGGCCGCCGCCACCGCGGCGGGGTCATCCCCGTCCACGCCGTCCAGGGCCTTCGTCCGGAAGACCGCGGGGATCATCTTGTAAGCCGACCCGTTGCCGATCCCGGTGGTGGCGAACACCCAGAGGAACGCGGCGAGGAAATAGGGCCACCGCCGGGCCTCGACCGCCGACCACACCGCGATGATGCCGGACCCCATCGCGAGGAACGTCCAGAACGTCACCCGCGCCCCGCCGAGCCGGTCGGCGAGCCAGCCGCCGACCGGCCGCGCCGCCGAGCCGACGAGCGCGCCGAGCCAGATGAAGTCGACGGCCTTGATGTCGGGGAACTGGTTCTTGATCAGAATCCCGAAGGAGAAGGAGTAGCCGATGAACGAGCCGAACGTGCCGACATAGAGCACCGACATGACGATCGTGTGGGGTTTCCGCGAGATCCCCGCCATCTCACGGACGGTGTACGCCGAGGTCGCGTGCATCAGGTTGTTCATGAACAGGTACGTCCCGGCGGCCGCCACCAGGATCAGGGGCATCCACACCCAGCCGACCGCGACCAGGCCGAACGCCACGATCAACGGCGGCATCGTCACCTGGGTGACGCTCACCCCCACGTTCCCGCCGGCCGCGTTCAGGCCCAACGGCAGACCCTGCCTGGCCGTCGGATAGAAGTGCGTGATGTTCGACATCGACGACGCGAAGTTGCCCCCGCCGAGACCCGTCGTCGCGGCGATCAGGAGCAACGCCCAGAACGGTATCGACGGATTCTCGATCGCATAGACGAACAGCCCGCACGGGATGAACAGCAATCCCGCACTGATGATCGTGAAGTTCCGTCCGCCGAACCGGGCGGGCCCGAACGTGTACGGAATGCGCAGTGCCGCTCCCACCAGATTCGGCAGGGTCGTCAGCCACAGTTTCTCGTTCACGCTCAGTGCGACCCCGACCGTGTCGAGGTTGATGACCGCGATGCTCCACAACAGCCAGACACAGAAGCCCAGATGCTCGGTCACGATCGACCACACCAGGTTGCGCCGGGCGACCTTTCTCCCGGTCGTCGCCCAGAACTGCTCGTCGTCGGGATCCCAGTGCTCGATCCACCGTCCCCGCCGCCCGTCCCGCCGTCGTTCCAGAGCCGCCATGAGCGGAAGCTACGTGGCGGCGGTGTGGAGGTTGTTTCCAGGTTGTCAATTCTCTATTGCCGTCACCCGTACCGGGATCCCGGCGGGCCTGGACCATGTATGTAGCGTTCACTATAGTAGCGATCATGCCCGATGTGCGGATACAGGGTCAGGAACGGGACGCCGGATCGCGAGGGGCGATCCTCGACGTCGCCGAGCGGTTGATGGCCACGCGGGGATACGCGGCGACGTCGATCTCGGCGATCTGCCGGGATTCGGGGCTGCCGCCACCGTCGGTCTACTGGCATTTCGGCAGCAAGAAAGGATTGCTCGCCGCGGTCATGGAGCGGGGGGCGCGGCGGTGGTTCGCCGGGATGCCGTCCTGGGACGATCTGGCCGGCGAGCCGGGGGAACGCGTCACGGCGCTCCTGGCGGCGGGGGCCGACGCGCTGGCCGGGCATCCGCTGTTCCTGCGGCTGTTCTACATGCTCGCGCTGGACGGCGACGAGGCCGCGGCCGAGCTCGTCCGGCAGGTGCGGAGCACCGCGTTCGAGCGGTTCCGGGACGGTGTCGCCCGGGTCCTGGCGGCCGATCATCCGCCGGAGGTCGTGGCATCGGCGGCGGAGGAGCTCGCCCGGTTCGCCGTGGCCTTCTCCGACGGCTGCTTCTTCGCCCTGCAGCTCGAACCCGGCGAGGCGGACGTCCGGCGGATGTTCGCCGACCTGGGCACGGCACTGCTCGCGCTCGCCCCGATCGTGATCGCCAGGGCCGCCGAGCCCGGCCGGAAGGAGGGTCCGGAATGACCGCGCACCGCTCAGTGATCATCACCGGCGGCGGCCAGGGGCTCGGCTACGAGACGGCGCGGGCGGTCGCCGCGGATCCCGCCTGGTGCGTCGGGCTCGCGGGCCGGAACGCCGCCCGCACCGCTGAGGCCGCCCGGCGGCTGTCCGGCGAGACGGGCGGGACGGTCGTCCCGCTCGCACTCGACCTGGCCTCCCTCGACGACGTCCGGCGGTTCGCCCGCGACCTGCCGGAACGGCCGCTCCCGCCGGTGGAGGCCCTGGTCTGCAACGCCGGAGTGCAGTGCGTGAACGAGATCCGCTACACCGGCGACGGCCTGGAGGAGACCTTCGCGGTCAACCACCTGGCGCACCTCCTGCTGGCCCGCCTGATGCTCCCCGCACTGGCCAGGCCCGGCCGGATCATCTTCGTGGCCAGCGACACCCACGACCCGCGCCGCCGGACGGGCATGCCCGCACCCGTCTACGCCGACGCCCACGATCTCGCCCGCCCGGCCGAGACCGGGCCGGGCCCGCTGCACGGACGCCGCCGCTACACCACGTCCAAGCTCTGCAACGTGCTGACCGCCTACGAGCTGGCCCGGCGCTGCGGCGAGGGCGTCACGGTCAACGCCTTCGACCCCGGCATGATGCCCGGCTCGGGCCTGGCGAGGGACTACGGCGCCGTCCAGCGGTTCGCCTGGAACCATCTCCTCCCCGCGCTGACCCTCCTGCCGCTGAACATCCACAGCCGGCGCACCTCGGGCCGGGCGCTGGCCCGGCTCGTCACCGATCCCGCCCTGGCGGCCACGACCGGACGGTACTTCGAGGGGACGCGTGAACGGCGCTCGTCCGAGGAGTCCTACGACCGGGCCAAGGCCGCCGAGCTGTGGGTGACCAGCGCCGCCCTCACCGGCCTCGCCGGATGACCGCTTGATGGCTTTTGTAATTAATTGTCAATTATCGAGGTTTCGGCCCGTGGAAATTGCGGGCTGGGTTTTCTATCTTTGAGGTAAGTATTCCGCGCTGGGCATCTTCGGGACCATGAGGCGCCGTTTCGGGGCCGCATGGGGGAGATGCGCATGCTGATGGATGGATCGTCGCCCGACTACGCCCAGCTTTTCGGGGAGCTCAGGTTTCCGGAGAAGGACGACGCGCGGTCGGTGTACTCACCGGCCGCCTACCTGGTCGAGCTGATCGGGCTACTGGAAGGCACCTTCGACACCCCTGAGCTGCTGGAACGGCGGCCGGACCTGAAACGGATCGTCCTCGACGCCGAGAACACCTTCACCGAGACGGCCTACCTCGACATCGTCAACGAGGTCCTGGAGCATCTGCTCGCCCCCCGTCCCTACACGGACCTGCTGGAGCGGCTCCACCCGTTCGGCCTGCCGTTCTCCCTGCACTCCGAGCGGCTGCGCATCGGCCTCGGCGAGCTCAAAGTGAGCCCGGAGGAGCTCTACCGGCTTTTCGCCGCGCACGTCGACCACGACCTGGCGGCCCGCGAGTACCTCGCGCTCACCGCCGAGGACGTCAGCGTGATCACCACGGAGGCCGGCGCCGACGACCAGCTCAAGAAGCGTTACGGCCTGACCGGCGAGACGCTCGACGTCCTGCACGGCACCGCCAGGTTCGTCGAGGCCACCGGCCTGTCCGACGCCGAGGTGCGGGAGCTGGTCGAGCTCGGCGGGGCCACCCTCAACGCCGACGAGACCCGGCTGCTCGGGCCCGGCGGCACCGGATCTCCCGCGACGGCCTGGTTCGAGCGGGCCCACCGCCTGATCCGCCTCGCCCGCCGGACCCGCCTCACCCTCACCGAGATCAGCGACGTCCTGACCACCCTGGCGGGCAACAGGCTGGACGCCGCCGGCCTGCGCACGGTCGCGGCCGTCGTCCGGCTGGTCCGGCTGAACGTCCTCACCGTCGCCGACGTCCTCGGCCTCGTCCTGCCGTGGGAACCGGAGGAGGACGTCGAGGTCGAGGTCGCCGCGGGCGACATCCTGACCCCCGCCAACCGCGACTACCGGTTCCGGCTGGCCCACCTCATCGACCTCGCCGAGTCCGAGATCGTGGAGATCGTCACCCGTTACCGGGAGCGGTACGCCGCCCGCGAGCCCAGCCCGTTCGACCGGGGCGAGGTCGGCCTCCCCGAGATCTCCCTGATCCGCAGGGCCGGGCTGCTGGCCCGCTCGCTCGGCCTGTCGGCGGGCGAGCTGTTCGACGTGCTCGTGGCGCTGGAGGGCGATCCCGCGCTCCAGCGCCACACCACCTTCGTGGTGCTCGGCGAGGGCCCGCAGACCCAGGACCTGCACAAGGTCCTGGAGGCCGGGCCGGCCGGCGCGTCGCTGTGGCTGGCGCAGACGCTGTTCGCCGTGGCCGGCTGGATGCGCACCGCCGGGTTCGACGGCGCCGAGCTCGCGAGCGTCCTCGGCGGACGGCCGGAACCGGAGGGCACCGAGCTGGCGGAGCTGTTCGCCCACCTCCAGGAGGAGCTGGAGCCGACCGCGTTCGAACCGGCCGCCCTGGTCTCCGACCGGTTCGGCGACCGGGCCGCGCTCGCCGTCCACGACGTGCTGATGGCCTATGACGACGGGGTCGTCGCCGCCGAGGGCAGCCGCCTGCTCGACCTCGACCCCGCCGTGCTGGAGAAGGCCGCCTACCAGGCCGTCACCGACCTGGGCGTGGTCTTCCCCTCCGACTTCACCGGGCTCGGGCTCGGTGACCGCTTCAAAGAGAAGATCTTCCGCAACCTCGTGTACCGGGGCTACCTGCTGGCCGACGGCACCCTCGCGGTCCCGAACGCCGACGAGCTCGAACTCGCCGGGGACTTCACGGACTACACCGAGATCCTCTTCAAGGGCATCGGCGCGACGATCAACGGCGTCGCCGCGTTCTACCCGTCCGACCTGGAGAAGTACGGCGAACTCGGCGCCGACCTGCGCACCGAGCTGTACGACAACCTCGTCTTCAACGGCTACCTCGACGACGACGGCCAGATCACCGATCCGGACTTCTTCTACGACCCGGAGAACATCGCCTCGTTCACGGTGAACGTGGATCTGGCCGACGCGACCGAGAACGTCGCGGAGCTGATCGAGGACAGGCTGGACGCCTTCGCCTACGGCGCCCTGGCCGTCGACCTCGAGGCCTTCGCCCCGCTCCGCCTCACCGACGCCCAGCTCTCCCGGCTGGTCGAGAGCCTGCGCTTCAACGGCCATCTCGACGCCGACGACGACTTCGCCGACAAGACGGCCCTGGCCGCGCTGACCGAGGCCGACTTCGGGCTGGCCGCCGAGTTCACCGTGCTGCGCGGGCAGATCCTCGCCGCCTTGCAGACCCGGATCGCGGCGTTCCGCGCCGAGCTCACCACCTTCGCCGCCGATGATTTCGCCGATCTGGCCGACGAGCTCGCCGCCCGCCGGGTCCACGCCGCCCTCGACGGCGTCCACCTGGAGGACGGCCGCGTCATCGACGAGGCCGGTTTCGCCGATCCCGAGGCCGCCATCGACCTCGGCTCCGGCTTCGACGACACCGAGCACAACCTGGTCTTCGACCGGATCGTCGAGGTCATCGCCGACCAGGACCCCTACCGCCTGTCGCCGTCCGCGCTCACCGGCCTCGACTTCACCGAGGAGGAGTCGGACGCCCTGTTCGCCCACCTCGTCGAGACGGGCCGCATCACCGGGCGCCTCGTGGTCGCCGCCCCCTGGCTGACCTACTTCGGCAACGCCGACAACTCCCTCGACTTCGACCTCCCCGGCATGGAGGACTACGCCCGCGACGTCTTCTTCCTGCTGCACGACGCCGCCGGCGAGGTCGCGGCCGCGGTCACCGAGGTGTTCGACCGGGTGACCGGTCTGGCCGCCCGCCAGCAGGAGGTTCTGGCGACCTGCCTCGCCGACGTGCTCGGCCTCACCGCCGAGGTGGCGTCGGCGATCGCGGAGTGCGCGGCGGGCGGGGCACGGGAGGCGCGGGTCCTGCTGGCGCAGCCGGCCCTCGACCTGGAGGGGCCGCCCGACGATCCCCGGCTGCGCCTCGGCCACCGCCGGATCAGGCGGTTCGCGCTGCTCGCGGCCAAGCTCGGCCTGGACGCCACCGAGGTCCGTGCGGTCTTCCACGACCAGGACCTGGTCGGAAAATTCCCCGAGCCGCTCGCCCTGCCCCCGGGCCTGACCCGGATCGAGGCGCTGCTCGACAGCGGCGACGGCACCATCTACCTGTTCGGCGACGGCGGCTACTGGACCTACTCGGGAACCACCTACGCCCTCACCAGCCCCGCGCGCAAGCCGTTGACCGACCTGTCGGCCAAGTTCGGCCCGCTGACCGGAATCGACGCGGCGTTCGTGCACCCCAGCGGCGTCGAGTGGCTCATCGGCCACGACTACTACGACACCCTGTGGACCTTCACCCGGGAGCCCGGCGGCACCCGCTGGGCGGCGAAGACCCAGACCTGGGGGAAGATCAGGAACAACCTGGCCGACCCCGCGAAGATCGACAGTGCCTTCGTGGACGGCGACGGCCGCACCTACCTGTTCGCGGGCGACCAGTACATCCGTTATTCCGGTGGCTACGGGACCGCCGACGAGGGCTACCCGCGCGACGTGACCGAGTGGTGGGAGCGCGAGGGCCTGGAGGTCCCCGCGGCCACCGAGCCGGTCGACGCCTGCTTCACCGACCCCGACGGCGTCGTCCACATGTTCTCCGGCGACCAGTGGCTGACCCCCGGCGCGCAGGGCCCCGCCGCCGCGACCTGGGGCGTGGTCCGCCCGACCTTCACCGGCCTGAAGGCGCTCGACGCCGCCTACACCACCGCCTCGGCCGTGCACCTGACCTCCGGCGGGGAGCGGCTGCGCTACTCCGACAGCGTCGAGAACGCGGGCGTGCTCGCCGACGAGGGCGTGCCGCGCCGTTTCAGCGGGGTGCCGCCCCAGTTCGAGACGGGTGTCGAGGCGGCGTTCACCGACGCCTCGGGGATCGTCCACCTGTTCCGCGACGGCAAGACCGTCGCCCTCGACGGCAGCCCCGAGATCACCGAGACGGCCGCCCGCTGGGGCGTCCTGCGCCCGCCGCTGACCGAGGGCGCCGTGGACGCCGCGTTCGCCGGGCTCGACGGCAAGACCTACCTGTTCTCCGGCACCACCTACCTGCGCTACTCGACGGCCGACTACACCACGGCCGACTCGGGCTACCCGCGGGCGATCGACCAGGACTGGGGCGGCCTCACCCAGGTCGACGCCTCGTTCGTCATGGACGGCCGCACCTACCTGTTCGGCCTCGGCGGCCTGCTGTTCGACCTGCTCCCCGACCAGCAGCAGGACCTGGAGGCCGCACGCGTCACCCCGGCGCTGCGCAACCGGTTCCAGGAGCACGGCCTGACCCTCGCCAAGATCAGCGGCACCGCCCCGCACTGGACGCTCACCACCGGCGAGGGAATCACCCTGACCGTCCGCCGCGAGGGCCTGCGGCTGAAGGTCTTCGGCGACGGCTCGCGCTTCTACGTCCGTTACTCCGACCGCGACTACCGCGTCCCGGACGAGGGCTTCCCCAAGCCGCTGTCGGACAACTGGTGGAACATGCCCGACGGCATGCGCCTCGGCCCGGTCGACGCGGTCTTCACCGGCCGCGACAACCACACCTACCTGTTCGCCGGCGAGCGGTTCGTCCGGTTCGACGCCCGCCACCGCTGGTGGTCGGAGCCCATGTCCCTGCGCGAGCAGTGGGACTCCCTGCCCTTCACCCAGGTCGACGCCGCGTTCGTCGGCGTCGACGGCCGCACCTACCTGTTCTCCGGCACGAGCTACGTCCGCTACTCCACCGACGACTACACCCAGGTCGACGACCGCTACCCGGCCTCGGTCTCCGGCCTGTGGGGCCGGGTCTCCAACAACCTGGCGCGCACCGGCAAGGTGGACGCCGCGCTCGTCCTCGAGGTCGTCGAGAAGGTCGACGGCGTGGACACCGCGTTCACCCGCACCTACCTGTTCTCCGGCGACCAGTACGTCCGCTACACCGGTTCCGGCCTCGACGTCGTGGACGCGGGTTATCCCCGCAGGATCGCCACCCTGGCGTCCGAGCCGGGCCTGACCGGCCTGCCCGTCACCCTGGACGGCGTCGACGCGGCCTTCTCCGACCGCCGCACCGCCTACCTGGTGCGCGGCGGGCTCGTCCACGCCGTCTCCTCCGTCCCGGCCCGCAAGTACGACGACATCCCGGTGGCCGGGGTGTCCTGCGCCTTCATCGAGGACGGCGCGATCATGGCCGAGCGCCGGGGCTTCACCTCCGAGGAGGGCCCGGGCGGCGGATCGGGCACCTGGTCGCACCTGTCGGCGCTGGAGGGACGCGCGGTCACCGAGATGGAGTTCCGGCCGCGCGTGCTGCGCGACGTGCCGGCGCGGTTCACCTACGACCTCGACTCGGTGCTGTTCGGCGCCGACGGCAACTCCTACCTGTTCAAGGGCGGCTCCTGCTACAACGTGGGGCTCCGCCGCGACTACCCGCTCGCCGAGGAGTGGGGCCGCCCCCGCAACTCGATCTACGAGACGGGCGCCGTGGACGCCGCCCTCGTCGGCCGCGACGGCAGGACCTACCTGTTCAGCGACGACCAGTTCGTGGTCTACCCCGACCCGGCGGCCGTCGCGGACGCCTCGGCGGCCGTCGAGGGCGACCCGCTGCCCATCGAGGAGCACTGGGCCGGGCTGACGAGCGTCGGCCTCGCCTACGTCAAGGACGGCAGGACCCACCTGTTCTCCAAGCCCGACGACGACGGGCGGATCACCCATGTCGTCTACTCCGGCCGCGGCCACGCCGTCCCCGACGAGGGCTACCCGGTCACCACCACCCTCGACCACTTCGGCGCCCCCGAGGGCTTCCCGTTCCCCGACGCCGTCCTCGTCGAGGGCGACACCCTGATCCTGCTCGCGGGGGAGGAGTGCGTCTCGGTCGACGAGCGCAGAGGCCAGTGGTCGATCGTCCGCCCGATCGAGCGCCTGTACCCGGGCTTCGGCCACGACCTGGACGCCCCCGACGCCCTGCGCTCGGCGTTCCGCGACTCCGCCGGTGTCCTCACCTTCTTCTTCGACGACACCTACGCGGTCTTCGCCGACGACGCCGTCGGGCCGCTGCTGCCCGTCCGCGACAGGTGGGGGATCTCCCGCAACCCGTTCGTCGTCCCCGGAGCGGTGATCGACGCGGCGTTCGTCTGGCGCGGCGAGCACACCTACCTGTTCTCCGGCGACCGGTACGTCCGCTACACCGGCCCGTCCTACCGGGCGATCGATCCCGGGTACCCCAAGCCGATCGCGGCGAACCTGCGCAAGGAGCCGCCGTTCGCCAAGCTCCCCGAGACCTTCGACGACGCCCTCACCGGACGCATCGAGGCCGTCATCGGCAACGACCGCACCATCCACCTGCTGGTCTCCGGCTCCGTTCACACCGTCTCGCCCGAGCCGGCCGCGTCGTTCAGCCTGCGCAGCCTCGGCGGGATCCGCAACACCCTCGCCGCCACCGGCAAGGTCGACGCCTCGATCGTCGCCGGCGAGCGGATCTACCTGTTCTCCGGCGACCAGTACTTCCGCTACTCGACCTACGACCGCACCTACGTGGACGACGGCTATCCGCGGGCGATCTCCGAGCTGCCCGGCGAGCCCGACCTGGCCCGCCTCCCGGCCCTGCCCCCCGCCTTCCAGGACGGCCTCGACGCCGCCTTCCGGGCCCCCGGCGGCCAGGTCTACCTGTTCAAGGGCAGGGAGTTCCTGTCGACCGGAGCCCCCCAGCCGATCACGAGCCTGTGGGGGAAGGTCCGCAACGCCTTCGGCTCCGGCGCGCTCGGCGCGGTGTTCGCCGCGCCCACCGGCGAGCTGTACGCCTTCGCGGGCGACCAGTACGTCCGCTACGCGCCCGGCAGCACCCTCGAGTACGCCGACGAGGGCTACCCGCGGACCGTCCGCGACGACTGGGGCGACCTGCCGGAGGCCTTCGAGGAGGAGGGCCCCGACGGCGCGTTCGTCCTCGACGGCCGCACCTACCTGCTCAAGCGCGACCAGTACGTCCGCTACTCGGGCCCCTACAACCGGGTGGACCGCACCTTCCCGCAGGAGTTCCGGCACCGCTGGTCGGGGACCGCCGACTACCGCCTCACCGACGTGCACGCCACCGTGCGCTTCGCCGGGCTGTGCCGCAGCCACCCCGGCGGCCTGGCGTCGTTCTTCGTGAACGGCGCCGAGGACCCCTACTCCACGCTCGCCGACCTGTTCGGCTGGGAGCTCGACGAGGTGCGCTGGGCCCGCCGCAATCTCGGCCTGCTGCGCCCCGGCACCCGCGAGGAGTTCCTGTTCGAGATCGAGTTCCTGCTGGCCCTGGTCGACCTGTTCGCGATCGCGGACCGGGCCGGGACGCGGCCGTCGGAGCTGCACGGGAAGGTCTGGGCGAAGCTGTTCGTCCAGGACCCCGCCCTGGAGCCGGGATTCGTGCCCGACCTCGACGCCGCCGCGGGGGCCGTCGAGTGGTTCCTGGAGCGCCGCACCGGGGCCGTCCAGTGGCCGCTGCTCCGGACGAAGATCCACAACGAGCTGAACACGAGGAAGAGGGACGCCCTCGTCGCCGCGCTCGTCCCCCTGCACGGCAGCTCCCGCGACCTGTACGAGCAGTACCTGATCGACGTCGACATGGGCCCGGCGGGCACGACCTCCCGGGTCCGTGAGGCCATCGCCGCCACCCAGCTCTACGTGCAGCGCTACCTGCTCGACCTGGAGACGCCCGCGCTGCCCGCCGGGGTCGATCCCGACGCCGTCAAGGACCGGCTGCGCACCTGGTGGACCTGGATGCGGGCCTACCGCACCTGGGAGGCGAACCGGAAGGTCTTCCTCTACCCGGAGAACTACCTGCGGCCCGAGCTGCGCACCCGCAAGACCCCGGCGTTCTCGGCGCTGGAGGACGACCTGCTCCAGGGCGAGATCACGGTCGAGAACGTCCAGGCGGCCTACAAGCGTTACCTGGACGAGTACACCGAGGTGTCGCGGCTGGCGATCGCGGGCGGCTACGTCTACCCGCCGGACGGCGCCCCCGAGGGCCTGCGCCGGCTGGTGCTGTTCGGCCGCACCCGCACCGAGCCGCGCCGTTACTACTACCGGACCGCCGAGTTCCGGGACGGCCAGAAGCTGTCGGCGACCTGGGACCCGTGGCTGAAGGTCGACACCCAGATCTCCGCCGAACGGGTCGATCCGGTGCACGCCTTCGGCCGGGTGTTCGTGTTCTGGCCGGTCGTCGACGTGGTGCCCCAGCAGGACCCGTCCAAGACCGCCATCACCACGACCACCTCCGGGAGCACCCAGAACATCACGGCGCCCGCGCCGAGGTACCAGGTCAAGATCTGCTACTCCTTCCTCAACCTGAACGGCGAGTGGATGCCCGCCCAGGTGCTGGCGGCCGACACCGAGCGCGCCGGGCCCGTCACCGACATCCGCCTGTACGTGCAGGCCTCCCGGGTGGTGCCGGGCTCCGCCGGCGACGCCCACGACGCCATCGTCGTGCACAGCACCTACAAGGCCGCGGGCACCGAGATCACCACGGCGTTCACGCTGACGCCCGAGCTGTACGGGCTGCCCGCCGTCACCGGCACCACGGTCACCCCGCCGAAGGAGGCCGACCTGACCCGGATCTTCGCGGAGCCGCCGCACACGCCGATCACCAAGGCGCAGATCGTGCCGTTCAACGCCCCGGCCGACTCCCAGGACGGTCCGTGGTTCAGCATCGACCACAAGGGCGGCAGCTTCCTGTGCCGCCCGGCCGCGGCGCCCACCGCCGCGGCGGAGCTCCAGGCGCTGCGCGGCAACACCGACCCCCGGCTGCCCACCAACTGGGACCGGATCGACGCCTCCTTCCGCCACCTCGACGGCACGCTGTACTTCTTCGAGTCCAACGCCGCCACCACCAAGATCGGTAAGTTCATCACGATCAGCGGGGGCAAGGCGGCCAGCCGCAGGACCACCGGTGAGGTCTTCGGGACCATCGGCACCGGCCTGCTCAAGGGAGGGACGGTCGACGCCGCCCTGGTCCGCGACAAGAAGCTGCTCCTGTTCAGCGGCGAGGACTACTACCGCTACGGCGTCACCGCCGCGGGCCTGACCCTCGACGACGGCTACCCCAAGAAGATCCTGACCAACACCGAGTCCCCGGCCCTGCCGCAGTGGTCGAAGATCGACTGGGCGGGCAGCGCGTCGGGGATCGAGATCTTCTACTCCAAGGCCCAGACCGGGATCGCCGTCACCGGCTCGCTGGGCACCATCCGGCAGACCCGCGACTGGCGGCTGCCCGAAACCGGCTTCGAGCGGCTCCATGTGTCCGGCAACAAGATCTTCGCGATCGGCGGCGGCTTCTTCGTGAAGCTGAAGGCCGACTTCACGGGGGACGGCGCGCCGGCCCGCCTCGTCCCGAACTCCGACGAGGTCCCCGACCAGGGCCCGCCGGGACCGGTGGTCAAGGTCGACTCGATCACGATCGCCTTCGACAACGTCCGCGGCACCTACACGATGAAGGGCGGCGGCGCCGACGAGGCGAACAGGAAGATCCGCGACCTCGGCCGCGTCTCCACGGAGCTGACCAGGACCGGCAACGTCACGGCCGCCTTCGTGCGGGGGCCGGCGAACGCCAGGAAGCTCTACCTGGTCGGGCCGCAGGAGTACGTCCGGTACTCCCTCACCCAGGGCCAGCCGGTCCCCGACTACGTCGACGACGGCTACCCGAAGAAGACCGGCTCGGCGATCACCGCGACGTTCGTCCGCAACGAGCAGCGGTACGTGTTCACCGCGTCCGGCTACGCCGTGCTCCCCGCGGACGCCGAACCCGACGCGGTCCTGACCTTCCTGCCCTACCAGGGCAACTGGCGGGCGCTGCCCCCGGTCCTGCCCGGCGAGCTCACCGGGGCGCTGGAGGACGAGGGACGCCTGGTCTTCTTCTTCTCCGGTACCTCCGGCGGCCGCTACGCCGAGTACGCCGAGGCGGAGGCGGTGCCCCGGCCGTACGAGATCACCGCGCTGCCGAGCGAGATCATCCGGCTGACCACCAGCACGGCCTACGAGCTGAACCGGCGGCTGCTCGTCGGCGGCGTCGACGCCCTGCTCGACCCCTCCACCCAGGAGCTGGACGAGCTGCCCGGATTCGCCGTCGCCACCCCGGAGACCGTCACGTCGGGGCCCACGACCATCGCGGTACAGAAGTCCACCGCCGTCCCGGTCAGCTCGCACCTGGACTTCGACAGCTCCAACGGCCTCTACTACTGGGAGATCTTCTTCCACGCGCCGCTGCTCATCGCCCAGGCGCTGAACGGCGCGCAGCGCTTCTCCGACGCGCGCCGGTGGTACGAGTACGTCTTCGACCCGACCCAGCGGATCCGCTACTGGCGGTTCCTGCCGTTCCTCGCCGTCGACGTGGCCGCGCTCGTCACGGCGTCCCGGCGGGACCTCGCCGACCTCGGCGCGCCACCGGTCGCCGACCTGCTGGTCCCGATCCTCGACCGGGTCGAGCCGATGGTCCCGGCGTTCCGGCGGGCCCGCGACCTGACCGCCGACGAGCTCACCTACCTCAAGGGCCTCGCCGAGGGCGGCCTGCCCAACGGGGGGCTCGACGGGGTCCGCGCCGCCCTCGCCGCCCGGCCGCAGGACGCCCGCACCGCCGCGCTGGGCGAGCGGGTCGCGATGCTCGGCCGGCTGCGCCGCCAGTACGACCTGATGGGCGACCGCCGGGCCCTCATCCAGGCCTACCTGGACGACCCCTTCGACCCGCACACCATCGCCGAGCTGCGCCCCGAGGCCTACCGCAGGGCCGTGGTGATGGCCACCATCGACAACCTGCTCGACTGGGGCGACCTGCTGTTCCGCCAGTACACCGCGGAGACCGTCGACGAGGCGCGGATGCTCTACATCTTCGCCTACGACCTGCTCGGCAAGCGCCCGGTGACGCTCGGCCCCGCCGCCCTGCCGGACGCCGCGCCCTACGAGCTCGATCCCGGTGAGGGCCCCGGCGAGACCGGCCACCTCACCGCCGACGGCACCCTGCTGGAGAAGGCGGGCGAGGCCCACGCGGGCGTCGCCAACCCCTACTTCTACGTGCCGGGCAACGAGGTGTTCCTGGAGTACTGGAACCGGGTCGAGGACCGGCTCTCCAAGATCAGAGCGTCGCTCGACATCATGGGGATCAGCCGCCCGCTGCCGCTGTTCGACCCGCCCGCCGACGTCATGGCGCTGGTGCGGGGCGCGGCGGCCGGCCTGACCGCCGACCAGGTCGTCGCGGCCGCCGCGGGCCCCGCGCCCGTGCACCGCTTCGACGTGGTGTTCCAGCGCGCCAGGGAGCTGACCGACCGGCTCCGCCAGCTCGGCGGCGACCTGCTGTCCGCGATCGACTCCCGCGACGACGAGCAGCTCGCGATGCTCCGCAACCGCCAGGACTACGAGATCCACTCGATGGGCCGGCAGATCAAGGAGACCCAGGTCGCGGTCGCCGAGACCCAGCTCGCCGAGATGAAGGCCTCGCTGGCCGGCGCCCAGCACCGGGTGGAGCACTTCACCAGGCTGCTGGCCGAGGGCCTCAGCCCGCTCCAGGAGGCCCAGCTCGCGATGATGTCCATCGGCGCGGCCGGGCACATGGTCGCGGGCGGGCTGAAGATCGGCGCCGCGATCGCGTCCGGCGCGCCCCAGGCCCACCTCGGGCCGTTCATCATGGGCACCTCGATGGGCGGCGACCAGATCGGCGACGCCCTCAACATCGGCGCCGACGTCTCCTCCACCCTCGCCGAGGGCTTCAGCATGCTCGGCGAGGTCCTCGGGGTCCGCGCCGACCAGCAGCGCCAGGAGCAGGACTGGACCCTGGAGCTGGCGACCGGCCGCAACGACCTGATCCAGATCGGCCACCAGATCCACTCCGCCGAGCTGCAGCTGGCCGTCGCCCGGCGGGAACTGGAGATCCACGACCGGGAGACCTCGAACGCCAAGGCCGTCACCGAGTTCCTGACGTCCAAGTTCGCCGGGCCCGAGCTGTACGGCTGGATGGTCGGCCAGATCTCCGGGCTGTACTTCCAGACCTACCAGCTCGCCTTCGACACCGCCCGCGCCGCCGAACGGGCCTTCGAGGCCGACCGCGGGAGCGCGCCCGGCATCGTCAAGGCCACCTACTGGGACAGCCGCCGCAAGGGGCTGCTCGCCGGGGACCAGCTCGCCCTCGACCTCGACCGTCTCGGCCACGCCTACTCCGGCGCCGACGCCCGCGGGCTGGAGATCACCAAGCGGGTGTCGCTGCTGGAGCTCGACGGGCTCGCGCTGCTGGCGTTCAAGAACGAGGGACGCTGCGAGTTCGCGCTCACCGAGACCCTCTTCGACCGCGACTTCCCCGGCCACTACCAGCGGCGGGTGAAGACCGTCAGCGTCGCGTTCCTGACCGCCGACGGCCAGGAGACCGTCAACGCGACCCTGACTCAGCTGGAGGGCAAGACCGTCCAGGAGCCCGATCCGAAGGCCGTCCGGTACCTGCTCGACCCGAAGGGCAGCCCGCCGGGATCGCTGCGCGTCGAGTGGCGGGCGGGCCAGACCATAGCGCTGTCGGAGGTCGCCGACGGGACCGAGAACTCGGGCCTGTTCGAGCTGCGCTACGACGACCAGCGCTACCTGCCGTTCGAGGGCAGCGGAGCGATCTCCCGCTGGCGGCTGTCGGCCCGGCGGGTGCCCGCCGGGATCGTCGATGTCGTCCTCACCGTCAAGTACACCGCGGAGGACGGCGGCGACACGTTCGCCACGGCCGTCCGGGGCCTGCTCAAGCCCTACCCGACCGCGACGTTCCTGGACGTCGCCGCCGAGTTCCCCGACGCGTGGGAGGCCCTGGCGGAGTCCGGCGAGCTCGAGCTGCCGATCACCGCCGACCACCTGCCGGGAATCTCCGGCCGCCAGGTCACCTCGGTCGCCGCCCTGTACGGCGACGGCTCGGGCCCGGCACGGTTCCGGCTCAACGGCGACGCCCGTCTCGCCCTGGAGGCCGGCCGCCCGGTGAGCACCCCGGGCCTGGCCGCGGGGCCGCAGCCGTGGCGGCTCACCCTGGACGGCGATCCCGCCGACCTCACGGGCCTGTCCCTGGTCATCCTCTACCGGGCGATCCCCTAAGGAGGCCGGACCATGTCGGGAAAACTCAAGCCGAAGAAGGACCGGTCGGCGGAGTACAAGAAGAAGCCCAAGAAGGATCTCAAGAAGAAGAAGGGCAGCGGGCTGGGCGGCCGGATGGACGCGATCAAGAAGTCGCGGAGCACCGACGTCCTCGTGACCGATTCGACCCCCGGCTCCGTCGGCGGGGACCTGATCCCCAAGGTCAAGGGCACGACGGCACCGGTCGTCCTCCCGCTGCTGACCAATGTCGCGCCCGAGCTTCCGATGCTCCTGGACCCGGGACCCGTCGTGGTGCCCCCTTCCCGTACCCCCTGGCAGGTGGCGCAGCACCCCCTCACGGACGGGCAGAAGGTCAAGCTGTCGCCCTTCGTCCGGGTCAAGGAGGGCAGGATCAGCGCGCTGGCGGTCGGGCGGATGCGGACGCCGTCGCCGTTCGGGTCGAAGATGGGTGACCACACCGCCGCGTGGACGACCGTGGTCGACGACATGCAGGCGCTCGTCCACGGCAAGACCGTGGCGGAGGCCTGCGCGGCGCTCGCGGAGCGGCAGCTCCACGCCGAGGAGTGGACGGGCAAGCCCGACTCCGTCGGCATGAGGCTGTGGAACTCGCTGGAGGAGAGGGACCGGGACGCCCGCAAGCCCGTCCTGGAGACCTACGCCTCCGAGGTCCGGAGCGCCCTCCAGAATCCGCAGACCGCCGAGGGCCTGGCCAAGGCGATCGCCCACCATCTCGCCTACCTGAACTTCCTGCCGTACGCGACCGTCCCCGCCAAGGGCAAGACGGGCTCGAAGGGGTCGGGGGAGGGCTCCGCACGCGCCGCCGTCCTGGCCGTCGACATGCGGCTGGAGGCGGAGAGACAACGCGCGGAGATGCTCGAGGCCGAGAAGCTCCCGCAGAACAAGGCAAAGAAGGAGGCCAGGGAGAAGCGGGAGAAGGAGGCGAGCGACCTGGCCGCCGACATCGAGAGGCGGATGCAGAAGCTCGAGACGAAGGAGGAGACCCTCGCCCGGCACAAGCGGGAGGAGGAGGCCGCCGCCGAACGTGAGAGGACCTTCCTGCCCAGAGCCCATGAGGGGCTGTGGAAGCTCTTCTCCCTCGAGGCCGTGGTCCGTGAGGCGCGCCTCGAACGGGTCGTCATGCCCACGAAGCACCAGGACCTGGTGAAGAAGGTCGACAAGGCCCGGGAGGTGTCGGCCAAGGCCCTCGAGCTGAGCAACCAGTTCTCGATCAGCGAGGAGATGGTCAAGGCCGCCTTGCAGGAGTCGAAGGACAAGAACCGCCGCAAGAGCGCGAAGACGGACAAGAAGAGGACCCCGGCCCCGCTCGAACGCCGCAAGTCCACCGCCTTGTTCAAGCCGGTCCTGGGCCTCCCCGCGTTCAACAAGGGCCTCGCGGACCTCAAGACGCTCGGCGACGACCTCGGCGACATGCGGTACTCGGGCTACCAGGTCCTGGCCGACACCTCGACGGACGGCGCGGCGATCTACCAGAAGATGGCCGAGGTCGCGGGCGCCAAGACCAAGACGGTGGGCGCGACCAAGGAGGTGCTGCGCCTCGCCGGGCAGCTCAAGGAGGAGGGCGACGACCTGAAGTCGCTGTACACCGATCTGAACACCGACCCCGGAGTCCTGGAGGACGAGGCGGCGCTGATGCTCGGGCAGCTCCTGCACGAGCACCAGTCCAGGATGGTCCGGAACTATCCGGTCGCCGTCGACAAAACGGGCTTCCTCGGCAAGGACCCGGCCACCACCGCCACCGCCCAGCTGAGGGAGTTCATCAGGTCGGCCACCTACAGGAACGAGCTGGGCAAGGACGTCAGGGTGTTCGACAGGGTGGAGAAGGAGGCGCTCGACCGCCTGGTCGAGAAGGTCGAGAAGGTCCACAGGGACCTCGGCAAGATCGCCCCGCCGGCCGAGCCCAACCGATGGGTGGCCACCGCCAAGACCGCCGACATCGTCGTCACCTTCCCCAACGCGTCGAAGATCAACATTCAGGGCCGCGCGGCGGCGCCGTCCGGGGTGGAGGGCATGGGCTCGCACACCACGGCCTGGCTGACCGAGGTGCAGGCGATCGAGAAGGCCGTGGCGGCCCACGGCAAGGCGAAGGTCGGCGCGGTGCTCAAACAGCAGACGCGCGAGGAGCTCGGCGGTGAGCTGATGACCGGCCTGGCGGCCCTGCTGCCGGCGGACCAGCTCGACGCCGGCCAGCTCGGCGAGCTCTTCGACGCGGCTCTCGCGGTGCTGGAGTCCGAGGCGCCCGAGGACACCGTCCGGAACTACCTGGCCTTCCGCAACCTGATGCCCTACGCCACGGTGGACGCGGGCGATCGCGGCGGGCACGGCGAGAGCCGCGACGGGACCATCGACGAGGTCTTCGACAAGGATTCGCTCAACGCCGCCCTCCAGCAGAAGATCGACGAGCTCGTGCAACCGGCCCTGACCGGCACCCTGAAATCCATGACGGACGCCGCGACCGTGCTCAGGACCACCCTGGACGCGACGGCCCCCAAGCCCCTCGTCCTCGCCTTCCCCGCCGACCTCGTCCTGGGCGGAGCGCCCCCGCCGCAGGCAGGGCCTCCCGAGCCGAACTGGAACAGCCACCCGGAGCTCAAGGCGGCGGTCGAGGCCGCCATCGCCTCGCTGAACGGCACGGCCGACAGCATGAGGACCGCGGGGGAGAACGGCACCCTCGACGGCCGGACGATCGGAAACGGCATGTTCGACGTCCGCTACAGGGAGCACACCCGGGTCTTCAAGGCCGCCCGGAGCTGAGGAGGGATCATGTCGCACGGCGTCGGCAGAAAGAAGCGGCGGGCCAGCGACTCGCCACCTCCCAAGCGCAAGAAGAACTGGGACGAGTCCTCGTCCTCCTCGGAGGAGGACGACGGCTCCGACTACGAGGACGCGTCGCAGCGGAAACGCGCCGCGTCGCACACGCCGGTCGTGACCCGGACGACGAGCGCGCGGCGGGCCAAGGAGCAGCCGAAGAAGCCGACCCGGTTCGTCAAGCCGGTGTCGAACACGGTCCCGACGACCAAGGGCATCACCAAACCGAAGACGAAGGGCCAGATCAAGACCACGCCCCCGGCCAAGTCGGCCGCGGCGTTCCTGGCCGCGGTGACCAACGCGACCCCCACGATCACCACGACCACCCCCGTCGCGGCCCCGCCGAAGGCCGCCGCCCCGCCCAAGCCGCTGAAGTGGACGCTCAAGCGCCACACGCTGAAGGAGGGGCAGAAGGTCAAGCTGTCCCCGCACGTCCGGATGAAGGGCGACCGGATCGCGCGCCTCGCGGTCGGGCGGATGCGGACGCCGTCGCCGTTCGGGGCGAAGATGGGCGACCACACCTCCGCCTGGACGGTCGCCGTCGACGACGTCCACGCGCTCGTCCACGGCAAGACCCTCGCAGAGGCGGCAGGGGACCTCATGGCGCGGCAGCTGGAGTCCGAGGCGTGGATCGGGCAGCCGCGGTCGATCGGCAGGCAGGTCTGGGACCTGTACGGCGAGAACGACCTGAAGCAGCGCCAACCCGTCCTGGAGACCTACGCCTACGAGGTGCGGGACGCGCTGAAGAACCCGCTGACGGCGGAGGGCCTGGCCAAGGCCGTCGCCCACCATCTCGCGTTCCGCAACTTCCTGCCGTTCGCGACGGTCCCCGCCAAGGGCAAGATCGGATCGAAGGGGTCGGGGGAGAGCGCCGCCCGCGCCGCCGCCCTCGCCCCCGACCTCGAACGGGAACGCCGTCGGCAGATCGACGAGGAGACCGAGGCCCAGCGGCTGCGCCGGAAGAAGCGGGAGCAGGCCGAGCAGGTGCTGGCCGACCAGATCGAGGCCTGGACGCAGGAGGAGGAGACCAAGGAGGAGACGCTGCTGCGGCACGAGGCGCAGGAGCAGGCCAGGCTGGAGCGGGAGCAGAACGTCATGCCCAGGGCCGAGGCCGGTCTGTGGAAGCTGTTCTCCCTCGACGCGGCGCTGCGCGAGGCGCGTGCCGACCGGGTCGTGGCCCCCGCCAGGCACCGCGAGCTCGTGGAGACCGTCCAGCGGGTCAGAAAGCTCGGCGGGACGGCGCGGACGCTCGGCGAGGCGTTCCTGGCCAACGAGAAGAAGGCCGCGAGCAGCAGCGCGAAGCTGAGAAAGGAGGCGGCCAAGGAGCGCGTCGGGATCGGGATCCTCGCCGCCGAGCTCAGGAAGCAGGCCGACGATCTCGCCGCGCGCCCCGACACGGGTCATCCGGAGATCAAGCTTCTGATGACCGACGCCGCCTACCTCGGCGAGGTGGTCCAGTCCGTGCAGAGCCGCATCATGGACGCGACGAAGGGCCGGGCCGAGGCCACCAAGCTCAACACGAGGATCGGCGAGCGGAACGATGCGGCGGACGACCTGCTCGACGATCTCGAGGGGGACCCCGCCGACGTGGAGAAGGAGGCGGCGCTGATCCTCGGCTATCTCCTCCACGACCACCAGGCGATGGCCTCCCGCGCCTATCCCCTGGCCGCCGCTGAGACCGGGTTCCTCGGCGCCGATGCGGCCAAGGCGGCCAAGGCGGCGATCGAGCATCTCGCCGGGCGGCTCCAGCTCATCCCGGACCACGACGACGCGGCGATCGGCCGGCTGCTCGGCATGGTCGAGAAGGTCCACCAGGACCTCGGCCCCGTCACCCCGTCGAAGGACCCGGGACGGTGGGTCGCCGGTGCCCGCACCGACAGTCTCGTCGTGTCCTTCAAGGACGGCGGCAAGGCCGTCTCGATCCAGGGACGCGCGGCGGCGCCGTCCGGGGTCGAGGGGATGGGCTCGCACACCACCGCCTGGGTGACCGAGGTGCAGGCCGTCGAGAAGCTGGTCGCGAAGCACAAGAAGGACGGCATCCAGGCCGTCCTCAAGGAGGAGACGCTCAAGGAGCTCGAGAGCGACCTGATGACCCAGCTCGCCACCGCGCTCCCGGCCGACCAGCTCGACGGCGGCCAACTCGGGGACATCTTCGACGCCGCGCTGGAGGTCCTCACGGCCGAGGACCCCGCGGACACCGTCCGGGCCTATCTGGAGTTCCGCAACCTGCTCCCGTACGCGACGGTCGACTCCGGCGACCGCGGCGGCCACGGCGAGCGGCGCGACGGCACCAAGAACGACCTGTTCGACCTCGGCTCCCTCGCCGCCACCGTCGACCTGAAGGCCGCCGAGCTCGCCCCGGACCGGCTCGGTGCCACCGCCGGTGCGCTGACGTCCGCGGCGGAGGTCCTCCGGACGACCCTCGCCGCGGCGATCGCCCAGCCGGGCGGTGCGGACGACGTCCCGGGCTGGAACGCCGACAAGAGGCTCGAGCGGGCGGTCACCCGGACCATCAGCGCCCTGGAGAAGGACGCCGCCCAGATGAAGAAGGCCGTCAAGAACAAGTCCGCCTACCCCGTCGCCGACGTGGCCAACCGGATCATCAAGGTGCGCAGGACCGAGCACGGGCGGGTCTTCGACCTCTCCCAGACGAAGCCCTGAGGGGGGCACGATGGCCACCCCGAGGATCCATCCGAAGAAGGCGGGCAAGCCCAAGAAGGGGGCCGTCGCCGCCAAGGGCGCGGCTCTGATCCGGCGCAAGTCGGCCGGAGACGTGGTCGCTCAGCGCAGGGCCGCGGCCAAGCAGCACCGGGACGCCGGCGCGCGCGGCGTCGGGGAGATCATGGCGGGCCCGGCGGGGATCGCGCCCAAGACCAAGGCGGACACCGCCAAGCGGGTGCGTTTCGCCGATCTCGCCCCTGCGACCGGCGAGTCCGTCCCGATGGTCGTCGACGATCCCGCCGGCGGCGAGGAGCCGCCCGCCCGCAAGGCCAGGCCCGTCTGGGCGATGCAGGCGCGGACGCTGCGGGAGGGCGAGAAGGTCAAGCTGGCCCCGCACGTCCGGCTCAAGAACGACGTGATCGCCGGGGTGGCCGTGGGACGGATGCGGACGCCGTCGCCGTTCGGGGCCAAGATGGGCGACCACACCGCCGCCTGGGCGACGGTCGTCGACGACGTCCACGCCCTCGTCTTCGGCAAGACCCTGGCGGAGGCGGCCGAGGCGCTCCTGGAGCGGCAGGACGAGTCCGAGGCCTGGACGGGGCAGCCGGACTCGGCCGGGATGAAGGCCTGGAACTCCCTCGAACAGCAGGACAGGGACCACCGGCAGG
Organism: Actinocorallia longicatena; assembly: GCF_039534125.1. Taxonomy (NCBI): domain Bacteria; kingdom Bacillati; phylum Actinomycetota; class Actinomycetes; order Streptosporangiales; family Thermomonosporaceae; genus Actinocorallia; species Actinocorallia longicatena. Next base: position 80,466 of record NZ_BAAAUV010000021.1, on the reverse strand, counting down.
ACGTCCTGGAGACCTACGCCGCCTCCACGCGGGCGCTGCTGTCGGTGCGGCCGCTGACCCCGCAGCTGATCGGCTCGGCGATGGCGAACCATCTCGCGTTCCTGAACTTCCTGCCGTACGCGACCGTCCCCGCGGCGAGCGAACGCGGGTCGAAGGGATCGGGAGAGGGCACCGCGCGGGCCCGCGCCCTGGCCCCCGACCTGGCCGTCGTGGTCGGCGGGCAGGCACCGGAGGACGTCCCGCCGCCTGTCCTGCAGAAGGCGTCCGAGGGGATGTGGGGGTTGCTCTCCCTGGACGCCGCCGTGCGCGAGGCGTGCGTCGACCAGATCGTCGCGCCGTCCGCGCACGCGGCGCTCACCGAGCGGGTCGAGAAGCTCCAGGCCCTGAGCCACCGGGCCTGGGACCTGACCGCGCTGGCCCGGATCACCGAGGCCGCCCCCACGCCCGGCAGGCGCCGCGCGCCGGCCAAGGTGAAATGGAGCACGGACAAGACCTCGAAGGAGGTCGACGAGGAGATCGCCGCGCTGCTGGAGGGCTGCGAGGAGCTCGGCAAGTTCGGCTACGAGGCGGCGGACCGGCTCGTGGTGCAGATCCGCGAGGCCGTCCTGGCCGTGCGCGGCGCCCGGTCGGAGAAGCTGCGCGTGCAGGCCGCCCGCGACGTGCGGGCGCAGGGCGCGGCCATCACCCGGCTCCAGGCGGGGACGGACTCGCTCCTGTCGCACCTGCGGCGGAGCCCGGCCGAGGACTCCGCGAACCTGCTCGGACGGCTCCTGCACGAACACCAGGAGCGGATGGCCAGGACCTATCCCGTGGGCGTCCGCAGGTCCGGCTTCCTGGGCACCGACGCGACCGCCACCGCGGTGGCACGGCTGAAGACGCTGCTGGACAAGGTCCCGGGCGCCGAGCCCGCGGCCGTCGCACGGCTCCTCGACGAGGTCGCCGGGGTGCACCGGGGGCTCGGCGCGGTGACGGCGAAGGACGGGTCCGGCGCGTGGGTCAGGGCCGCCCGGACCGCCGACGTCGTCGTCTCCTTCCCCACGACGGGCTCGGTCTCCATCCAGGGACGGGCCGCGGCGCCGTCCGGGGTCGCGGGGATGGGCTCGCACACCACCGCCTGGCTGACCGAGGTGCAGGCGGTGGAGAAGATGGTCGCCCGGGTGGGCAAGGACGGCATCGCCGACCGGCTGCGCATCGAGGTCGCCGACGACCTGCGCGGCGACCTGATGAAGAAGCTCGCCTCCCAGCTCCCCGCCGAGCAGCTCGAGGCGGGCCAGCTCGGCGATGTCTTCGACGCGGCCCAGCAGGTGCTGGAGGCCGAGTCTCCCGAGGACGCCGTCTCCTCCTACCTGGCCTTCCGCAACCTGCTGCCCTACGCGACGGTCGACGCCGGGGACCGCGGCGGCCACGGCGAGCGCCGCGACGGCAAGCTGAACGACGTCTTCGACAAGGCCTCGCTGCGGGCCGCCGCCCTGCAGAAGGCGGACGAGCTCAAACCCACCCGCCTGGCCGCGACGGCCGGGAGCCTGGCGACGGCGGCCCAGGTGCTGCGGACCACCCTCGCGGCGGAGAAGGACCCCGACGCGCCCGCCGGCTGGCACTCCTATCCGGCGCTCAAGGCGGCGGCCACCGCCGCCGCGGCAGCCCTGGAGAAGGAATCCGCCCGGCTGGACGACGCCCTGCGCGGCGGCAAGCCGGTCGACCGGGTCGCGGTCGTGGCGGCCATCCAGAACGTCCGCGCGGCCGAGCACCGGAAGGTCTTCGCCCAGGCCCGGAAGAAGTGATCCGTTCCGGCGGGACAGTGTCGATCCCCGTTCGCCCGCTGTTCATCTGGTGAGCGTTGGAACGTGGCAGATTTCGGCGGACACACCCCGATCTGCCTGTTCTTCCTGGAGTTCGCATGCCGTTCCGCATTCCGCGCCGAGGCCTGGCCGCGGCCGCCGTGGCCGTCGCCCTGCCGATGATCTTCGCCCCGGGGGCGCAGGCCGGGAAGGACCAGCCGTTCTTCGAGCGGCTCGCGACCTACCCCGTGGTCCAGAACCTGCCCGCCGACACCGCGACCGTCGCGGAGATCTCGGCGGTCACCGAGGACGGCGAGACCCTCATCTACACCGACGCGATCGGGCGGAACATCGGCTTCCTGGACATCTCGCGGCCGAAGGCCCCGCAGGGACTCGGCGTCCTCCCGCTGGGCCCCGGCGACTCGCCCACCTCGGTCGCCGTGGTCGGCGGGTACGCGCTGGCCGTCATCGACAGCAGCCCGTCGTTCACGGCTCCGTCCGGGCGGGTCGACGTCATCCGGATCAGCGACCGGACCGTGGTCCGCAGCATCGACCTCGGCGGCCAGCCCGACTCGATCGCGCTGAGCAAGAACGGGAGGTTCGCCGCCATCGCGATCGAGAACCAGCGCGACGAGGAGTTCACCCCGGCCGGCGGCAAGGCGGGCGACCTGCCGCAGGCGCCCGGCGGCTTCCTCCAGATCCTCGACCTGCCGACGGCGAACCCGGCCTCGTGGGCCGTGCGGGCCGTCCCCTTCACCCAGCCCGGCGGCGCGGCGCTCCCGTCGTTCACCGCCGCCGGGATCGCCGCACCGGCCGACCCCGAGGTCGAGTACGTCTCCGTCAACGGCAAGGGCAAGATCGCCGTCACCCTCCAGGAGAACAACGGCGTCGTGATCGTCGACGGTCCGTCCGGCACGATCGACGAGGTCTTCTCCGCGGGCAAGGTCTCCCTGACGGGGATCGACTCCGCCAAGGACGGCTTCATCAACCCGACCGGCTCCATCACCGACGTGCCGCGCGAGCCCGACGCGGTCGGCTGGATCGACGACCACCACCTGGCCACCGCCAACGAGGGCGACTGGAAGGGCGGCAGCCGCGGCTGGACGGTCTTCAGCGACACCGGCACGGTCGTCTGGGACGCCGGCAACACCTTCGAGCACCTCGCCATCGAGCACGGCCTGCACAACGAGGACCGGGCCGCCAAGAAGGGCAGCGAGCCCGAGGGCCTGGCCGTCGGCACCTTCAACGGACGCCGCTACGCCTTCGTCGGCTCCGAGCGGTCGAACTTCGTCGCCGTCTACGACGTCGAGAACCCGGCGAACCCGGTGTTCAAGCAGCTTCTGCCGACCAACGCCGGCCCCGAAGGGCTGCTCCCGATCCCCGGCAAGAGCCTGTTCGCGGTCTCCGCCGAGACCGACAACGCCGCGGTCGGGCTGCGGGCGACCGTCCAGCTCTTCCGCCTCGACTACGACGAGCGGGCCGAGTTCCCCCAGGTCAGGTCTCAGAACGCGCTCGGCTGGGCGGCCCTGTCGGGCTTCTCGCCGGTGCCGGGGCAGCCGGAGAAGCTGTACGCCGTCAGTGACGCGGCCTTCAACCGGACGAGCATCTACACGATCGACACCGGCCAGGCGCCCGCGCTGGTGGAGTCGGCGCTGACCGTCACCAAGAACGGCCAGCCCGCCGGGTACGACGCCGAGGGCGTCGCGGCCCGCCAGGGCGGCGGCTGGTGGATCGCCTCCGAGGGCGACACCGCCTCGAAGCTGCCGCTGGCCAAGCAGAACCTCCTCGTCGCGGTCGACGCCTCGGGCGCGGTCACCCAGGAGGTTCCGCTGCCGGCCGAGGTCTCCTCGGTGATCGGCAAGCAGGGCCTCGAAGGCGTGACGGTCACCGGCTCCGGCGCGTCCGAGCAGGTGTACTTCACCCTCCAGCGCCCCCTGCCGGCCGACCCGGCCGACACCGTCCGGATCGGCCGCTACACCCCCGCCACCGGCGCGTTCGCCTTCTGGGGCTACAAGCTGGAGCCGTCGGCCTCGGCCGCCAACTGGAACGGCCTGTCGGAGATCGTCCACGTCTCCGGCGACGCGTTCGCGGTCGTCGAGCGCGACAAGGCCTCCGGCCCCGCCGCCGCCCACAAGAAGATCTACTCCTTCCACCTGACCCCGGCCGCCCCGTCCGGCCTCCCGGTCGTCCCGAAGACCCTGGTCCGCGACCTCCTCCCCGACCTCCGCCTCACCAACGGCTGGACCCAGGAGAAGGTCGAGAGCCTCACCATCCTCGGCGACGGCACCGTCTGGTTCGCCACCGACAACGACGGCCTCACCGACGCCACCGGCGAGACCGTCCTCCGCTCCCTGGGCCAGGCCAAGAAGCTCTTCCGCGCCTAGGGGCTGTTTCAAAGTCAACTGCCCTACTGCGCGGCGCCCAGGCACGCACCTCGCGAGGTTGTCGTCGGTCGCCGACCCAACCAGGTCGACTCCCTCCTCCGCCCCCGCGAGGCACGCACCTGGACGCCGCTCGCCACGGGCGCCGACTTTGAAACAGCCCCTAGCCTCCCTCCCCGGCGGGCACGGCCTCCTCGCAGGCCGCGCCCGCCTTCCGCCCCGCGCGGTCTTCCAGGTCCACCGTGACGGCCTCGGGCGGGGTATAAAGGCCGGATGCCGGTCTCGCTCGACGGCCTGCTCCGGCGTGAGCGGGCCCTGTTCCTCCAGAGCCATCCGCTGTCGGCCGCGGCCTACCGGGAGGCGGGACGCCATCTGTTCGGCGGGGTCCCGATGACCTGGATGAACAAGACCGCCGGGGGCTTCCCCCTCTACCTGGACGGCGCACACGGCGCACGCGTCACCGACATCGACGGCCACGAGTACGTCGACCTGTGCCTCGGCGACACCGGGGCGATGGCGGGGCACTCGCCGGAGCCGGTCGTCGCGGCCGTCCGGCGCCGGTTCGGCGAGCAGGGCGGCGCGACCGTCATGCTCCCGACGACCGACGCCGCCCGCGTCGGCGCGGAGCTGTCGCGCCGGTTCGGCCTGCCGCTGTGGAGCTTCTCCCTGACGGCCACCGACGCCAACCGCTGGGCGATCCGCCTGGCCAGGGCCGTCACGGGGCGTCCGAAGATCCTCGTGAACAGCTACTGCTACCACGGCAGCGTCGACGAGGTCCTCCTGGTCGTCGATCCGTCCGGGAGGGCGGTCTCCCGCGAGGGGAACGTGGGCGCGCCCGTCGATCCGGTCCTCACCTCGCGGGTCGTGGAGTTCAACGACCTCGGCGCCCTGGCCCGTGAGCTCTCCCACGGCGACGTGGCGGCGGTCCTGATGGAGCCCGCGCTCACCAACATCGGCATCGTCCTGCCCGAACCGGGCTACCTGGACGGCGTCCGCGCCCTCACCCGCGAGCACGGCACCCTGCTGATCATCGACGAGACCCACACGTTCTCGGCGGGCCCCGGCGGCTGCACCGCCGCCTGGAACCTCGACCCCGACGTCCTCACGATCGGCAAGGCCATCGGCGGGGGCGTCCCGTCCGGAGGGTACGGGCTCTCCGCCGGCCTCGCCGCCCGGATCGAGGCCCTCGAAGGCCTGGACCTGGTCGACATGGGCGGGGTCGGCGGCACCCTGGCGGGCAACGCCCTCTCGGTCGCCGCGATGCGCGCCACCCTGGAGGAGGTCCTCACCGACGAGGCCTTCGCGCGGATGCACGCCCTCGCGGCCCGCTTCGCCGACGGCGTCCAGGACGTCATCACCCGCTACGCCCTGCCCTGGTCGATCACCACCCTGGGCGCCCGCGCCGAGTACCGCTTCACGCCGTCGCCGCCGCGCACCGGCGGGGAGTCGCACGCCGCCTCCGACCCGGCCCTCGACGACTACCTGCACCTCTACCTGGCCAACCGGGGCATCCTGCTCACCCCCTTCCACAACATGGCCCTGATGTGCCCCGCCACGACCGAGGCCGACGTCGACCTCCATCACGAGATCTTCGAAGCGGCGGCGGCCGAACTGTCCCGCTGACCCTCCCTCCGCACCCGTTCAGGCACGCGCGGCCTTGACGCCCGCCATGCCGGAATTCTGGCGGTATGGCATGAAGCAGTGGCTTTCACGGCTTTATGTCATTTGATCGTAAGGGTCTCGGGAACGGGCAATTTGCGAGCTAAAGGGGATCTTTTCGCTTACCCGCATCTATACGGGTTGCCGAGGGTGCCAAGCCGAGCATTATGCCCATGTGTCCCTGGGGAAAACGAGGGGCCTGGTCACGACTTTGAACGCCGGGGATACGGACATCTCTGGCGCTGCGAACGAACATCCCGAAAGTCGTCAAGGTCACACTAGGGTAACCATTAAGGGCTTTGTTGGATATTGCAGGGCAACCCAGGAAACCCTGCCCGGCGGGGCAACATTCACGAATTCGAGAACGAGTCAAGATCGAATTAATCGGGCTAGCAGGGGATCCATGGGTACCGAACGAGGTTCTATCAGGCATGCCGTAACGGCGATCATGCTGGGGGGTCTGTTTCTCCTTCCGGTGTCCGCCGCGGCCGATCCCGAAGTGCAGACCACACCTCTCGACATGGTCATCGCGGTCGACGAGTCGGCCAGTCTGAGCAGCGAGGACGTGGTTCAGGAGATCGCGGCGACGTCCACGATCGCGCAGGCCGTGCTGAATCCGAAGAGCCGGGTCACCGTTATCGGATTCGGCAGCAACAACGGCGGGCCGAATCAGGTGGCCGCCCGCCAGGTATGCCGTCCGACGCTCGTCGACAGCGAGATGAACCGGCAGTATCTGGCCTCCTGTGTAAAGGACCTCCACCTCAGGACGGCCGCCGAAGGCGCCGATACCGATCATGTCGCGGCGCTCTCGAAGTCGCTTTCGGCGCTGTACGACGATTCACCGGTGGGCGCGCTCAAGGTCGTATTCCTGCTGACCGACGGGAAACTCGACGTCCCGAACAGCCCGAACTACGGCGACGGCGACCGCAACGCCGAGGCGCGCACCCAGCTCGCACTCGGGCTGAAGCGGGCGAAGGACACCAAGGTGCAGATCTGGCCGCTCGGTTTCGGCTCCGGTGTGCAGCAGAGCGCGCTGGACAAGTTCTCCGAAGGCGGTTCCCAGGACGGCTGCGATCCGCGCAGCGAATCCCGGCCCAAGGCCAGGGTCGTCCGCGATTCGCGCGACGTGCTGCGCTCCCTTTCGGAGGTGTACGCGCTGGCGACCTGCTCCGGGCTGAGCCAGACCGACTCGACGACCCTCGAGAAGGGCCAGCAGCGCGATCTGAAGATCGCCATCCCGGTGATAGCCACCGACGGGACGATCACGGTGACCAAGGGCGATCCGAAGATCCGCGTCGACTACCTCGACCCGAGCGGCACGGCGGTCGGCGCCTCCTCGGGGGAGTCCACCTTCACCCGCAGCGGTGAGAACACCGCGACCGAGAGCCTGCGGATCGTCAATCCGGTGAACGGCGTCTGGACGGTCAGGCTGAGCGCGCCCGAGGCGATGGGCAAGCAGCTCGTCAGCGCCACCGCGCTCTGGCAGGGGGCGGTGCGGGCCTCGATCCTCGTCGACCCGCCGAGCGCGCAGATCGGCCAGAACCTCGTCGTCCGGCTGTCGCTGATCACCCGGACGGGCGCTCTCACCGACGCCAACGCCCTGCGCGGGCTCGACTTCAACGTCGTCGCCTCCGGAGTCGGGCTCACCGCGCCGCGGAAGGTGCCGGTGCACGACGACGGGAAGGCACCCGACGACGTCAAGAACGACGGCAGGTTCGCCGGGGAGTTCACGGCGCCGAACGAGGTCGGCACCCTCTCCTTCACCGGCGAGGTGTCGGGGGTCGGGCTGCACGCCGAGCAGGTTCCGGTCACCGTCCAGGTGACCAGCGAGAAGGCGGGCGTCGAAGGGCACGTCGCCTTCGTCACCGACGGGCACGTGAACCCGGGCGCCACCGTGAAGGGCAAGATCACGACCAGGAACGCCACGGGCTCCGCACAGCGCGCCGTGCTCACCCTGGACGGCGCGGGGCCCGCCCGGGCGGCGGTCGCGCCCGGCACCGCGGTGGAGCTGCCGCCCGGCGACTCCGCCCACGACTTCTCCGTGACGTTCGGGGCCGACGCGAAACTCGGCGGGACCTCGCTGACGCTCAGGCTCGTGGGCGAGAGCGACCCGGCGTCCGTCTACGCCAACGGCCTGCTGACCGTCACGATCGAGGAGCCGCCGACCTGGGCGCAGCGGCACCGCTGGTGGATCGTCGGCGCGCTGGTCCTGCTCCTCGCGACGGTCGTCGGTCTCTGGCTCCGCCGGCGGGCCTGGCGCAGCCGGGTGAACGCCCGCGGCCTCGTCGTGTCGCTCAACCGGGACGGCGAACGGGTCGGCCGGGAGCTCAAGGCCCCCACCCGCTGGTCCAGGGAGTTCCGCTTCACCATCCACAACGCCGACGGCAGGCAGGCGGCCCTCGGCCACTACCAGCCGGGCTCGCCCCGGTACACCGCCTCCCGCGGCCGGGACGGCGTGGTCGTCCGGACCCCGCAGGGCGAGATGGAGATCTCCTTCGGGTCCGACGGCCAGCCCCTCGAGGGCGGGCTGATGCTGGCCTTCCGCGACGAGCGGCCCAGGCGAACGATCGGCCTGGCGAAGAGAAAGAAGAAGAAGCAGCAGCCCCGGCGGCGGCCGGACCCGAGGAGGGACGGCCACCGGGACGGCCACGGCCACGGCGACGGCCCGCAGGACGGCGGCCGGACCGAGCAGCCCCCGCCGGGCGGTGCCGGCCGCACGACCCCCGACCTCGACGACCCCTGGCTCTAGGTCTTACAGGGAGACATGATGAAGCTCTATCAACCCGTGATGTTCGTCGGGCTGGGCGGCACCGGATGCCTGATCGGCGCTGAGTTCGAGCGCCGGCTCCGCGAGGAGATCTGCGGCCCCGACGGGACGGCCTTCCAGAACAGGCGCGAGAGCGCCCTGCGCTACCAGCTGCCGGACTGCCTCCAGTTCGTCTACGCCGACGTCAACCAGGCCGAGCTGGACCGGATGCCCGCCAGGGTGGTCCCGGGCGCCCAGCACATCCCGGCCGCGCAGGCCACCGCGCACTACGTGCGCGACCTGGTGCCGCAGGTCGACACCTATCCGGAGGTCGCGCGGAACCTCAGGCTCGCCGCGCTGCCGGTCGTCCAGGGATGGCTGCCGCCCAAGCAGGGCGAGCCCCGGGTGCTGCCGCTGCAGAAGGGCGCGGGCCAGCTCCCGACGGTGGGCAGGGCGGCGCTGTTCGAGACGTTCCGCTCGGGCATCAACCCGGCCATCCGCGACCTGCAGAACGCGGTGGGCAACCTGGCCGGCGCGCAGGCCGCGGCCGACCTGCACCGGCTGGCCGACACCGGGAGCCGGATCAACACCAAGGCCGTCGACGTCTTCGTCGCGTTCTCCATCGCCGGGGGAACCGGTGCCGGGATCTTCTACGACTACCTGCACCTCATCGGGAAGGTCTTCCAGGACACCCAGGTCAAACCCAAGATCTACCCGCTGGTCCTCATGCCGTCGGCGTTCCCGGACGGGCTGGGCGGGGGCCGGGCCGCGGAGCTGAACGCCGGGCGCGCGCTCCTCGACCTGTTCCGCCTGGTCGACCAGCAGAACGGCGGCGACGCGGTCCGTGACCTGCGCGGCCCCGACGGCGGCCCGGCCGACCCCGACGACGTGTCGGTCCGCTACCCGCAGGACGGCCGGGTCGTCCTGAAGCCCGGGGTCGTGCAGACGGCGTTCCTGTTCTCCCGGCCGGTCGGCGCCGCGCCCGACGACCTGAGGCGCTCGGTGGTCTCGCTGGTGATGTCGCTGGTGGGCACGGAGCTCAACCAGAGCAACCAGGGCAACGGCGAGGAGCGCCAGTCCTTCGCCGACAGCTTCATCAACTCGGCGATCGAACGGCAGAGCACGGCCGAGAACGGCATCGGCAACCGGGGGGTGTCGACCGCCCTGGTGACGTCGCTGACGACCCCCGTAGAGGAACTCGCCGACATCGTCGCCGGCCGGATCATCCGCAGCGGCATCGAGGAACTGCGGCTGCCGGTCGTCGGGGTGGAGACCAACCGCGAGCTGATCGAGCAGTTCTTCACCCTCTCCAACATCCACGAGATCTTCGCCCGCCGTCAGCTCGACTTCGCCGAGCCGGAGCCCGCCACGGGGGCGCGGGAGGTCATGGCGACCCTCAACGACCGGATGGAGGCGATGCGCGACGCCCTGAGCGACCTGCGCTCCGCCCTCGCCCATGACATCCCCGACCGGGTCAGCCTCTTCCACCCGGGCGACGCGGTGAACCGGCTGCTGACCCAGGTGGATCCGCTGCGGCTCCAGCGCGTGCTCTTCGGGCACCGGTCGCTCAACGACGTCGTGGACAAGGAGGGCGCGGCGGGCCTGATGCAGCGGCGCAGGGAGCCCCCGGCGCCCCCGGACGGCTTCAGCGAGGCGCCGCCGCCCGTCCCGCTGCTGAAGGACCGGGTGCTCGGCACCGTCAAGGTGAAGTGGGCCGAGGACGAGCCGACCGCCTGCCGCGAGGACCAGGACGTCTGGTACCGCTGGCGCAACCGGGTGGCGTGGACCGAGCCGTGGTCGACGCTCGCCTCGAAGTGGATGCGCCCCCTGGAGCAGGTCGAACAGAACCTGATCAAGCTCAACCAGGCGCTGAACGATCTGGCCCTCCAGGATCCCGACCAGTTCCGGGAGCGCTCGGAGATCCTCTACCGCTCCCGCGTGGGCGTCTCCTACCTGCTGCCGCCGGGCGGCGATCTGGAGCAGTTCTACCGCAGCGTCGTCGTCCGGCTGCTGGACCGGCTCGACCTCAACCCGGCCGCGACCCCCTCCGACCTGCTCCAGGCGCTGATCGGCGGCGACGGCTGGCGCGAGATGTACCTGCACACCGCCGAGTCGACCGTGGACCGGGCGATCAGCGAGATGCGCGAGCGGGTCAAGGCGCAGGTGAAGACCTACATCCAGGAGGACGTCCCGGGGAAGGCGACCCTGCTGCCGAAGCTGCGCGACCTGCTGTCGGAGGCCTCGGGCCAGACGATCGGCCGGCTGGCGGGCGACGTCCTGGACGAGTTCCGCAGCAAGCTCACCGGCCTCGTCCCGGCGAACTTCACCCCGCAGGGGACCGGGCCGATGAAGGTGCTCGTCTCCTATCCGGGGTCGCGCAACCCGGCCATCGCCGAGTACCTCAAGGAGTCGGTGCGGCTGCCGAGCGGCAAGGGCGTCACCTTCGAGTTCACCAACAGCACCGCCGAGTCGGTCTCGGTCGTCCTGTTCCGGTCGTCCATGGGGATCACCGAGGTGCGGGAGGTCTGCGACGTCCTGCGGAGCTGGTCGGAGGCGCTGCAGAACCCGCGGCCGACCGACTTCCTGCCGTGGCGGCAGCGGACCGGCTACGACTTCGGCTACCTCGCCACCCGGGAGGAGCACCGGATCAAGATCCTGCACAGGCTGCTGTGCGCGCTATGGAACGGGGACGTGACCGTCGAGGGCAGCCAGACGTCGCCCGCCGGCGTCACGATCACCCTCAACGAGGTGTCGATGACGCTCGACCTGACGCCCCTGGAGGAGGCGTCGTCGTGGGGGAGCCTGCTGAACGCCTACGAGCTGTGGACCTTCTCCGACAACGACGACGCCCGCCGCGAGTTCTGCACGCACCTGATGCAGATCACCCCGCACCGGCTGGAACAGGGCGCGAACCCGCCGTCCAAGCTCTACCAGGTGGTGCGGGAGCTGGCCAAGGAGCAGGTCGGGCACATCGACTGGATGCTCGACGAGCTCAACGCGACCAGCCGCGCCAGGGCCCGGCAGATGCGGAGTTTCTGGGCGGAGACCTTCCCCTCCGCCCTGGACTACCACTTCGAGGTCCCCGCCACGCGGGACAACCTCCGCGGTCTCGAGGCCTACACCGCCCAGCGCAAGGACGGCTACGCGTGAGGGCCCGGGTCGTCCAGCTCCAGCTGCGCGGCATCGGGCCTGCCGAGGCGCTGGAACGGGCGGGCGCCCTGCTGGCCAACTCCGAGGAGCCCGACCTCACCCGGCTGCTCATCCTCGACGAGGCGCGGTCGCTCCACGCCCACCAGGAGGCCTACGAGGAACTGCTGAGGTCGCGCTTCACCGACGCGATCGTGAGCGTGGCGGTCGGCCACGGCGACGGGACGAAGCTGGAGCTGCCGGGGAGTCTCGCCCAGGGGGCGGGCGTGCTGTGGGTGCTGAACCCCGGCGGCGTCAACTGGCGGCTGGCCGCCGGCGCCCCCGCCACCCGGCGCGACAGCCGCGAGGACCGCGACACCGGCCTGGTCCGGCTGGTCGAGGTCCTCACGATCCCGGAGGTGTTCGACCAGGCGCACCGGCTCCTCGAACGGATCCCGGGCGGGGTGGCGAACCCCGGTCACCGGCTCGCCGGGGCGGGCGGGGGGCCGTCGGAGTTCCAGCTCGGCCTCCTCGCGGCGATCGAGCAGACGCTGGAACGGCGTCCGGGACCCGCCCCCGCCTTCGGCGGCTTCGGCCGGGGCTCGGGCGCGTCCCGCCCGGTGGAGTTCCAGCCCGGCCCCTTCACCCGGCGGGTGAACGGCTGCGCGGAGGCCCTCGCCGGGGCGGGCGAGCTGGCCGAGACGCTGCCGGAGCCGTCGGCGCTGCTCGGCTCGCCCTCGCCGGTCCGTGAGCTGGTCGTCGAGGCGGGCGAGTACCTGCTCAACGTCCGGGAGGACCTGCGGATCCTGCTGGACGAGGCGCACAGCACGAGCGGGCTGACCGCGGCCCAGTACGAGACCCTGACCCGGGCGGGGATCGTCCCGCTCGACGCGGAGGACTTCGACGCCACCAGGACCAGGACCGCCCTCGACGGCTACCTGCGGGAGGCGCTGGACCGCGAGACGCCGCTGCCGAAGCTGTCGGAACGCCTCAGCGGACTCGCCGACGAGCTGGTGCCGCGCGGCAGCCGCGCGCACACGGCCGCCCTGGACGAGGCCTGCCCCGACTCCCTCCTCGAACGGCTGCGCTCACCCGAGCCGTTCCCCGGCCCCGAACCCTGGCTGCCCGGCGTGGGCCTGGTGGCGGGGGCGCTGGCGGGGCTGACCCCGTTCGGCCCGGTCAGCGGCGCCGTGATGGGCGTCCTGTGGACGCTGCTCGTCGCGCTGACGGTCGTGCGCGGACCGGGCGGGGGACGTGCGCACCTCGGCCTCGGCCTGAACGCGGCGGCCGCCGTCGGCGGGGGCGTCGCGGCGGGCGTGCTCGTCACCGGCACCTCTCCCGCGCTCTGGCCGCTCGCCCTGGTGGGCGCGCTGGCCGTGGCGATCACCGGGACGCTGCTGTCGTGGCGCTCGCGGGCCACGCACTGGGCCGCGGAGGCGGGCCTGGCCGAGGCGGGCAGGTCGCTGGAGGAACTGCTGTCCGTGCTCGGGCGGGCCGACCGGGAGTGGGCCCAGGCGACGGCGCGGCTGAACACCTCGGACGCCGTCGTCCGGCTCAGGGTCGCGCTGGACCGGGCCGCCCAGGAGCTGGAGGCGCGCGGCGCCGACCTGCGGCGGGAGCTGTCCGGCCCGCCGAACCCCGACCCCGCGCTCCGCCGGCAGCTCGGCGATCTCGTCCTCGCCGTGCTGGAGCCCCGCCTCAGGGAGCTGTCGTCGGGTTCGCCCGGCGAGCACGGCGACGCGGCGGCGCGGGCCACCGAGGATCTGCTGCGCCTCTGGGACGACCACGTCAGCGAGCACGGCCCGATCGAGCCGCCGCCGTTCGCGGTGGACCGCGAGCCTTCCGTCGCGGCGAACCCGCACACCGAGGACCTCCTCAGGGCCGCCGCGCAGAACCCCCACGACGTCATGTGGCAGCTGTGCTCGGCCGACGACCTGGCGCTGCTCGATCCGGGCCACGGCCAGGTTCCCGTCGTGCGCTTCGCGCCGAGGTCGGGGCTGGCCGCCGCGGCGGAGGGCAGGTCGGCCGCCGAAATGGTGTGGATCTCCTCCGCGCAGCACGCGGGGGTCCTGCGCCTGGTGCCGATCCGTCCCGGCATGACCTCGACGAGCTGGACGGATGAGAAGGAGGCCTGGCGATGACGAAGGAGATCCGTTTCCTCGACCCGTACGGGACCGAGGTCGAGGCCAAGTACGAGGAGCTTCCGGACGACGCGGTCTACCAGGGGTCCCCGCTGCGCGCCCGGCGGCTGCGGCTGGAGTACGCGAACGGCCGGCACGAGGAGGTGCTCCGCCTGGAGGTGCCCGCCGGCGCCCGCGACGGGAGCGCCGGTCACCGGGCCCTCGACAACGAGATCCTCGCACGGCTGAGGATCAGCCGGCTGTGCGGGCAGGGACGTCACCCCGCCGAGATCGCCAAGCTGATCGGCCGCGACACCGACGACGGTTCCGAGGCGTTCGCGCTGATCGAGCCCCAGAGCGCGGCCCCCGTGCTCCAGGCGGCGGGGAACCTGATGCACAGCGAGAAGGAGCGGTTCCAGCTCAGCCTCGTGACGGGGCTGCGCTGGCTGAGCGCGGCGGGCGTCGCGCACCGTTCGATCTCGCCCTACAGCGTGTCCTGGGACGGCAACCAGGTCCGCATCGGCGACTTCTCGTGCGCGACCGTCGTCGGAGCCCCCCGCGCGGTCCTCGGGACGCCGCCCTGGCAGCCGCCGGAGCAGCGGCCCGCGATGGCCACCGGGGCGGTGACCGCCAAGGACGACGTGTGGGCCGCCGGGCGGCTGATCTACTTCGTGCTGACCGGCAGGGAACTCGACCACCGGTCCCAGCTCGCCGACGATCCGGACCTCACCGTCCGGCTCGCCGGGATCTTCGGCGAGTTCGACGCCCGTCCGGCCGTCCGGGAGCTTCTGCGGCGGCTGGGCGGCACCGACCCCATCCCGCGGAGCCAGGGGCTGAGCCCGCGGTTCCAGGAGGGCCTCGACGAGTTCTACCGCTTCCGGGAGACCAAGCATCCCGGAAGCGGACGGCCCGACGACGAGCCGCCGCCCGCCGCGCCGCCGCCACCACCCCCGCCGACCCCGCCCGCGGCCCCGCCGCGATCGAGGACCTTCCGGCTGTTCGGCGGCGGTGCCTGACGTGGACTTCCACCAGATCCGCTACGCCTCGACCGGCCTGTCGGAGGGCCGGGTCTTCCGACCGGTCGAGTACACCTTCACCGACTACAACGACGTCGCCAAGTGGCAGACCTGGACCGAGCCCTTCCTGCGCACCGATCCCAACGAGTCCGCCCAGCCGAGCCTGTTCTACGGAGCGTTCGGGGAGCAGGCGGCCCTGGTGCGCAGGGACCAGTCGGGCGGTCCCGGCAGCGAGAACGCCCATGCGCTCATCGGCTCGTCCACCCTGCTGAGCACCCGGCTGGCCCTCGAACTGAGCAGCTGGTCGTGGGCTCAGCTGCCCGGCACCCTCACCCCTCTGTCGCCCGCGTGGTTCGTCGGCTCGCGGACCCCGCCGACCGCCGAGACACGGTCGGCGGAGGTGATGGCACGGCTCGGGCCGGCGCTCTCGCACATCCTGGCCAACGGCCCGGCTCCGCTCGTCCTGCCGTCGTCGATGTTCACCCTCGGCCTCCTGTGGGCCGTCCAGGAGATCCTCGGGGCGCTGACCGTCGGCCTCACGGGGACGGGGACCTGGAACCTCGCCTTCGAGACCTACGACGACCGGTGGAACTCGGTCGACCATTCCGGGCTGTTCCTGAGGTTCCGGCCGGGTGCGCCGTATCCCGTGCCCTACCCGGACTACGCGCAGGTCGCGCAGCGCCTCGCCGAGCGGTACGTCGAGGGCTCGCTGGACACGGAGCTGCGGAACCTGGGCGTCCTCGGGGAGCGGGACATGTCCGCCCGGCTCGGACGCCTGCTCCAGCCCCTGCCCGCCGAACCGCCGCCACCCCCGCCGCCGCCCGTGCCGAGCGTCGCGGACTTCTGGGATCCGGCGCAGCTCCCGGCGCAGGCCCCCATCCAGATCTGGCCCACCTTCACCGGAGCGAACATGGCCCCTCCGCCCAAGGATTCCGAACGCGGCGCCAAGGGCGGGAAGGTCACCTGCCCCATGTGCCTCACCCCGCTGAGCTGGGAGGACGCCAGGCTCTACAAGTTCGACGACACCGTCAACGACTACGTGCGGCTCAAGCTGCCCCCCGACGCGGGGGAGGAGCTGCGCGACCGGGAGCTCCGCACGGCCTTCGTGCGCTGCCGCACCGAGGAGTCCGAGGGGGTGTTCCACTACCTGCCGTACGCCTACGGCGAGTACGGGCCGCCCGCCGTCTTCGGGTTCGTGGGCGCCACCTCGTCGGGGAAGACGCACCTGCTCACCGCGATGATCGCCCAGCTCGTCCGGCGGGGCCTCGGCCACGGCCTCACCCAGGAGCCCATCGACCTGGTGCGGCACCAGAGCCTCGTCGACGGCCAGGTGAAGGCCCTCATCGACGACGGCAAGGTGCTCGACACGACCCAGCGCGGCGAGAACGGCTTCGTCGACGCCTTCCTGATCCAGGAGAACGGGAAGACCCCGCGGCCGGTCGCGCTGTTCGACGTCTCGGGCGGCGAGCTGACCGAGATCGGGAAGGCCAAGCGCTTCCTGAGCGTCGCGGACGGCCTGATCTTCGTCGTGGACGCGCAGGGGCTCGACCGGACCAAGCTCGGCGACCCGACCTTCAACACCGTCCTGAACTTCCTCGCCCCGCGGCTGTCGAAGGTCAGCGCCGCGGTGGTCCTCAACAAGTCCGACGTGCTCCGCTTCGAGGACCCGGCCGCCCTCTGGCTCCGCCACGAGGGCCGCGAGCTCGACGCGGAGCTCTCGCTGGCCGAGAGCGCCGACGTCTACGCCTACCTGTACGAGCGCGACGCGGGCGCCTGGATCAGGCCGTACCGCGAGTGCAAGCGCGCCACCCTGCACTTCGCCTCGGCGGTCGGCTCGGGAGCCGTCTCCGACGGGCGGTTCGTGCGCGGGGTGGAACCGCAGCGGGTGCTGGCGCCGCTGCTGTCACTGATGGCCATGACCGGGGTGCTCACGACGCCCGAAGCCAAGAAGATCGGGATCTGAAATGGGCACCGCGAAGGTCAACCAGATCGAGCTCCGCTGGCGGCAGAACAGCGACTTCGGGCCCGTCGCCTACTCCACCTCCGCCTCCGCGGATCCGCAGTACTTCCAGCGATGGTGGGTCCATCTCGCGGAGTTCGCGAGCCCTCCTCTGTCGGAGGAGACGCGCGCCGACAGCCTCGTCTACCTCGTCTTCCCCGGGACCCGCCAGGCGGCGATCATCTACCGGTGCTTCGACGAGAAGGCCAGGAAGCTGTACACGAACGCGCCGCATGAGGACGGAAATCGCAATGTGCAGGTCGCCCGGGCGATCGTCGGCGGCATGGATGCGGTCTCCACGGACCTCGCGCTGGCCTGGATGGCACGGGGTGCGCCCCTGGACCTCCTGGGGGCGAAACCCGGTCAGGCCGCCCGCGACGACGTCCTTCCGGGGATCAACCCCGCCGAACTGGCGGAGTTCGCGCGTTCCGGAGCGGTGGAGACCAGGGGAGAACTTCGAATCCAGCGAATGGTCGCCGCCGCGCTGCGGGAACCGAAGATACCGCTGGGCATCATGCTTCCCGAGGACATGATCCGGATGCCCCTGCGGAACGGGACCCAGCTTCCGCTGCTCCGTGGCCTGTTCTCTGTACTCGGACCGATGCTGACCAGTGCCAAGGGCGACCTCCTCAACGAATGGCGGCCGTCCTTCTCGACTTTCGAGCCGCACTCCAGGGCAGGCCTCCAGGGAGCCCCGCGGATCATGTTCCGGAGCGAGAAGATGCCGGAGACGCCGCCGAACTCCAAGCGTCGCGAGGCGGTTTTCAGGCCGTTCAGCGAATCGCCGGGCGACGAGCAGGGCGACCTGGCGGATCGGACCGCGCAGTGCCTGGTGAAGGCTTATGAGGCCCTTCCATCGAAGGAGTTCGCCGAGAACCTCATGGAGGCCACCGCCTACGTGGAGGACCTGACCGCACGAATGGAAGCGGTCCTCAGCAACGCCGAGTTCCTGCGGTTCGCGCCGGACAAGCTCGCCCCGGCGCGTTCGGCTTCCTACCCGCCCGTCCGGTCCCGCGCGGACGAGGACTACAGGGTCGCCGAACCCGTGCGGACCTCGACCGCCTTCAACGGCGCCGCCACCGCGGGAGGGTTCACGCTGGCCGACCTGTACCGGGAGCTGGGGCGTCTCGAAGGTGACAAGAAGGCGATCCATGTCGCGACCAAGTGGATCGCGGCCGCGGGCAGGCACGGCGTCCGCCTCCAGGAGCAGGCGGCCCTCCAGGCGCTGGCGACGGCCATGGAGCACCAGTGGTTCGATCAAGATCTGCGCACCATCGGCCAGGACGAGGACCTCGCCGGACGCTCCATCGCCGACCTGTTGGGCCCGATGGTGCTCAGGCAGCAGAACGAGGACGTGATGTTCGCCAAGCTGGCCGAGACGACACGGAGCCCGGACGCCCCCGAGAGCTGGCATCTGGCGATGGGCGAGCTCTACGGGCGGTTGCCGGGATCGTCCATCAAAGCCTTCGAGGCCGCGGTGCTCCCCGCCCTGCTGGAGTGGCTCGGCCGGAGGGGCACGGCGGTACAGGTGGACAAGCCCGCTCCCTTCCATCCGGTGGCGCCGCCGCTGGTCGTCCAGCCCGCGCCCCAACCGCGACGATTCCTCGACAGAGGGGAGAGACGGGACGGGCAACCGGAGCCTCCGGGCTTCGTAGACCGGTACGCGAGCTTGATCGCGCTGGTCGCCACGGTGATCGTCGTCCTGACGGTCGTCTTCCTGGCGAGGGGGGCGTGATGGCCGAGCGGTGGAACGGGAGGTTCCTGCTGGTGGCCTCGGCCGTCGACGGTTACGCGGAGCGGACCGCGCTGATGCAGGGGGAGCTGCTGGCGGGGTTCGCCCGGGTCCTGGACGCCGCGGCCTGGGAGGCGGGGCTCGCCCGGGACTCCTGGCGGATCCGGCGGAGCTCGGGGTCGGAGCTGGCCGTGCTGCCGGGGACCGAGAACGAGGCGGAGGTCGTCGGGCGGTTCGTCGAGAAGCTCGCGACCGCGCTGACCGAACGGAACCGGACCGCGGCCGAGGCCGCCCGGGTGCGGTTGCGGGTGGCCGTCCACTCCGGTCAGACCATCGAGGGCCCGCACGGGTTCTCCGGGTCGGGCCCGGTGACCGCCGAGCGGCTGCGCGACTGCCCCGAGCTGGTCGCGGCGCTGGCCGCCGCCCCGGCCGCCGACCTCGCCGTGATCGTGGCCGATCCGGTGTACCAGGACACCGTGGCCGGGCAGCTCACCCCGCTCGAACCCGGTGACCTGCGCGAGGTGAAGGTGCGCGGCTCCCACGCCTGGTTCTGGCTGCCGGGCCACGCCCTGCCCGAACCCCCACCCGCCGGGCCGGGTCCCGCGGGGGCCGGACAGGAGCGGCCGAAGCCTCCGGCCGGGGGCGGCCCGTCCGTCTCCATCGTCGGCAACACGATCAACTCCACCTACTTCGCGGTGGGCGACATCCACGGAGCCCAGGGATGAGCGACTCCCCGGCCGAGCCGCAGCAACCGGCCAAGAGCACCCCCGACGGCGAGGGCGGCGGGGGCGGCACCGGCGGCGAGAAGGACAGAGAAAGGGCCGAAGGGGCCAAGGCGAAGCACCAGGAACTGGGCCGGAGGTTCTCGGCCAGGACGGGCCAGGCCGGTTCGGTCGGCGAGCGGCTGGGCGCCGAGGCCGACGCCCTGTCGAGCTTCACCGGCAACGACATCAAGGCCGGGGCGATGGCCGGCCGCGACATCCACTTCCACGCCGCCTCCGCGGGCAAGGACTCCGTCAGGCTGTGCGAGCTGACCGACCTGGACGCGCTGGGCCGGGTGTTCGTGCCGCCGCAGGGGTTCACCGCCCTGGTCGAGGCCGTCGCCTCGCACCGGGTGACCGTCCTGTGCGCGGACGACGGCGCCGGACGGTACATGACCGCCCGGCGGCTGCTGTCCGGCTTCCCGCGGGTGTTCCTGCTCGCGCCCGAGACCCGGCTGGGCATGCTCACCGCGGCGGACCTGACCGCGGGCGCGGGCTACGTCCTCACCGACCTGGCCGGGCCCGCGGCGCGCGCCCTGACCTCGTTCGAGCTGGAGAGCCTCGTCGGCGTCCTGGAGGAGTGCGACGCCCGGCTCGTCATCACCGTGACGCGCGGCCGGAGGTTCGGCTGCTCGGAGTTCTCCGCCCTGGTCCACGAGCAGGGCCCGGCCGGCGACCGGCGGGAGATGCTGATCAGGCATCTCGAGCAGCGCTCCGGTTTCGAGGGCGCCGACCGCGTCCTCGACGACGCCGAGGCCATGGCCCTGATCGCCGAGCAGCTGGAGAAGGACGTCCGGCCGGTCCACGCCGCGACGCTCGCCGACCTGTTCGCCGAGGCGCTCGAAGGCGACGAGCCGCTCGCGGCGGCCGTCAGGGCCAGGATCGAGCTCCAGGACCAGGCCGCCTTCGAGCGCTGGGCGGACGCGCTGCCCGACCTGTCCACCCAGTGCATGGCCATGGCGATCGCGGTGCTGGGCGGCGAGCCCTACGAGACCGCCTCGGCCTCCGCCGACCTGCTCCAGTCCTACCTCGAACCGGAGAACGCGCTGGAGAGCGCCGAACAGGCGCGCCACGCCCCGCTCGTCCGTAAGCGGGCCGCGCGGCTGGAGGCGCTGCGCGCCCATGTCGTCCCCTCGACGGTGCAGACCCGGCACGGCGGGACGGCCGCGGGAGTGGTGCGGTTCAAGGACCCGAACCTCCAGCGCAGATACCTGTTCTACTTCTGGAACGAGTACGACGACGCCCGTCCCAAGCTGCTGAGCTGGCTCCGCGAGTACGCCAGGCACGAGCTGGACACCGTCCGGGTCCGGACCGCGGTCGCCGTCGGATTCCTCACCGCCCGCTCCTTCGACCACGTCCGGCGGCACGTCATCGTGCAGTGGGCCAGGGACGAGGATCCCCGGCTGCGCGACGCTGCGGCCGTGGCCCTGCGCGGCGCGGCCGAGCAGGATCCCGAGCTCCGCAAGACGATCCGCGGCATGGTCCGCGAGTGGGCGGTGGACGAGGTGTCGCCCGCCCTCCAGGCCACGGCCGCCCGGGCCTGGCGGCTGGAGCACGACGCGTCCGGGTCGGCCGCCGCGCTGGAGGCGCTCGAGGACCTTTCCGCCTCCGACGAGGAGGAGGTGACCGCGGCCGTCTGCGAGACCGTCACCGAGATGTGGGAGGTGGAGGGGGAGCGCCTCGACGCCGCCGCCCTCCTGCTCGGCTGGCTGGGCAAGAAGGACCAGCGCAACACCGCCCGCCTGGCCTTCCTCTACGCCGCCGCGGACCTGGTCCGTGAGCTTCCGAAGCTCGACGGGGAGATCACGACGTGGCCGCTGCTCCTGCACATCGCCACGGTCGCCCCGATCAGGCAGCGGGGGATCGCGGCCCTGTGGGCGGACTCCCTGAACGCCGCGGGCCTGCACCGCAGCGCCAAGGAGGTGCTGGCCGAGTGGGCGCACACGGCCGAACCGGAACCCGTGGTGCGCCGGGCACTGGCCCGCCTGCTGGCGGTCGCCGCCGCCAGGGACGGCAGGACCTGGGACGTCATCGCTTACGAAGCCAGGAGCTGGGCCGAGGGGGCGCGGGGAGCGCCGAAGTGCTCGGCCGAGGTGCTCCGGATCCTCACCGCAGAAAGGCAGTTCCGATGAACCAGCAGCAGCTTCCGGACGAGTCGGAGCCGCACCGCGACGACAGGCGGCACCAGCAGCCCCAGGGCGGCCAGGACCCGCAGCAGCAGCAACAACAGCAGGCCGCCCCGCAGCAGCCGTGGACGGGAGCACTCCAGCAGCCCTGGATGCAGGGGATGCCGGGCGGTGGAGGCCCGCCGCAGGGGATGCCGCCGATCCAGGCCGTGATGCCGGCCCCGCCACCGCCGCCCGTCCCGCCCGTGCCGCTCATCCTGAACGAGCAGCCGATGGCGACGGCCGGGCGGGTCCCCGCCGTCCCCGGCCGTGCCGTCCTGTACCTCGACCGCAACGGCGCCCTGGTCGAGCTGGCCAGGCCGCCCCTGGCGTTCACGACCGTGCGCTACAAGTTCCGCTACGAGGTCGACATCGGCGACCACTCGATGTCGGCGCAGCTGGAGGTGCCGAGCGCGTCGATGGCGGCGAAGTTCCAGCTCACGGTGCACGTCGGCTGGCGGGTCACGGATCCCGCGCGGATCGTCAGGGCCCGGATGCCCGACGGCAACGAGTTCGTCAGGACCCGGCTGATCGAGCTGCTCCAGCCGATCGCCCGCCGCTACACCATCGACCGGGACGCCGCCTTCGAGGAGAAGGTCGGTGAGGTGCTGTCCCGGGGGAACGTGACCTTCGACGAGGGCATCACGCTGTTCCGGCTGATCGCCCAGGTCGACCACGACGCCGGGGCCGCCGCGCGGAACGCCGCCTGGGTCAACGCGACGTTCCAGTCGGAGATGACGGCCCAGGGCATCGCCGACCTGAGGAACCAGGTCAGCGGCCAGGAGGATCTGCTGTTCCTGTTCCTCCAGCGCCACCCCGACCAGGTCGGCGAGGTCATCGGCGACATCCGCACCCGGGGCACCCTGGACCGGCAGCAGCGGATCGAGCTGTTCAACAAGCTCGTCGACAACGACCTCATCCAGGACGCCGACATCGAGCCGCTGCGCAAGATGATCATCACTCCGATCGAGGGGTTCGTCGGCAACAACCCGACCGGCGCCTTCTTCACCGAGCAGGTGCCGATCCAGCCGGGGCCGTCCGAGGCGCGCCAGGCCCTCCCGCCGCCCCCGCCGGCCTCGTACGACGAGGACGAGGAGGAGGACGTCATGCCGGACCGGGTCATCGGCGGGTCGGTCGACGGGGTGGCCGACTGGCGTCCGCCGCCGTGGCAGCGGGGTGGTCAGTGATGCCGTGGCCGTTCCGGAGGGGCGAGGACGACACGCTCACCGGCGACCAGATGGCCTTCCCGAGCCCGTTCGGACAGACCCCGGCGGCCGCCAGGATGCCCTGGCGGCTGCCCGACGAGCCCGCCCTTTCCGGCATCGCCGCCGACGCCGCGAGCGTGGGCGGGCTGACGGTGCGGGCGGCGTCGCTGGTCGGTCCCGGGCACCGGTGCGCCGAACCGGCGGGGCCCCGCCAGGACGCCTACAAGCTGGGCCGCGACGCCGCGGGGCGGTATCTGATCGTCGCGGTGGCCGACGGGATGTCCGACAGCAGCCGCGCCCACCTGGGGGCGAGCGTCGCGGTGAGCGCCCTGGTCGGCAGGCTGCGCGCGGACCTGAACCGTGACGCGCCGCTGCGGGCGCCCGAGATCTTCCTGGAGGCGGCCCGGCAGATGTCGGGCGCGGCCGAGCAGTTCGGGGTGACGGAGAACGACGTCAGGGCCGCGGCGCTGGCGGCCGTCATCCCGGTCCTCCCCGACGGCTCGGGGCGGCGCGAGATCTGGCTGGCCTCGGTCGCCGACGTCTGCGGCTGGCTGCGCGAGCCGCGCGGCTGGCGCCGGCTGGCGGGCGCGGAGAAGACGGGCTTCGACGCCGGGACCCTGACGGAGTTCCTGCCGTTCCATCCCGACCGGGCCACGGCGACGACCGTCGTGCTGGAGCCCGGCGCGGTCGTCGCGCTCACCTCGGACGGGGTCGGCGACGCGCTCGGCCAGGCCGAGGCCACCTCGGCCTGGTTCGCCGAACGCTGGACCCGGCCGCCGCACATCTCCCTGTTCCTCCAGGAGGTCGGGTTCGAGGCGAACGGTCATCTCGACGACCGCACGGCCGTCGTGGTCTGGTGCGGGCCATGAGGGCGTGGTCGGATCGGCCCGTCCCGCCGGTCGTGCCGTTCTCCGAGGTCGCCGCCCGCGGCCGGATGATCGCGGGCGAGAACGGCGAGTCCGAGATGATCTACGAGAGCGCCGGTCATCCGGGCTGGCTGGTGAAGCGCTACCGGCCGGGATTCCCCCTCCAGCCGATCGAGGAGCTCGACCGGCTGATCGATCTGCCGTCCGCGATGACGCCCGCCGACCGCGCCCTGGTCGACACCGCCTTCTGCTGGCCGGCGGCGCGCATCGTCAAGGCGGGCGGGACGGTCGGGGTGCTGATGGCGATGGCACCCGCCGACTTCTCCGTCGGCATGCGCGGGATCTCGGGGGAGACCCGTTCGCGGCTGCTCGACATCGACCAGCTCGTCCAGACCGAGCCCGGGTTCTTCACCCGGCGGGGCTGGGAGGTCCCGGCCCCGCGGGAGCGGCTGGCGGTGGCGCGGAACCTCGCCGCCGCGGGCGCGCTGCTCGAACGGCACGGCGTGGTCTACGGGGACTGGTCCTACGCCAACGCGCTGTGGGCGCGGGGCAGCGGGCGGGTGTTCGTGATCGACATGGACTCCTGCGGGTTCGGCGAACGCGCCTGGGTGGAGTGCAACACCTGGGACGACCCCTTCGCGCCCGCCGGGACGCCGCTGACCGTCCACACCGACCGGTACAAGCTCGCGGTGGCCGTGCTCCGCTGCCTGTCCGGGACGCGGGGGAGCGACTTCCCCGCGGCCTTCGACGCGCTGCCCGCCGCGCTGCGGGACGGGCCGGTCGGCAAGACCCTCTGGCAGACCCTGACCGAGGGCGACGTCACCGCGCGGCCGTCCTCGGCGAACCTGCTGGCCGTCCTCGACGCCGAGCAGGAGGCCCGCACGCCGCGGCGGCCGGTCACCCCGGTTCCGGTCCCGGACACGGCCCCGTCCCGCGCCGTGGTGCCCGAGCCGCGCCGGGCGTCCCGGCCCGCTCCGCACCGGATCGAGCCCGATCCGGTGTTCGCGCCCGAACCGGAACCCGAGCCCGAGCCGGACGGCCCCGAGACGCTCGACGGCGAATGGGTGCCCACGGCCATCGCCGCCTGCGCGGTGGTCCTGCTGCTGCTCGCCCTCGGCGGCGTGGTTGTTTCCCTGTTCCCCTGACGACGTTTCCCCGACGACCCTGGAGCGACATGTCCACCTCCGACGCAGCCCCCGCCGTCTCGCGGGGCAAAGGCCTGCCGACCTATGTCGTGCTCGACGTCTCCAAGTCGATGGAGGCCCATGAGGCGCTGCTCAACAAGACGCTGGAGGAGATCCTCGAGACCCTCTACTCCAACCCGCGGATCTCCGAGTTCATCCATCTGTCGATCATCACCTTCAGCACCAGGCCGCACGTCGTCCTCGGCATGACGGGGATCAGCGACCTGACCGGGGTCCCGACGGTCCAGTGCCGGGGGACCACCAACTTCGCGCCGCTCTTCGAGCTCCTGCGCGAACGCATCGACGTCGATCTCCAGCGGCTGCTGGCCACGAGGATCACCCCGCTGCGGCCCGTGGTGTTCCTCCTGACCGACGGGGCGCCCGCCGACCGCCCGTACGAGCGGTGGACCGAGGCGCTGAGCGGCCTCACCGACCCGTCCTGGAAGCCGCACCCGCACCTCATCACCTACGGATTCGGCGAGGCCGTCGAGTCGGTGCTCAAGCAGATGTCGACGGTCGCGGCGTTCATCGCCGACCCCCGGCAGGGGACCAACAGCGAGGCGCTGTCGTCGGCGCTGGCCAGCCTCCTGAACTCGCTCGTCGCCTCGGTGCAGGCGCAGCGGCTGCTGGTGCCCGAGGAGGTGAAGGGGTACCGCTCGCTTCCGCTGGACCCGATCGAGTATTGAACGGCCTGTGCCTGACCCTGGAGGCGGAGGGCGGGACCGAGCGTCCGCCTCCTCGCCAGGCCGCCCGCGCGGCGGTCTCCCGGGTCTTCGACACCGCCCTGCACCGCAGCGGGCTCAACGGCCCGTACACCGGGCACGGCCTGAACGGGCTGCTCATGGTCGTTTCCGGCGCCCGGGTCGACGCGCTCCCGACCCTGATCAGGGAGCTCGACCGGGTGCTCGCCGCCGAGAACACCGGCGTGTCCGGCACCGGCAGGCTGCGGCTGCGGCTGGCGCTGACGACGGGACTGCTCATGCCGGGCGCCGCCGGCATCGCCCGGTTCGCCCTCGCCGAGGGCTCCCGCATGGTCGCCGGCGACGCGGTCAGGTCCGCCCTGCGGTCCGCGCCGGGCAGCGACCTCGCCGTGATCGCCTCGGATCCGTGCTTCCGCGAGGTGATCCTCCGCTGGAAGGACCGCTCCCCGGCCTCGGTCTGGCGGAGGGTCCGCCCGCAGGGGGTCCGCAGCTCCACCGCGTGGCTCCACCTTCCGCGCAGGCTCCCGGCGCAGGTCGCGGTCCGGGAGCCGGCGCGGCCGTCCGGGCTCGGCTGCGCGACGCTCGTCGAGCTGGCGTGCGCCGCGAAGGCCCGCGGTGAGGACAGGCGGGCGGACCGGTGCCTGAACGAGGCCGCGGAGGCCGATCCCGGCAGCCCGCTGCCGCTGATCGTGCTGGCGCTGTGGGAGGCGGAGGCCGGCGACCCCGACGCGGCCCGCCGCCTCATGGACGCCGCGCTCGGCCGGATCGGTCCGGGCGTGGAGGCCGACGTATTGCCGGAAATATTCGAAACACTCCAGTTCGCGACCGGTGTGAGGGCAATAATGGAGGTGCTAGCGGAGAACGGATTCGACCCGGACGGTTGCTAGATGTTCCCTCAGACCCCTTGGCCGGATTCCTCCTACATGGGATTCCTGGCGCCGGAGGCCCGAGACGCGCTTCGCGGGCTCGGGCGCATGAAGCTCTACGAACCCGGGGAGACCCTCGTCCTCCAGGGCGAGCCCGGAGACGTGGCCTTCCTCATCCTCTCCGGGCGGGTCAACGTGACCGTGGTCGTCGAGAACGGGGCGGAGTCGCTCCTGGCGATCCGCCACCCCGGCGACATCGTCGGGGAGCGGGCCGTCCTCAACGACGAGGCCCGCATGGCCACGGTGACGGCGCGGATCCGCACCAGCGTCCTGGTCATCCCGGGCCGCCGGTTCAAGGACTTCCTCGGTGAGCATCCCGGAGCCGCGATCGCCCTCGCCTCGATGGCGAACTTCCGGCTCAAGCAGTCCAACACCTACCGCGCGGACGCCATGGGGTACGCGGTCAACGCACGGCTGGCCCGCACGGTCCTCTACCAGGCCGAGCTGTTCGCCAAGAAGGTCGACGGGGAGTTCAGGCTGGACCTGCTCCAGGTGGAGCTGGGCATGCTGATCGGCGCCCAGGAGGGCACCGTGCAGAAGGCGTTCAAGGGCGACGCGCTCCGGGACCTCGTCGTCAGCCGGCGCGGGCGGATCTTCATCAGGGACGTGGTCGGGCTCGCCGAGATCGCCGACATCCCACCGCCCGCCCGGCTTCTCGCCGCGGGCTGAACTTATCGACCCTGTCCGGATTTATTCGGGTAACGACCCGGGCCCAGCCCGAAGAATGGGCGCACTCGAGTCACAGGAGAGACCCATGTCACTTCCCCGCAGAGCGCTGTGCGGCGCCGCCGACATCAAGGGCTGGAGCTCGCGGCTGGTCCCCGAGCAGATGAGAGCGCAGCAGAGCCTGGTCGACGTCGTCCACGCCGCCTGCCGTGAGGCCGGTCTCCCCGAGGAGATCCTCCAGAACAGCGGTGACGGAGTGTTGATCATTCCGCCGAGTGACATCGACGAGACGAGGGTCATCCCCGATCTGATCCGCGGGATGACCATGGCGCTCCGCCAGGAGAACAGGCTCCTGAGCGAGGCCGCGCGCATCCGGCTGCGGCTGGCGCTGACCAGCGGCATGGTCACCCCCGGCCCCGCCGGGTTCGGCGGGGGCACGGTCATCGAGTGCTTCCGCCTGCTCGACAGCAAGCCCGCCAAGGCGGCCCTGGAGGACTACCCCTCGGCCGACCTGGCGGTGATCGTCTCGGACTACCTGTACCGGGACGTCATCCGGCACGGCTTCCGCGACCTGCGCGCCGACTCCTTCTGGGCCACCCGGAGCGAGATCCCGGAGAAGGACTTCATCGCCGACGCCTGGCTCTACGTCTCCGACCGCAAGGGCGGCCCCGGCCCCTCGGAACCGTGCCCCCGGTGCGGATGAGGGAACGGCTCACGAAAGCTGGTCGGCGGCGAGCAGGCCCACGCAGACGAAGACGGCCAGGAGGATCAGGACCCACGCCATGGTGCGCAGCACGGAACGCCGTCCGGCCGGCTCCATGACGTCCCCGTCGTCGAAGTACTCCTCCTCGGCCACCGCGGGCCGCTGCACCGCGGGCTCGACCGCCCGGGGCTCCCACCGCGCCCGGAGGCTCCTGTCGTTGCGGACGTAGAGGGCGTCCCCCACGACGAGGACGCGCCAGAGCGTGGCCTTGCCGCGCAGCAGGTTCGAGGCGTTCTCCAGATCAGCACCGGCGCACAGGGCCTCCAGCAGATCGCAGACCGCGCCCTGCATCGCGGGCAGGAGCAGGTCGCGCCGGACCGTCCGGCTCTCCAGGTTCTCCTGCACACAGCGCACGATCATCCACGCGAACTTGTACAGGTCCGTCCTGATGGTGAAGGCCTCCTCGCCGGGCGTCTTCCAGATCTCCGGGTCCTGGGCGACGAAGGCGGGCGTACCGAGCAGCGGGACGCACGAATCGCAGTCGATGAGCAGGACCCGCGCCCCGTCGGCGGAGAACAGGGCGTTGCGCGGCTGGAGGTCGCCGATGGCGTAGCCCCGGTCGTGCAGCCAGCGCATCGTGTCGAAGTACCCGCTCAGGATCGCCAGCTTCTGCGGGATCTCGTAGTAGGGGAGGCCGATCCGGCCGGCGGCGTCGGGCGGCCGGGCCAGGCCCTCCAGATGGCGGGGCCGCGTCTGCGTCTTGGTCCGCCCGGCGACGGTCTCGAACATCTCCGCCGAGGCGGGCGGGATCAGCACGCCGTTGATCGCGGTGTCCTTGATGACCGCGGCCCGCGGCCACGCGCACCGGGCGTCGAGCTCGGCCCGTTCCTCGGGCCCCAGCATCCCCCGCATCATGATCAGTTCTTGCAGGGGCATCGGCCGCAGGCTCTGCTGCACCTCGTCGGTGTAGGTCTTGAGGAGGTAGATCTCGCCGTCCGGGGCCTTGCAGCGGAACAGCCCCGAGGACTGCCCTCCACCGGTCGAGAACCGCTCCATGATGATCAGGTCGTCGAACTCGACGAACAACGGGAGACCGGTCACTTCACCTGCCTGTCGAAGGCGCCCTGCCAGAGCGCGACCACGGTTCTGTCGTCGTCGAACGTGGCGCTCTTGAACTCCACGTCGCGCAGGAAGCTCAGCAGCTCGGGCGGCCGGCGCCAGGCCTTCGCGAGGTCGTCGCGCAGCGAGTTGCCGCGGCCCAGGCCCCGGGCGAAGCCGTCGGTGGCGAGCATCAGCACCTCGTCGCGGGCCCAGCCGTGTTCGAGGGTCCGCAGATCGCCGAGGTCGGCGGGCAGCGCCGCGGTCGGGTCGTTCCCGGAGTCCGAAGAGGAGCCGGACGGGCCGAGGATCCCCTCCCACTGCCCGGTGCCGCCCCGCAGCAGCAGCGCCATGGAGTCGCCGATCCCGGCGACGAAGACCGTGTCGCCCGGACGCGCGTCGGCCGGGGCGACCATCGCGACGACCGTCGTGCTGGGGAGCGGCTTGCGGTCCGTGCCCGGATAGCCGTGGACGGACTTCCTCGCGTCGCCGACGTCCGCCGCGACCTCGGAGAACACGGCCCGCCAGCCCGCCGGGGTGGGCCCGTTCACCGCGTTGCGGAGATGGAGCCCGAGTTCGCGGATGGTCGACGCGACCGCGGTCCTGGCCGCGACCTCCGCGTAGGCGGAGCCGCCGACCCCGTCCGCGATCACGGCGATGATCCAGCGCCGGTCCTCGGAGGGCAGGACCATGAACGCGTCCTGGAGCGGCTCGCCCCTGCGCATGTGCGAGCGTCCGCGCCTGCTGGCGGCCCGGACCGTCACGTTCTGCCACATGCCGTGCTCGGCCTGGACGCTCGGCTGGTCGGACAGGACGCTCGCGGGCAGCAGCACCGACACCGGGCTCGGCGTCCTGCCGACATAGCGGGGCTCCAGCCCGGACGCGCCGGACGGGGCCCGGATCGCCCGCGGTTCGGAGTGCTGGGGGACGGCCGGCCGATCCGGGCCGGTCATCCGTCCCAGCCCTGCGGGTACGGCGAACGGGGCATGGGCGATCACTCCTCTGATGCCGTTCAGGAGGCACGCGCCGCTGGTGAAGATGCAGACGATCTGCAGGAAGGTCATGGTGACGCCCAGCGCATGCCGTCCGGGACGCGCAGGGACAGTTCCCCCTTGGCGACCGAGGAGGTGATGCTGACGAACAGGGTGTCCATGAGCGCGGTCAGCACCGTGACCACGCTGACGCCCCCGTCGGCGACGAACGCCAGCGGACGGCCGTCCTGCTCCGTGGCGACCTTGCACAGGATGTCGCCGCGGGCCTGGCCGAAGCCGAAGGCCACGATCTGCGGGCGGGAGCTCAGCCCCGCCAGCCGGTCGCGGCACTCGCGCCACACGGGCTCGGGCTGCTCTGCCCTGCCGACGTAGGGGATGCCGTCGGTGAGGAAGAAGACCACCGGCCGCTTGAGGTTGTAGGAGGCCTTCAGCCGGGAGCAGTCCCGCTCGATCAGATCGCTCAGCAGGGTGAACGCCGAGGCGTAGTTGGTCTGCTGGCCGGGCTCGAACGCCTTGAGGTCGGCCACCTCGGAGGGCCGGGTCAGCCGCAGGATCACCTGCGGGCTGCTGTGGAAACCGACGACGCCGACCCAGGTGGCGTCGCTGATGGCCGGTTCCGTCTGGATCTGCCAGAGCAGCTCCGGCACGGCGTCGCCGAGCATGTCGAGCGGAACCTGGGCCGCCCCCGGATGGAAGCCCGGATCCCACATGCTCTGCGAGACGTCGCAGACGATGTAGAAGGGGAACGCGCGTTCCCGTCCGTCGAAGTCGAGCAAGGTCGTTCCTCCTGGAGGGGGAGATCAGCAGGCGAGCGGCGTCTGGGTGGGGCCGTCCACGAAGGTGATGGGGCTGTCGGGGCTGTTCTGGTGGATTTTGATGAGGGTGGTCAGCAGGGTGTAGGCGAAGGTCTCGGCGCAGTCGAGGTCCTTGTGCTGGACGCGTTCGAGGTTGTCCGCGGCGTCCTGCCAGTAGTCCTCGGTACCGGCGGCCGAGGTGCAGGCCTGCTTCAAGCCGTTGTAGAGGGGCGAGTTCTTCCCGAGTTCGTTGATCTTCACGCACTGCCGGGCGTTCATGACCTGGAACCAGGCCGGGCCGGGCTGCTGTTTCTTGTTCGAGGCACCGGCCGGTCGTTCCGCCTTGGGCCAGCGCATGGGGACCGCGGGCGGGCCGGTGGTCACCGGCGGTGGCGTGATGATGGTGGTGACCGGGGAAGGGATCCAGGGCGCCGTCGTCGGTGTGACGACCGTCCCCTGGGCGTTGCTCGCGGGTTCCTTCGTGGGGCGTGCGACGGTGAAGGCGCCGATGAGCAGGGCGAAGGACAGCGCGATCCAGGCCCACGACCGCAGCAGTTTCAGGTTCACCGGTGTTTCACCCTTCGTCCGTTCCGTAGATGACCCGGCCGCGCCGCACGTTCCCGCCGTAGTCGGCGTACAGGCGGAGGCAGCGCAGCACCCGCCCGGACTGCCCGGGGGAGTGGGCCGGGACGTCGTCCTCGGTGAGCTCCTTGATGTCGCTGTAGCGCCGGGCGGGCTCCCGGACCTTGGCCTGTTCCCGCAGGGCCTGGGCGTGGGCGAAGACCAGGCGGCGGGACCGGGCGGCCAGGAGGTTCCACCAGCTCGTCGCGTGGGTCGACGGGCTCAGGTGGGTGACCGAGCACAGGGCCTCGTCGACGAGGACGAGGGCCCGGAGCGCCGCCAGCGAGGAGGCGGGTTGATCGGAGAAGTCCTCGATCCGGGCGAGGAGCTCGGCGCGGTAGCGGGCGCGGTGGGCGGCGTCGCGCAGCGGCCGGGGGCCGCCGGTGAGGCTGCCGAAGGAGTAGAGCGCCGGGTCGGCCTCGCTCAGCGCCAGGACCTGGGAGGCCAGTGCGCCGAGCGTCCAGCCGTCCGTGCCCGGAGCGGCACCGCGGACGGCCGCGGCGACGTCGGCGGGCAGCGGCGCGTGCGGGGTGCCGACGAGTTCGCGGACACCGAGGTCCCGGTTGCCGGGAAGGAGCGTCTCGTGCTCCTCGCCCGGCACGAGATGCGCCTCGGGGGGCCCTGCCCCGATCAGCGACTGCGAGGCGCGCCGCCACTCGATGGCGGCCTGCGCGGGCAGCCTGAGCAGGGAACTGGTGAACGCCTGCCAGCGCGCGGCGGGCATCCCGGGGAGGGACTCGCCGGGCGGAAGACCCTGGGGGGTCTCCCTGACGTAGTGGCGGTAGAGGTCCTCCAGCGGATCCTCGTGCACGACGGCGACGGCCCGGCGCGGGGCGGTCCCCAGGACGTCCTCGAACACGAGGCGCAGTTCCCGGTAGGCGTCCGTCCCCGGGTCGTCCGGCGTCTCACGGGCCGTGGATTCCAGGGCCCGCGCGGTCAGGCGCAGCCCCGACCGGAGCACCTCGGCGAGCTCCGACCCCGGCACGGCGAGCAGCTCTCTCAGCGGGTCGTTCACTGCGCACCGCTGAAGGGATCGAGAACCCTGTTGATCTCGGTGTTGTTCTCCTGGAGCCGATGGCTGAACACGGCACCCTCGTCGTTCTCGACGTCCAGCAGCGAGGAGACCGACGCGAACGGCGGGCCGCCCTCGTGGATCCGGAGCGAGCCGTGCTCGTCGAGCGTGACCCAGCAGGCGATCCCGATCGCGCTCGGCGCCGGCCGCGCCTCACCGAGCAGGACGGTCTCCCCGGTCGCCGACGACCGGAGATGGAAGGTCCACCGGCCGTTGCGGGGGACGGCCGGAAGCGGCTGCTCCGAGAGCAGCCCCGGACGCCCCTCGGACCGTGCCCCGCCGAACCGGAACCGGTCGGTGAGCAGATGCTCGGCCGCGGGGAACTCGACCGGGACGTTCTTGAAGACCGTCGGGCCGTGCGCCGGGCTGTTCACCGGCATGTTGACCTTGAGCTCGAAGGTCTCGGGCCCCTCGGCGGCGTCGGCGCGGGCCCGGCCCAGCCTGGCCGCGGCCTCCGCCACGTTGCCGAGCGGCGGTCCCTCGATCACGTAGTGCGGGACCGGGCCGCGCCACAGGTGCAGGAGGGGCTTGAGGTCGTACCCCATCTCGAGCATGGTGTTGATCTGGCCGGGCCAGACCGACCTGTCGGCGTCCGCCCCGGGGGGCAGATGGTCGCGGTAGGCGAAGGTCCCCCAGCGCGGACGTTCGGGATCGCCCTCGATCTCCCGCCGGATCTCGTAGGTGTCGGTCAGGTAGGAGCTGGGACGGCGCACCCGGGTCCGGTAGCGCTCGTCGACGATGTGCAGCTCGTCGCCCGCGCTGAGGACCACGCTGGTGTCGGCGGCCCGCTGCCCGGCGCGGACGAAGGTGCTCGGCAGGTTGCGGAAGAGGTTGTCGACGTCCACGTCGATCACGGTGTAGCCGTGCTTGAGTTCCTCGGCGGCGCTGGAGGGGTCACGGTGCCCGTACTGGCGCAGGTTCTCCGCCCAGCACGCCCCGATCGAGGTGGCGTTCTTGGCGTACTCGTGCTCGACCGTCACCGTGTGCCCGGACCCGCCGCTCCCGAACTCCTCGGCGAAGACCCTCTCCACCAGCGGGAGCCCGCTCGCCTTCCCGGTCAGGATGAGCTCGTCGAGACGGTCCCCGGTGTCCCTGAACCGCTGCTTCACCAGCCCGTCGGCGAGCTGGACGATCTGGGAGATGACCGGGCGGGCGAAACTCTCGAACCGCTCGACGGTCAGGGACAGCGCGCCGGGCGAGGCCCCCGGCCAGTTCCGCTGGCCGGGGGCGCTCTCCAGGGCCCGGACGATCTTGTCGAGCCGGTCGGCGGCCACCTGGTGCGAGCCGCCGGGCTCGAGCCCGCCGAGCGCGATCTTGGCGGCCTCGGCCTCGTTCCACAGCAGGCGGAAGGCCTCCAGCCGCTCGGGACTGTCCGCCCACTGGGTGGGGACGATCTCCTCGACCAGATCGGCCAGCCAGCTCTCCTGGGGGAGCTCGGTCGACAGCTTGGTGAGGAGGCTGCCCCTCGCGTACGCGCCGGACGCGTCCAGCAGGACGTCCGGGAGGGTCGGGGCGAAACGGCCGGAGTCCAGGCAGAGCAGGGCGTCCGCGAGGGCGGTCTTCAGCCAGTGGAAGACCAGGAGCGTCAGATGGTTGCCGCCGAGCTGCGCCCGGCCGCTCGTGCCCCTGAGCTTGGGCAGGATCGTGTAGTAGCGGCCGGTGAAGCGCTCGTCCGCGCCGGGGAGCGACGGGGTGCGGTCCTCGAGCGTGAAGGTGATGAGCGCGATGTCCGTCGTCCCGCCGCCGACGTCCACGACCAGGACGTGCCGGTGCCACATCCCGGTCGTCCCGGGGACGGGCCGCGACCGGGAGCGCAGGCTCTCCACGCCGAGCTCGGTGCGGGCGCCGAGGTCGCGCATGAGGAAGAAGAACGCCGCGCTGACGGCCTCGTCATAGCGGGTCTCCACGTACTTGACGTCGAGGGCCCTGCTGACCAGGGCCGGCAGCTCGTCCCTGACGTGCAGCGACGCCATCGCCGGATAAGTGACGATGATCTCTCGGATCGGCCGGGAGTCCAGCCGCACCCGTCCCGAGGCGTTCTGGACGAACCGGTTGGTCCTGTCGCACAGGTCCCGGTACGTGGCCGCGACGATCTCCGCGTAGGTGATCGGCCGTCCCTCGGGTGAGGCCAGGGCCGTCTCGCCGAGCCGGTCGAACTTCTCCTTGAGCCCGTTGAACGTCCACATCTCCCCGTCGTTGCCGCGGGCGCCGAGCACCTGCGCCCCGACCCGCACCTTGAGCGGGTCGAAGTCCACCAGCTCGGCCCGGCTCGGCACCTCGCGCAGATCCCGGGCGGGTTCGAGGACGACCTGGTGCAGCGACCACGTCTGGAGCGGCGGCACGTTCAGGGCCCGGTCCCAGCAGCGGTGCAGGGCGTGGCTGAGCCAGCCGCGGAGCCGCTCGTCGGAGAACTGGCTGAGGAGTTCCAGCTGGCGCAGCAGTTCGAAGACCGGAGTGCCGCCGTCGGGGATCTCGAGGAGGGCGGTCAGGGCCTTGACGGGCCCGGCGCCCAGACGGTCGCAGCGCAGCTCCTCGACCGCCTCGGCCAGGAGGTCGTGCCACAGGCTGCTCAGATCCTCGCCCACAGGGCCCGACGGACGGTCCGCGACGAGCCGCCTGACCTCCGAGCGCAGCGCGTCGAGCTGGGCGTCGGGGAGTGGTTCCGGCCTGCTGTACTCGCGGTCGAGGAGCGTCACCGTCGATCCGCTGGTCCCGAAGTCGATGGCGGCGAAGCCGTGGTGGCCGTCGCGCGGCGGATCGTCCGGCTCGGGCACGGGCGGGAGCGCGGTGACGCTCGGGGACTCCCGCTCCGGCTCCCGCTGCGGAGGCGGGGGCGGGGGCGGCGGGACGACCGGCTCGGGATCGAAGTAGAGGTCGAGCGACATGGGGGAGGCGAAGACGCTGCCGCGCACCTGGCGTCCCACCTGGTCCTGCTCGATGTGCACCAGCCGCAGCATGAGGTTGATCGTGCGGCCCGGCGGGACCAGGGCGGCGTCGATGGGGGGACCGGCGACGGTCGAGACCGTGGTGATCTCCGTGGCGGGGATCGACGCGGTGTACCCGGTTCCGATCAGCGCCGCCAGCTCGGCCGACCCGTCGACGCGGGCCTGGCAGTTCTCGAGCAGGACGGGGCCGTCATCGGGCATCACCCACAGGTCGGGCAGCCGGTAGACGCCGTCCTCCGGCCGGAGCCGCAGGGGCGACTCCTGCTGCCGGGCGCTCAGGGCGCCGAACGTCACGCGCAGGGCCATGGCTTCAGTCCTCCAGATCCTCGGTGAGCACGTCGGCCAGGGTCTGCAGGGCCGCGTTGCCCGGCTCCCTCGGCTCGCCGAGCACGTCGTTGACGTACTGCCGGATGTCCCGGTCGCCGCGCGGCAGCGTGACGCCCTCCAGCGCGCCCCTGATCCGCCGGGCCAGGTCGAGATGCTGACGCTGGATCCGCGCCAGGGCGATCCTGGTCAGGGCGTTGACCAGCTCGCGGCGGATGGCCATCACATGGGTCTGGTGGCGCAGGCCGCGCAGGTCGTCGCTCTTACGGCCGAACGGCACCGGATAGTCCGGATGCCAGGGCAGGCCGTGCGCCCTGGCCAGCGGGAACCCCTCCCAGACGGGCCTGCCGGGCTCGGCGAATCCGGGGTCGGCGGCGGCGATCCTGGCGGGGATCCAGCCGAAGTCGACGAAGCGGTGCGCCCACTCCAGGAACCCCTTCGCCCCGCCGTGCGCGCGCAGGGCCGACCTGGCGGCCCGCATCTCGTCGTTGCGCGCCTCGACCCAGTGCTCGACGAGCTGGTCGCCGAGGCCCTTGAAGACCTCGTCGAGGACGGAGAGGCACTCCAGGAAGCGCGCCTCGATCGTCGTGGTGTCGTTGGGCCGGATCTCGGAGCCGTCGTGGCGGAGCGGCGGGATCGCGCCGTCGCGGACCTCGTCGAGCAGGTCCGACCAGTCGGGCCAGGAGCCGACCTCGCGGGCGACCAGCGCCTCGACGCGCAGCCGCAGGTCGGCCGTGGAAGCGCCGGACACTCCGGTGTCGGCGGCGTCGAGCTGGCCCCTGACCCGTTCGGGCAGCTTCTTGGCGTCCCTGGCGATGGTCTTGAGGAGCTGGCGGAGCTGCCGGTGCTCGGCCGACTCCACCTCACGGGTGTCGTGCGGGCCGATCAGCCGCGCGACCTCCGCCTGGACCTTCCTGCGCTCCTCGACGAGCCCGCGCATCCGGGTCAGCCGCAACGGCATGCCGTGCAGCGCCACATGGTCGGCGACGGCCTGGCGGAGCCGGTCGATCCCGCCGTCGTGCGCGGCGGCGGCGAACAGGGCGCCGAGAGGGTGTCCCGGAGCACCGGCGTGCAGACGGCGGGCCAGAGCGCTCCAGACGCGGGCCGTCCCGGACGGTTCCGTGGTGTGGCCGCCGGAGCGCAGGTCCCGGGCCAGCAGGGCGGAGGTCAGGACGATCCGGTCCGGCCCGACGATCCTGCCCGCGGCCGACAGCAGCGCGTCGAGGTCCGAGGCGTGCTGCTTCAGGGTGCCGGGGTCGAGCGGGCCGGAGCGGGCCGCCGGCTCCGCCAGCCCGGCGGGGAGCGCGTCGAGTTTGTTGACCACGACCAGGGAGGCGGCCGCCAGTTCCTCGCGGCTGCGGGTGCGCCCGAACCTGGTGGCCGGCTCCAGCGGGGTCCTCCCGTGAAGGTTCTGGCCGTTGTGCACCACGATGATCGAGGTGAGCCGGTCGATCTCCTGCTCGGTCAGGTAGGCGTCGCGGGCCTCGGTGGCGCGGCCGTCGAGGCCGGGGAGGTCGACCAGGTCGACGGGCTCCTCGCCGAGCTTGGCGAAGGGGAGGAGTTCCCGGGGGACGGCGACGTCGAGCCGGATCCGGCGGATCAGGGAGGCGACGGCGGCGAGCTCGCCGGAGACCGGCGTCCGCCCGCGCGGGATCCTGGCGACGGAGGCGGCGGGCTCGGGGAAGTCCCCGGCCGCCTCGGCGACGAGCTCAGCCTCGGGACGGAGCGCGGTCCCGCCGAGCTCGGCGAGGTCGACCGGCGGCTCGGTGCCGACCAGCTCGGCGCCGGCCAGGCAGGCGTGGCGCAGCGCCAGGAGCTCCATCACCCGCAGCCGGACCCCGGACGCCCCGGTCGGCCACGCGTGGACGCGGCACCACTCGACCAGCGGCTCCCACCCGTCCGGTGCGGAGAGGTCGGTGGCACCGGTGACGAGCCGGGGCAGCGGGGCGAGGGCGGAGTCCGGGATCCGCCGCGAGACCTCGGCGACCTGGAGGAGCGCGTCCACCAGAGAGGCGACGCAGGCCCGCAGGTCGGGCTCGCCCAGGAACTCCACCCTGCCGCCGACGACCCTGGCCCCGGGCAGATCGCCTTCGGGGTTCAGCCGCAGCACGGTGACGTTCCGGCTGACCGGGGAGCAGCCGTCGGGCAGCAGGCCGGGCGTGCCGAGGAGCATGTTCACCAGCAGCGACTTGCCGGCGCCCCGCACGCCGAGCACCCCGACCGCGACGGGCTCGTCGGCGCACCTGCTCACCTGCTCGGCGCGGTCGAGGAGGAGCCGGGTCCTGGCGACGGCGCGCTCGGAGATGCCCGAGGTCTGCTGGACCGTCCGCCTGATCCGTTCGTTGGCCTTCCGCAGGGCTTCCAGCTCGCGGGCGATCTGGGTGTCGGGCGGCGGCGGGGGCAGCGGGTCGTCCCCCCGGGCGACGAGGGTGCGGGCATGACGGACCGCGCCGGCCGCCACGGCCATCTCGGGATCGTCCACCAGGGTGATCTTGGCCTTGGTCCGCCGGGCGATGAGATCGCGGACCAGCGGGATCCGGGAGCTGCCGCCGACGAGGACGACCCGGTCGAGACGGTCCCAGTCGAGCCCGGAGTCGGCCAGGGTCCGCTCGCATTCGGCCAGGGTCTCCTCCAGCAGCGGCCGGAGCACCCGCTCCAGATCCCTGCGGTGCAGCTCGAAGATCTGCTGCGGGTCGAGCTGGGTGAGCCACTCCTCGGCCGTCTCGATCACCGAGAGCACGCACTTGACCTTCTCGCAGACGTCCTCGAGGCCGAGCCTGCCGCGGAGGGTCTCGGCGTCCACGGGATCGCCGTGCAGCATCCACGCCGCCGCGTCGAAGCGCTCCCCGAGCAGCCTCAGCAGGGCGCGGTCGAACTCACCGCCGCCGACGTCGCGCAGCCCGCCCGGCGCGGCGGAGAGATCGAACCCGTCCGCCCTGCCCCGCGCCACCGCGCAGTCGAAGGTGCCGCCGCCGAGGTCGTAGACCAG
Source organism: Actinocorallia longicatena (assembly GCF_039534125.1). Lineage (NCBI taxonomy): Bacteria > Bacillati > Actinomycetota > Actinomycetes > Streptosporangiales > Thermomonosporaceae > Actinocorallia > Actinocorallia longicatena. The sequence goes on along the minus strand of NZ_BAAAUV010000021.1, from coordinate 41,897 downwards.
GACGTGCTCGGCGACCGGGCTGGCGATGTCGGCGAAGGCATGGGTCAGCGCGGCCTCCGGCTCGGACAGCAGCGACGTCCGGTCCCGCGAGAAGCCCGCCCGCACGGCGGCGGCCAGCATCTGTTCGCGGACGCCCTCCTCCCACGAGGCGGGCACCGTGATCACGACCCGGTCGACCTCGCCCTGCACCTGCTGCTCCGCCATGACCCGCAGGAAGCGCATGATCTCGGCGGCGAGCTCGTCCGGACGGCGCTCACGGTCCTCGAAGTCCATCGGGATCGTCGATCCGAAGTGCTGCTTGAACCCGGTCCGGTACGAGCGGGGCCTGACCCTTTTGGAGTTCTCCGCGGCATGGCCGAGAGCGAGCGACCCGTTCGCCAGGAGGCAGACCGAGGTCGGCACCGAGTAGGAGCCGTGCGGCGAGGCCGGGTCCTTGACCGGGGTGGACGTCCCGTCCGCCCGCCCGACGATGATCGCGGAGTTGGAGGTCCCGAAGTCGACTCCGTAGACGTTTCCCATGGACTATTCCCCTCGCGGCGGCCGTGCCCCGGCCGCCGGATCGAGTGCCGCCGTACGTTCGCGCAGGGCCCCGAGCCTCCGGCGCAGGACGGCGTACCGCTCCGCCTGGACGCCCAGCTCGGCCGAGTGCGCCCCGCGCCGCCTCCCGCCGCTCTCCCGCAGCTCCGTGAGGCGCAGGATCGACCGTTGCTGCGACTGCTCGGCCGCCTCCAGCTCGCGTTCGAGCTCCTTGACGAGCACCTCGCGGCAGCGGGCGACCTGCTCGGTGAAGTCGCGCTCGGCCTTCCGGCGGGCCGCGCCGACCATCAGGCCGAGCTCGCCGCGCAGATGCTCGAGCTGCTCGTGCCTGGCCAGCTCCCGCCGCTTGCGCGCCATCTCCCGGTGCCCGCCCAGCCAGCCCACGATCTGGCCGATGGCCCCGCCGACACCCACCCCGACGACCACGCCGACACCGGGCACGGCCAGGCCGATCGCCCCGCCGATGATCGCCGCGGGACCCCTGATCGCGTTGCCGCCCGCCATGAGCTCACGGAGCCGGGCGAAGCGGCTCGGGCCCTGGCGCGGGCGGGCGGGCGCCTCCCGGACGCTCTTCAGCACGGGCGCCGGACCGGCGGGGACGTCCGAGGCGGTGAGCCGGGTCATGGTCCGCTCGGAGTACCGATCGGCCAGCTCGACGGCCCGTTCGGCGAGGGCGATGCCCGCCCGGTTGACCGTGTCGATCAGCCCGGCGGAGACGTCGCCGACCAGCCGCCCGGGATCGGTGAACGCGATCTCCGACTCCAGGGCCGTGCGGAGGTCGTCGGTGACGGCGTCGAAGTCGTCCTGCATGCGGGCGCGGATGCCGCGGGCCGCCGTGTCGAGGTCGACGCGCAGGTCGGAGCGCCAGCGGCTGCCCTGGGACGACAGCTCACGCGACCGCTCGCGCGCCCGGCGCAGCTCGGCGTCGACCCGCTGGAACGCCGTGTCGTCGTGCAGGGCCGCCAGCTCGTTGGCGAGGGGCGCGAACGCCTCGGCGAGCGCGGTGTCCAGGGCGTCCAGCGCCCGCTCGGCCCGGGCACGGCCGCAGGTCATGGTCAGCCCCTCCCACAGCGCCCGGTCCAGATCGGGGAAGCCCGACCTGTCCAGCAGGCCGGCGTCGCCCCGGGTCAGGGCCCGGCGCTTGCGGTGCGCGGAGACGCCGACCACGACGAGCTCCTCCGGGGGAACCCCGGCGACCGCGCCGATCCTGGCCCTGGCCCGCCCGATCGCCGGACCCGGATCCTCCTCCCGGTCGATCATCGTGATCGCGGTGACGACCGTCGGGCACTGCTCCAGGGCCAGCTTCAGGAAGTCCAGCTCGACCTGGCTGAGGGACTCCGAGGCGGTGGCGACGAACAAGATGGCGTCGGCGCTCGGCAGGAACGCCCTGGTGGCGGCCGTGTGGCCGGGATCGGTGCTGCCCGTGCCGGGGGTGTCGACCAGGACCAGGCCGCCGCGCAGCTCCTCGATCGGCGCGGTCATCTCGATCTGCAGGACGCCCTCGCGGTTCTCCGGATTGCCCTGCTCGGTCGCGTAGGAGGCGACGGACGACAGCGGGATCTCGAGCGGTTCGGGGGCGTTGCCGTCCGGGCCCTCGAGGAAGGTGACGACCGCCCGCTCGCGTTCGTCCCAGCGCAGGATCGTGATCACCGAGGTGGTCGCCGCGGTGTCGACGGGGAACAGCCCCGGCCGTCCGACGAGCGTGTTCAGCAGGCTGGACTTGCCGCGCCCGAACTCCCCGCAGACGACGACGTTGTACCGTCCCGACTCCAGGAGGCGGCGGCCGTCCTCCAGAAGGCTTCGCCGGGCGCCGGTCAGATCGTCGCCGACGGCCTGGAGGACCTGCGGGAAGGCGTCGAGGATCGCGGCGCCCAGCGCCTGGAGCTCGTTCACGGTGCGTCCTCCTCCTCGACGAAGGCGACCACCTGCTGCGGCCGCAGCAGCACGTCGCGCCAGAGGTAGCCGGGCCGCACGGTCTCGGCGACGTGCTCCAGCGGGTCGCCGGGGCCGGCCGCCCGCGCGCCGACGACCTGGTGCCGGAGCGGATCGACGGGACCCCGCTCCTCGATCGTGGTGACCTCGCAGGCCGCGAACATCGCTCGCACCCGGCCGTCGAGCCAGCGCAGGAGGGCGCCGCCCTGGTCGCCGCCGTCGCGTCCGGGCAGGTCGGCCAGCCGGTCGGCGAGGACGATCAGCTCCATGGCCACCTCCGGCGGCTGCTCCGGCCGATCGATGATCTTCGGTGCGCGCCGCAGCTCCACCAGCTCGGCCACGACCGCGTCCCGCTCGCGCCTGGCCCGGCCGAGAGCGGCCTCGGCCTGGGCGCGCCGCACCAGGCCGAGTCCGCTCAGCAGCGCGTCCCCGACGCGCGTCACCGGTTCCCCCCGGTGAGATGGGCGAGGAGCTCGTAGGCGCGGCGCAGGACCTCGGCGGCGTTGCGGGTGTGCCGGTCCAGCATCGGATCGCGCTCCCGCCTGGCCCACGCGCCGGCCTTGTCGCGCGCGGTGCGCAGCTGGTCGTCAGGGGAGGCGCCGGCCGGAAGGCCGAGACGGGCGGCCGTCCCGCCGCCGTACTCGCCGGTGACGGTCAGCAGGTCGGCCACCTCGGCATCGGTGAGCCGCAGCCTGCCGTTGTAGTGGTCGCCGAGGACGTGCAGCTCGTCGAAGCCCGGCTCCTGGGCGCGCAGCCACTGCACGAGGCCCGCGACCCGGCCGGCCTGCTCCGGCGCCTCGACCCCGTTCGCGAACGCCTCGCCACGGCACCGCGTGACCTCCCGGGAGACCCCGCGCAGCCCGTGGTCCAGCTTGATCAGCGTGGCGCGGGCACCGAAGTGACCGACGACGAGCTCGCGCAGCCGGGCCACCCCGCTGTCCCGGACGAGCCGCTCACGGACCTCCGCCTCGCCCAGCCCGTCGCGCAGATGGCGGGCGGCGAGGTGCACGCCCCACGGCCCGAGCCTGCGGATGAGGACCGACCGCTCCGCCCGGCCGAGCGGGATCCGGGGGAGCCGCTCCTCGGACGCGAAGTATCCGGCGTCCCCGAGCTCGTCGGCCAGCCACCGCTGGTCGGCTCTCGCCAGCTCCTCCAGCCAGCCGAACTCCTCCGGGCCCAGGGTCTGGGCGGCCAGGGCGACCAGGCCGGAGACCGGGACCAGGGTGAAGAAGAGGCGGCGGTTCTCCGGGCGCTCCATGCAGCGCTGCGCCAGCCGGGCGCCCTCGGCGAGGGGGTCGTAGGTCATCGGATCGGACGGTCCCGACCCGCCCGCGCCCGGCGGCCAGTACTGATCGCACTTGCTCAGCACGCCGAACGCCTTCAGCGGGGTCAGCGACGCCGCCGACGGGCCGAGGAAGTCGGTGAGGGCCGCGCTGTCCCGCTCGTGCAGGCCGCGGCTGAACAGGTAGAGGACGGCGTCGGCGGCGTCGAGCTCGGCCGCGCTGTCGGTGCCGACCTCCTCGGCGGTCCGGTCCATCGCCTTCAGCGCCGAGCCGATGTCGGCCCGCTCGGTCTCGGAGGTGAAGCCGCTGATGCCCAGGGCGTCCATGGCGTTGGCGGAGTCCTGGGCGTGGACGCTGGCCAGGCCGGGGGTGTCGATGAGCCGGAACTTCTCGAGCAGCGGATTGGGCAGGCCGTACTCGACCCGCCGGATCCGGCGCAGCCGCTCGACGTCGGCGGCGTCGCGGACGGTGAGGGCGTGGAGCTGCTCCGGCGGGAACTCCTCGCTGTCGCCGTTGCGGTAGTGCACCATGATCCGCGGTGTCCGGGCGTCGTGGAACTCGTTGACGGTGAACGTCAGCTCCGCCGGGCCCGTCGCGGCGAGGTCCGCGCCGAGCAGCGCGTTCACGATCGTCGACTTGCCCCGCTTGATCTGGCCCGCGACGGCCAGCCGCATCGGCTGGCCGAGCTTCGTCCGCGCCGCCGCCACCGCGGCGGCCAGCGGGGCGAGCGGCGGTCCTCCCGAAAGAGCGGCCCTCTCGCAGGCCGAGATGATGCCGTCGGCCGCGGGCAGCCCGCGGTCCCACGCCGGTTCCGACTCGCTGGACACGGCTCTTCCCTCCGGGGACGATCGTCGCTGCCCCGGAGAATAAGGAGGGAAAAGAGGGCAGATTCCCTCCTGCGAGGACATCTCCGGGATCGCGCGAAAAGACCGTGGTAGCGAGCAGATCCCCACGGACTGGAGACCGAAGATGCCCGTCCCGTCACCCGCCGCGCACCGGACCGTCTGGGCCGTCGACGTCGAGCCGCCCGTCATCGGCGCCTCCGCGCCGGCCGCGGGCGTCGAGGAACGGCTGAGCTGGGTCCTCACCCACGCCTGCCTGCTGGCCGGGATCAACCCGGTCCAGTGCGGTCTCGAGGGCCGCGCGGGCGGCCGGCTCCTCGTCCTGCCCGTCGCCGCCGACCGGCTCCTGACCCTTCCCGGCCTCATGTCCGGCACCCGGGACGCGCTGCGCGCCGTGAACCGGGCGGCGGGCTCGTCCGGGCCGCTCCGGCTCCGGGCGGCGTTCGCCCACGGCGCCGTCCGCTTCGACGGGACGGCCTTCACGGGAGGCGCGATCGACCAGGCCCGCCTGCTGCTGGACTCGATCGAGCCGCACCGTGCCGTGCCCGGCGGCGACCTCGTGACGATCATCGCCGACGACCTGTACCGGGACGTCCTCGGCCTGGAGGCGACCACGGGACCCGGTTCCGGCTGGGTCAGGGCGGTGCGGGGCGGAGGCCCGGGCGAGCCCGGCTGGATCCACGCCTCGCGGCCCGGAGGCGCCAACCCCGCCGTCCCCGCCTACGAGACCTCCGGAAAGGGCGGCTCGGCCCGCGCCAAGATGATCATGGCGGGGGTGGTGGGGGCAGGCGGGCTCGGCTCCGCGGTGGACGACGGGACCTGGATCGTCGACAGGATGGCGGACCTCGTCGACGGGATCTCCGGCGGAGGCAGTGGGCTCGACGACCACGAGGCCCGCGACCAGGAGGTCCGTGAGCAGGAAGCCGCTGAGCAGGAGACCGGTGAATACGGAACAGGTGAGCAGGGAACCGGTGATCAGGGAACAGGTGATCACGAAGCCGGTGGTCACGGGTTCGGCGGCCCCCGCGGCGGCTACCTCGACCCGTTCCCTCCGGGCGGCGACTTCGGCGGCCTCGACCACGGCCACCCCTGATCCGGGACGGTCAGGATCCGGCGCCGAGATCCCAGGTCATGGTGTGGGCGGGGACCGGAGCGGAGGCGACGGGCCGGAATCCCGACAGCGGGAACGTCCCGCGGCCCAGCCGGGCGAGATCGTCGTGGACCCGGTGCGACAGGAGTACGGTCAGGCCGCCGGGGGAGGGCTCGAGCGGATGCCGTCCGAGCCCCGCCACATCGGTGATCGCGGGACCGCACCACTGGCCGCCCGCCAGCGAGACGAGCCCCTCGTGGAGGGCCAGCCGGACCGGCGCGTCCGCGACCGCCAGCACCACCCGGGCGACCGAGCGCACGAGTCCCGCCACGGCCCGCGGCTCGTCGATCCCCGGGGCGAGCACTCCGATCCGCAGGCCGGCCCGGTCGTCGTTCCAGAGCACACGGTCCAGGACGGGCTCCGCCACGAGCGCGCCCATCATGGTCTCGAGCCCCCGCGCCGCGGCGAGCGAGAGGCACATCCGACGGATTCCCAGAGCCGGTTCTGTCACCGGCACACCATCCCCCGCCCGGCGGCGCCGAACTCCCTCTTTCCGGGGTTTCCGCGCCCCGGAGACCCGCTCCGGACGGCCCCCGTTCAGCTAGGTCTCATGTTCCGGGCGGCTGATGGCGCCGAGCGCCGCCAGATCCTTGACGAGGACCTGGCGATAACGCGTGCGGACGAGCCCGGCGTCACGGAAGTCCTTCAGAATCCGTTCCGCGGTCGATTCGCCGACGGCCGCCAGCGCGCCCAGTTCGAACTGTGTCAGCGGCATAATGATCATTAGACCGTCGGGCTTCCACTCCCCGTATCGCTCGGCGAGATCGAAAAGCACCTGGGCCAGCCGCGCCTTGGCGTCGAGCGTCCGTGAGGACACCCGATAATGGGTCGAAGACCGCATTTTGGCCAGCACACTATTCGTGATTTTGCGATACACCTCGGGATGCCGCTCGACGAACCCGTGGAAACGCGACTGCCCGATCCTGACGGCGACCACGGCCCCCACCGCGAACACCGACGCCGTCCGGGGATGCTCGTCCAGCAGGGAGAACTCGCCGACCAGGTCGCCCGGCCCCCTGATGGCCAGCAGGATGTCGGCGCCCGCCTGGCCGGCCGCCGTCACCTTCACATAGCCGTCGACCAGGATGAACAGATCCCGTTCCCGTCCCCCTTCGAGAAGAAGCGCCGCCTCGTGTTCGTACTGCACCTTCGTGCCCGCCGATTGGAAATCCCGCTGCTCCGCCTCCGACAGCGACGCCATCAGGCTTCCATCCGGCCATTTGCCCCTGTATACCAATGCCCCGTCCGCCTTGCTCCCGCCGCGCCCGTTGGGTAGCAGTGTGGCATTGCGTCCGCCATTCGATGGAATATTCGGCGAATGATGCCAAATCATTATTTCGATCAAGAGGCGGCCGATTCGGGGCGTTCTCGCGTCAGGGGATCCAGTTGAAGTCGTCGGGGTCGGGGCCGGTGCGGAGATCGCGGTTGAGTGCGGTGAGGGCGTCCATGTCGGGCTGGGTGAGGGAGAAGTCGAAGAGGGCGAAGTTCTCCTCGACGCGGGCACGGGTGACCGATTTGGGGAAGACGATGTCGCCGCGCTGAAGGTGCCAGCGGAGCGTGACCTGGGCCGGGGTGCGGCCGACGCGCTCGGCGATGGCGGTGATGACCGGGTCGCCGAGGACCCGGCCCTGGGCGATCGGGGACCAGGCCTCGGTCGCGATGCCGTGGGCGGCGCCGAAGGAGCGCAGCTCGTCCTGGACGAGGTAGGGGTGGATCTCGATCTGGTTGACCGCCGGCACCGTGCCCGTCTCGTCCAGCAGGCGCTGGAGGTGGTGGGCCTGGAAGTTGGAGACCCCGATGGCGCGGACCCGGTCCGTCGCCGCGATCTCCTCCAGCGCCTTCCAGGTCTCGGCGAAGTCGCCGACTTTCGGCAGCGGCCAGTGGATGAGGAACAGGTCGAGATAGTCCATGCCGAGATCGGCGAGGGTCCGGTCGAAGGCCTTGCGGGCGTCGGCGGGAGCGTGGAACCCGTTGTTCAGCTTGCTGGTGACGAAGACGTCCTCGCGCGGCACGCCGGAGGCCCGGACGGCCTCGCCGACCCCCTGCTCGTTGCCGTACATCTCGGCGGTGTCGATGTGGCGGTACCCGAACTCCAGGGCGGTCAGGACCGCCTCCTTGGTGTCCTCGGGCGGCACCTGGTAGACGCCGAAGCCGAGCTGGGGAATCCGGACGCCGTTGTTCAGCGTGATGTCAGGGACGTTGGTCATGCCCGGAACCCTGCCCGCCGGACCATGGAACATGCCTCCTCCCCGGCCGCCGTCCTGGTGTAGAACCGGGGCATGGGGTTCACGATCACGGTCTTCTGCGCGTCCAGCACCAGAATCGACCAGAAGCACGTCGATGTGGCGACCGAGGTGGGGGCCGAGCTCGCCCGCCGGGGCCACGACCTGGTGACGGGCGGCGGCACCGCCTCCTGCATGGGCGCCGTCTCCGCCGCGGCCAGGGCCGGGGGAGCCCGGACGGTCGGCGTCGTCCCGGCCGGGATGCCCGCCTCCCAGGAGCGGGCCGACGGGGAGAACGACGAGATCGTCTTCACCGCCGACATGCGCTCCCGCAAGGCCGAGATGGACCGGAGGGCTGAGGCGTTCCTGGTGCTCCCCGGCGGGATCGGCACCCTGGAGGAGCTCCTGGAGGTGTGGACGTCGCGGAGCCTCGGCATGCACGACAAGCCCATCGTCGTCCTCGACCCGCACGGGGTCTACGCGCCGCTCAGGACCCTGATGACGCACCTGCTGGACGAGGGCTTCAACCGCGAGAGGGCCCTCGCCGCCGTCACCTACGCCACCGACGTCGGGGCGGCCTTCGACCACCTGGAGGCCGGACGGCGCCACTTCCCGCCCACCGAGGAGGAGATCCTCGAGGCCTGACGAGTTCCGTCAGGTTTCCGCCGCGGGACACGGAACGTTCAACCAAGGCCGACAACCTGTGCGTTGATCGTTCCAATTCTTTGCAAGGAGTCCTCTCACATGGACGTGTCCCGTCGCGGTTTCGTGGCCGGTGGAGTCGCCTCCATCGCCGTCGCCGGCACCCTCGATACCCTCTTCACCACGTCGGCGGGGGCCGACGAGGGCGAGGCCTACGGCTACGGCCCGCTGATCGCCGACCCCGCGGGGATCCTCGACCTCCCGGCCGGGTTCTCCTACAAGGTCCTCTCGGCCGAGGGCTCCTCGCTCGGCCCGGCCGGCGGGGTCGTCCCCGGCGCGCACGACGGCACCGGCCTGTTCCCCGGCAGCACCCCGGGCGGCTCGCGGCTCGTCCGCAACCACGAGCTGGGCACCAGCGGCACGAAGGCCGTCGCGGCGGCCAACCTGACCTACGACCCGAAGGCCTTCGGCGGCACCTCGACGGTCGACGTCGACGCCTCCGGCAACGTCGTGTCGCAGTACGTCAGCATCGCGGGCACCGCCACGAACTGCGCGGGCGGCGTCACCCCGTGGGGCACCTGGCTGACCTGTGAGGAGACCGAGGGGATCTCCGGCCAGACCAAGACCCACGGCTGGGTGTTCGAGGTCGACCCGCTGGGCGTCAAGACCATCCCCGAGCCGATCAAGCCGCTCGGCCGGTTCGCCCACGAGGCCGTCTGCATCGACAACCACAGCCACATCGCCTACCTGACCGAGGACTCCTCCGGCCCGTTCGGCCTGTTCTACCGGTTCATCCCGAACAACAACCGCGGCGGCTACCACTGCTACCAGGACGGCGGGAAGCTCCAGGCGATGCGCGTCCCCGGCGTCGACGACCTGTCGTCGGTCCAGGTGCCGGGCACCGTCCTGACCGGCATCGAGTGGGTCGACGTGCCCGACCCCGAGGCCACGACCGTCTCGGTGCGCAAGCAGTTCGCGCTCACCGGCCAGGTGACCCGCTCGCAGAAGCTCGAGGGCGCCTGGTTCGACAGCAAGAAGGCCTACTTCGTCGCCTCCTACTCCCGGACCTCGAGCGGCGCGGCAGGCAACCACGCCGGCCAGGTCTGGAAGTACGACCCCAAGGCCAACACGCTGTCGCTGGAGTTCATCTTCAAGCCGGGCGGCAAGTACGACTCCCCGGACAACATCACGGTCTCGCCCTACGGCGGCGGCGTGATGCTCGCCGAGGACGGCGACGGCGAGCAGTACCTCGTCGGCACCACCCGCTACGCCAAGTCGTTCCCGATGGCCCGCAACGCCTTCAACGACAGCGAGTTCACCGGGGTCATCTACTCCGAGGACCGCAGGACGCTGTTCGCCAACCGCCAGTCGCCGGGCGTCACCTTCGCCATCACCGGCCCGTTCGACAAGATCCGCGCCCGCTAGCCCCGTTCGGGGAACCGGCACGGATCACGCCAGCGCCCTCCTGCCGACGGCAGGAGGGCGCTGCCCTTTGATCGTCGCGACCATGTCGAGGACCTGACGGAGCTCGCCGGGGCCCGCCGTGGTGAAGGCGGAGACGCCCAGCCAGGCGTAGATCGAGGCCGCGGCGAGCGCGTCGGGGCCGGTGCCGGTCAGGCGGACCAGCACCGGGCCACGCTCCAGCAGCCGCCCGACCTCCTCGGGGCCGGGATCGGCGCCCGCGTCGAGCAGGGCCGCCGGATCGCCCGGCGCGGTCGACCACACGAGTTCGGGGTCGGTGTGCGCTTCCATGGCCCCGAGCATGGCACGATCGGGTGACCGGTCGAAGGAAGGGTTCCCCGTGCCTGTTGTACTCGTGCTGGCCGCGCTCGCCGTGGTGGCCGCGACGGTGGCCCTCGCCTACGGACGCGGCGGCGAACTCTCCGAGGCCGTCCCCGACCACCCGCCGACCGGGCTCCCCTCGCACCGGCCGCTCCAGGGCACCGACGCGGCCCTGCTCCGCCTTCCCAAGGGCCTGTGGGGCTACAACATCGCCCTCACCGACGACGCCCTGAGCCGCCTGGCCTACGCCCTCACCGAGCGCGAGACGCGGATCGGCGAGCTCGAGCGCCTGCTCGGCGAGCAGCGGCTGCGCTCCACCGACTCCGGCTCCTGGTCGGTGGCCCCGCCGACGGCGTCCTGGCTGCTCAAGCCCGAGGAGTGGAGCCCCGGCGACGAGCCGGGCTCCGTCCGGACCCGCCAGGACCGGCCGGACCACGAGCTCCCCGGGGCCGCCCCCGCCGAACCCGGAGAGGCCCGGGACGATCCCGAGGGCCCGGCCTCCGCCTAGGTTTCTCCCTTTCCGGCTCTGAGCGGGCGCGGAACGGAATGTCAGAGGCGGATGCTTGGCTGGGGAGGGCGGTCCGGTCCCCGGGCCGCCAGAACGGTTCTGAGGGGGGCTGGAGCGGTGGTCGATCCGGTGGAGGCGGTGGCGTGCGCCTGGGCGACGTCGGCGCCGGAGTGCGTCGCCTACCACGATGACGAGTGGGGACGCGCGATCCGCGGAGATCAGCAGCTCTACGAGCGGCTGTGCCTGGAGGCCTTCCAGTCGGGCCTGTCCTGGCTGACGATCCTGCGCAAGCGGGAGGGGTTTCGGTCGGCCTTTTCCGGTTTCGATCCGGTCGCGGTCGCGGCCTACGGACCGGGGGATGTGGAGCGTCTGATGGCGGACGCGGCCATCGTCCGGAATCGGGCCAAGATCGATGCGGCGATCCTCAACGCGCGTGCCGCACTCGATCTCTCCGACGGGCTTTCGGCACTGATCTGGAAATACGCGGATCCGTCGGCGCCCGTGCCCAAGGTCATGTCGGACGTTCCGGCACAGACTCCCGGCTCCGTCGCGCTCGCCAAGGAGCTGAAGAAGAACGGATTTCGGTTCGTCGGCCCGACCACCGCCTATGCCCTGATGCAGGCCTGCGGACTGGTCAACGACCACCTTCGGACCTGCCCCGCGAGGCCCTTCGGCGGGCCGGATTTGATCGTCCAGGCCTGATCGTTACCACTTCGCGTCCAGAACACGGGATAATGGACCACTACTGAAAGACGGTGACGCGACAGGCGGCCGGCTCGCGCGGTGCCCGAACGGCCCCCGGGGGGCCGGGGAGGAAGGGGATGCACGCATGGCGGCGATGAAGCCGCGGACAGGTGACGGTCCGCTCGAAGTTACCAAGGAGGGCCGTGGCATCGTCATGCGCGTGCCTCTGGAAGGCGGCGGCCGGCTGGTGGTCGAACTGACCCCCGACGAGGCCAAGGAGCTCGGCGAGGCCATCAAGGGCGTCGTCGGTTAAAGGCCTTCTCCACGGAGACGGTCCTTGAGGAACCTTCCAGGGAACAGCCAATTTCATCAACCTTCGCGGTCCCGGTAAGGCCCCCGGCCACCGGGACTCGCGTCGTTGCCCAGCAATTCCGTTCAGCCATTTCTTCAGCTTTTGCCTGCCTTACTGAGGGGGACGCGGTGCCGGTCGAGACGAGTGTGCGCAGAGTCGAAGGCCCGCTGGCCTCGGTCGTGGAGGCCCGGCTGTGGGCGCTGCCCCAGGGCGCCGACCCCGGCTTCGACACCGGCATCCCCCTCGCCGACCTGCTCGCCTTCCACGAGGCCAAGGGCGAGCCCGGCGAGATCATCGCCATCCCCGTCCAGGTCGACGGCGTGGTCCGCGAGCTGCTGCTCTACGGCACCGGCGACGGTGCCCCCGCGGCCCTGCGCAAGGCCGGTGCGGCCCTGGCCCGCCGTGCCAAGGGCGAGTCCCTGCTGGCCGTCCGGCTGCCCGCGGCGGCCCCCGACGCCGTCGGCGCCTTCCTCGAGGGCGCCCTCCTGGCCGCCTACTCCTTCACCTACAAGAACTCCGGCAAGAAGCCCGTGGCCGCCCTGGCGCTCGTCCCGGCGGAGGAGGGGGCCTGGCCCGCCGGGGACGGCGACCGCGCCGAAGTGATCGTCCGGGCGGTGGCGCTGGCCCGCGACCTGGCCAACGAGCCCTCCGTGGAGAAGTGCCCCGAGTGGCTGGCCGACCGGGCCGCGGAGGCCGGCGAGGGCGGCGGGCTCGGCGTGCGCGTCTGGGACGAGCAGGGCCTGCGGGCCGGGGGGTTCGGCGGGATCCTGGCGGTCGGCTCCGGCTCCGCCCGGCCGCCGCGGCTGATCCAGCTCACCCACGCCCCCGAGGGCGCGACCCGGCACGTCGTGCTGGTCGGCAAGGGGATCACGTTCGACACCGGCGGGCTCTCGCTGAAGCCGTCGGACGGGATGAAGACCATGAAGACCGACATGGCCGGCGGCGCGGTCGTGATCGGCGTCATGTCGGCGCTCCGGGAACTGGGCGTCCCGGTCAAGGTCACGGGGCTCATCGCCTCGGCCGAGAACATGCCGTCGGGCTCGGCGATGCGGCCGTCCGACGTGATCACCCACTTCGGCGGGCTCACCTCCGAGGTCCTCAACACCGACGCCGAGGGCCGCCTGGTCCTGGCCGACGCCCTCGCCTACGCCGACGCGGCGCTCGAACCGGACGTCGTCGTCGACATCGCCACCCTCACCGGCGCCGCCAAGATGGCGCTCGGCCTGCGGCACGGCGCCCTGTTCGCCACCGCCGACGACCTCGCCGAGGCCCTGGTCGAGGCCGGGACGGCCGCCGACGAGCCGCTCTGGCGGCTGCCCCTGGTCGAGGACTACCGCGCGGCCATCGACTCCGACGTCGCCGACGTCGCGAACATCGGCCGCGGCGGCTTCGGCGGCGGCTCGATCACCGCCGCCCTGTTCCTGGAGAAGTTCGCCGGCTCCCGTCCCTGGGCCCACCTGGACGTCGCGGGGCCGGCCAGGGGCTCCGACGGAGCCACCGGCTACGGCGTCCGTCTCCTGCTCACCTGGCTCACCCGGGCCTGAGGGCCCCGTCCCCGCCGCCGTTCAGGCGGCGGGCGGGGCCTTGCGGACGACCCTGCGCTTCCTGGGCAGCCCGACCCTGCGGTCCTCGAAGGGCGCGTCGGTCCTGGCCTTGACGGCCTTGAAGACGTCGTCCGGCTTGACCGTCCAGCCCGGCAGGGTCCGCACCGACCAGCGCAGCACCGGCACGCCCGGCAGCCCCTGCACCTTGATCATGAGCATCTCCGCGCCCGAGGAGTGACGCGACTCCGCGCTGCCCTCGCGCGGCAGGAACGCCAGCTGGTGGGCCAGCCCCTTGCCGGTCGGGACGCCCTGGCTCCACGCGCACACCGACGCCACGTCCGCCCACGGCAGGCGGCGGTCGCGGGAGCGGGGGAGCGGCCACTTCGCCGGGACGCTCACCCCCTCGTCGTCGAGCACGAGCAGCGGCCTGCGCCCGAGCAGATGCCCGACGACGACCACCAGCACCCCGCCGAACCCGATCACGCCGATCAGCCCCAGCGTGATGAAGAGCACCCCGCCCACGCTCGACGGGTCGTACAGCCCGCCGACGACGAACAGCGCGGAGCACACCACCAGCGTGACGACGCCCAGCGCCTGCCCCGACCCCTGGAACGACGGCCTCAGCCGCACCTCGACCGGCTCAGCCACGCTTCTGCGCCAGGAGCAGGCCGCCGCCGAGGGGCAGCAGCAGCGGGATCAGGTTCTCGTCCTCGGAGACCAGGCGGACCACGTCCTCGCCCAGCGCCTTGTCGAAGGCCACCACGCCGCCGGGGCGCAGCAGCCGGACCGCCGCGGCCAGGTACTCGGGGTACTCGCGCTGCACCGCGTCGGCGAAGACCAGGTCGTAGGCCCCGTCGGTGAGCCGGGGGAGCACGTCGAGCGCCCGTCCGGCGATCATCCGGGTCCTGGACCCGGTGAAGCCCGCGTCCGTGTACGCCATCTTGGCCAGCCGCTGGTTCTCGGGCTCGACGTCCACGCTCGTGAGCACCCCGTTGGGATGCATTCCGCGCAAAAGCCAGATCCCGGATACTCCGCACCCGGAGCCGATCTCGACGACCGTCCGGGCATTGATCAACGACGCGATGAACCGCAGCGCCGCACCCCCGGCAACGCTGATCGGAAAGGCCCCGTACTCGTCGCCGAGCCGCCGGGCCTCCCTCAGCGCCTCGTCCTCCGGGAGGAATCCCTCCACGTAGGCCTGCACCTCGTTGATGGCCGCCTCTTTTCCGCCGCTCGTCCTTCCGGGCAAAACGATAGCGCTGGACGGGAACGATGACGCGATTCGCGACGTTCTAAAAATCACCAGCCGGGGCAAACGACAGCCGATCGCAAAGCAGGACCCACGGCTCAGTCAGGGAAAGGGTGATCTGAGACACCATGACGGTCTCAGCGGTTCCATATCAGGGCATGGCGGCGAGCTCCGTCGGCCGGGAGAACGCCCCCGCCGCGGAGTGGACTCCGCCATCGTGGGACCAGGTCGTTCGTGATCACTCATCCCGGGTGTACCGGCTCGCCTACAGGCTGACCGGAAACCAGCACGACGCGGAGGACCTGACCCAGGAGGTCTTCGTCCGCGTGTTCCGTTCGCTGGCGAACTACACGCCGGGCACTTTCGAGGGCTGGCTGCACCGGATCACCACCAACCTCTTCCTCGACCAGGCGCGCCGCAAGCAGCGCATCCGGTTCGAGAACCTCGCCGACGACGCCGCCGACAGGCTGCCCGGCCGGGAGAAGACCCCGCAGCAGGTCTACGAGGACACCAACTTCGACGACGACGTCCAGGCCGCCCTGGACGCCCTCGCGCCCGACTACCGCGCCGCGGTCGTCCTGTGCGACATCGAGGGCCTG
The DNA here is from genome assembly GCF_039534125.1 of Actinocorallia longicatena. Lineage (NCBI taxonomy): Bacteria > Bacillati > Actinomycetota > Actinomycetes > Streptosporangiales > Thermomonosporaceae > Actinocorallia > Actinocorallia longicatena. Next base: position 26,571 of record NZ_BAAAUV010000021.1, on the reverse strand, counting down.
TCCTACGAGGAGATCGCCGCCACGCTGGACGTCAAGCTGGGCACCGTCCGCAGCCGCATCCACCGCGGCCGCTCCCAGCTGCGCGCCGCGCTGGCCCACCGCGCCCCCGCGGGAGCGACACAGTGACCGATCGTCCTCCCTGCCTCGGCGAGCGCCTCACCGCGCTGATCGACGGCGAGCTCGACCATGACGCCCGCGACAAGGCGCTCGCCCACCTCGCCTGCTGCGACACGTGCAGGGCGGAGGCGGCGTCGCTGCGGGCGCTCAAGCGCCGCCTGAACTGCCTCGGCGGCCCCGCGGCCTCGACCGACCTGCTGATCCGGCTGTACGCCATGGGCAACGCCACACCGGGCGCCCATCTGCGGATGCCCGACCCGTCGGCCGAACTGCTGCGGCGCCTGTCGGGCACCGCGCTGCCGAAGCCGGCCCCGCTCGACCCGAGCCCGTTCGCACCCGGCTTCACCGTCGCCGACAGCCGGCTGCGCAGCCTCTACGCCCCGGCCGCGCCCGCCGAGCCCCGGGCCGCGTCCGCGCACCCGGCGGACGCCCCGGCGGAGGACTTCCTGCGCCGCCTGTTCGCCCTCGGCGACGACGAGACCGCGCCCGAGCCCGCCACACCCGCCGTGGACGGGCCCTCCGACGAGGTCCTGCGGCGGATCACGGGGATCGACGACTCCCCGGTGTGGCGCGTCCCACCGGCCTCCGGCGTCCCCTCCGCGGGCTCCTCGCCCGGGCAGGAGCCGTCGGCCGCCCTCATGCAGCGGCTGCTGGCCCTGGCCGACGAGGAACCTCCCGCGGCCCCGCGCCGCCCGAAGGACAACCGCCCCGGCGGCCCCGGCAGGTCCCGGCGCATCCCGAGGGCCCGCTACCTGGTCGCGGGAGCGGCCACGCTGGCCGCCCTCGGCGCCGGAACGGCCTCCCTCAGCGGCGGCGGGGCCAGAGTCCCCTCACCCGCCGCACCGAGCTACGCCCCCGTCTACGCCGACCAGCCGGCCCACCAGGCGCGCCTGCCCCGCCGCGAGCTGACGCGCCGCACGGAGAAGCACTAGATCGGCTCTTCCCTGGAACCCGCCCTGAACCCGCTCTTGAGCCCGGCTCTTTGGGCGGGTTCCGGGTTTGTCGGGGGTTTCGGTCCCGTGCCGGGGGAACCAGGGAACGGACAGAGGCCATGACGGTTTAAGGTGCCTTACGGCAATCTCACGGGGACCGGGCCACGATGAAGCCCGAACACACAGGCTCGTCAAGGAGTGGGGAATGACGGAGGAACGCCGAGACTCGGTCGACGCGCCGGAGGGGACCCCGGCCGAGACCGGGGCCGCGCAGTCCGCAGCGCCTGTCGACCAGACGCCCGCCGGGGCGCCGTCCGACAAGCTGGTCGTCTCCCGCGAGGAGGCCCAGGCGGCCGCTCCGGCGGCGACGATGCTGGACGGCATCGAGGTACGGAACGCGGCGGAGACACCGGCCGTCCCGGACTTCCTGGCCGAGCAGGCGCCGCACGCGCCCGCCTACCGCGTCGAGCAGCCGGTCTACGAGGCCGAGCGCCGCCAGGAGGCCGTGGCCTTCGAGCAGCCCGCCTACGACAAGCCGGCCTTCGCCGCGCCGGACCAGATGCCCGCCTACGCCGGCGGACGGCCGCTGGGCGAGGCCCAGCAGCTCGCCCCGCGCGGCGGGTACGAGGGCCAGTACAGCGGGGCGCAGCAGCTTCCGCCGCAGCAGCCCCAGCAGAACTACGGGGAACGGCCCCGGTACGGGCAGCCCGCCGGGCAGCCGTCCTTCAGCGAGCAGCCGGGCCGCGAGGAGCGTCCGGGGTTCGCCCCGCACCAGCAGGGCGCCTTCTGGCCCGGAACCCGGCCGGCGAGCCCGCCGCCGCCCCCGCCCCTGGTCCCCGGCATGGGCGGCCCGAGCGGCCCCGGCGGCCCCAACTGGGCGCCGGTCCCGCCGCCGCCCACCCCGGCCAGGCGCGGTCCCTCCTCGGTGGTCTTCGTGGTCGCGGGGCTCGTGATCGCCCTGGTGGCCGGCGCGGTCGGTGCCGGCGTCGTGGTCGCGACCGACGACGACAAGCCCTCCAGCGGCATCTCGCTGTCGCCCGCCGACTCCGGCAAGCAGCAGGCCCGCGACCCGCAGTCCGTCGCCGGCATCGCCCAGCGCGTGCTGCCGAGCGTCGTGACGGTCAAGGTCTCCCTGGGCGACGGCAACGGCGGCTCCGGGACGGGCTTCATCGTCAAGGACGGCTACATCATCACCAACAACCACGTGGTGTCGGCCGGCGGCCAGGGCGGCGGCGGCAGCACCCTCGAGGTCGAGTTCAGCGACGGCAAGGAGCTCCCGGCGACCGTCGTGGGCGTCTCCGCCGACAACGACGTGGCCGTGATCAAGGTGACGGGCAGCCACGACCTGCCCCCGCTCGAGCTGGGGGACTCCGACGGCCTGGTCGTCGGCGACCAGGTGATCGCGATCGGCTCACCGCTCGGCCTGGAGGGCTCGGTCACGACCGGGATCATCAGCGCCAAGGGCCGCGTGGTCCCGACCCGCAGCGAGAACGGCGGCGACGGAGCGGTGATCACCGCCCTGCAGACCGACGCGGCGATCAACCCCGGCAACTCGGGCGGCCCGCTGGTCAACGCCGCGGACGGCAAGGTCATCGGCATGAACACCGCGATCGCGAGCCTCGGCAACGGCCAGGAGAGCGGCAGCATCGGCCTCGGCTTCGCCATCCCGATCAAGAAGGTCGCCTCGGTGGCCCAGACCCTGATCAACGGCGGCACGATCAAGAAGACGATCATCGGCATCTCGATCGACACCCAGTACACCGGCGACGGCGTCAAGGTGCTGACCCAGGCCGACGCGAACCGCAAGCCGGTCACCCCCGGCGGCCCGGCCGACAAGGCCGGTCTCAAGGGCGGCGACGTGATCACCGCGTTCGACGGCAAGGCCATGGCCACCCCGGAGGACCTGATCGGCGCGATCACCAGCCACAACCCCGGGGACAAGGTGAAGATCACCTTCAAGCGCGGCAATCAGGAGCAGACCGTGGAAGTGACGCTCGGATCGAGCTGATCGGCGGTTCTTTTACCAGATGGCGACAGATACCCTTGGGGGGCCGGTGAACATCCCGGCCCCCCGCGGTCTTGGAGGAGCACTTGTTCGACATCGGACTCGGTGAGGCGGCCGTCCTGGCGGTCCTCGCCCTGGTCATCTTCGGCGACAAGCTCCCCCAGGTCGCCCAGTCGGCGGGCCGTACCCTGCGCCAGCTCCGGCAGATGGCACAGAACGCCCAGGCGGACCTCAAGGACGGTCTCGGCCCGGAGTTCAGCGACTTCGACCCGCGCGACCTCAACCCCAAGAGCTTCGTCCGCAAGCACCTGTTCGACGACGACGCCGACCCGCTCGGCATGTCGGGCGAGACCGCCGCCGCACCCGCCTACAAGGCCCCGGCGCTGGCCGTCGACGAGCGTCCCCCGTTCGACGCCGAAGCCACCTGATCCTCGAACACCACGAAGAGAAGCGGCCCCACCCGTGAGGGAGGGGCCGCTTCTTCGCGTTCCGGGGATCAGGCGACGGTCGCGTGCGCGGCGAGGGCGCTGCCGCGGGCGCCTGCCATGTCGAGGTCGGTGACCAGGGTGATCGTCGAGGCGGACTCCTGCTCGGACCGCAGGACGGTGTGGGTGCGGACCCGGTCGAGGAACCACTCGCGGAAGTGCGGTGCGGCCTCGACGACGCCGCCGCCGAGGAAGTAGGCGTCGGGGTCGGTGAAGTTGGCGGCGATCGTGAACAGCCGGGCGATGGCCATCGCCTGCTGGTCGAAGACCTTCAGCGCCATCTCGTCACCCTGCTCGCCGAACGAGCGGAGCTGCTTGGCGGCCTTGTTCGCCGACTCGACGGCGTTCAGCGGGTGCTCGGGGTAGCGGGTCAGCCAGTAGGGCAGCAGGTTCTTCTCGATGCCCGTCAGGGACGCGATGCTCTCGGCGTCGCCGTCGAAACCGCAGTTGCAGTGCGGCATCGGCTGCCCGTCCTCCAGGAGGCCGTGCACCGGGATCTGGACGTGGCCGAGCTCGCCCGCCATGCCCGCGGCACCGCTGATGACCTTGCCGTCGACGACGACCCCGCCGCCGAGGCCCGTCCCGACGATCGCCGAGACCGACGACCGGACCGGCGCCTCGTGGCCGAAGAGCTCGTGGTGGGCGTAGAGCGCGGCGGCGTTGCCGTCGTTGTTGTAGATGACCGGGAGCCCGATCCGCTCCTGGAGGGCGGCGCGGAAGTCGAACCCGAACCAGCCGGTGTGGGCGAAGTTCGTCGCGCCCTTGGCCGAGATCACCCCGTCCGCGCTGGCGGGGCCCGGGGTGTCGAGGCCGACGGCCCGCACGTCGGCGCGGTCGACGCCGGTGACCCGGAGGATGTTCTCGAAGGCCTCGGCGAGCGCGGGCACGGCCACCTCCGGCCCCTCCTTGACGAGCGACGGCGACTCGACCAGGGCGTCCACCAGGAACTTCCCCGACGCGTCCAGCACCGTCGCGTTGTTGCACGTCCCGCCGTTGTCCAGCCCGACCACTACCCAGCCCATGCGAACCCTCCTCGATCAACCGTCCGCACGCACCCTACCGGCATATACGCCGAAAATCGCCATAAGCCTTCCGGGTATCTGCCGCGAGAACGCGAAAGGCCCGCGATCCAGGGGATCGCGGGCCTCCCGAAGCCGGGTTACTTCTTGGTCGGCGTGATGTTCAGCGGGCGGCCGAGGAGGCCGCGGGTGCGGCCGGCGAGGGACTCGGCGATGTTCTTGAGCTCGACGGCGGCGGGGGCGTCCGGGTCGGACAGGACCAGCGGCTTGCCGGCGTCGCCGCCCTCGCGCAGCCGGGTGTCCAGGGGCACCTGGCCGAGCAGCGGGACGCGCGCGCCGAGGGTCTTGGTGAGCTCGTCGGCCACGGTCTGGCCGCCGCCCTCGCCGAAGATGTGCTGCTTCTCGCCGCAGTGGTCGCAGATCAGGTACGACATGTTCTCGATCACGCCCGCCACCTGCTGGTGGGTCTGGGCGGCGATGGCGCCCGCGCGCTCGGCGACCTCGGCGGCGGCCTGCTGGGGAGTGGTCACCACGAGGATCTCCGCGGACGGCAGCAGCTGCGCGACGGAGATCGCGATGTCGCCGGTGCCGGGCGGGAGGTCCATGAGGAGGATGTCGAGATCGCCCCAGTAGACGTCCGCGAGGAACTGCTGGAGGGCGCGGTGCAGCATCGGGCCGCGCCACACGACCGGCTGGTTGCCCGGCGTGAACATGCCGACCGAGATCACCTTCACGTCATGCGCCGACGGCGGCATGATCATGTCCTCGACCTTGGTGGGACGGCCGTCGACGCCCAGCATCCGGGGGATCGAGTGGCCGTAGATGTCGGCGTCCACGACGCCGACCTTGCGGCCGAGCGAGGCGAAGGCCACCGCGAGGTTGACCGTCAGGGAGGACTTGCCGACGCCGCCCTTACCGGAGGCGACCGCGTAGACCTTGGTCAGGCTGCTGGGCTTGGCGAACGGGATCTCCTTGGCGGGCTGGCCGCCGCGGAGCGTGGTCTGCAGGTCCTTGCGCTGCTCGTCGCTCATCACGTCGAGCTCGACCTTCACCGAGGCGGCGCCGATCTTCATGACGGCGTCGGTGACGTCCTTGGTGATGCGATCGCGCATCGGACACCCCGCGACCGTCAGGTAGACGCCCACGGTGACCGCGCCGTCGGCACCGAACTCGATGTTCTTCACCATGCCGAGGTCGGTGATCGGGCGGCGGATCTCCGGGTCCTGGACCGTGGCGAGCGCCGCGGTCACCTGCTCGGTCGTCAAAGGGGAGGCCATGCGCCCATGGTATGGAACAGTTCGACCCCGGGCGAACCCAGGGCCCGTGACATTCACCGCGAACGTGCCCGAAACGTCACCGGACGGGATCGCTCCAGGGCAAAGGGCGACCTACGATCGTCCCCGTGACTGAAGTGAGCACCCTCCCGGCGGCGACGATCTCGGCCGAGGAACTGGCAGTCTGGCGCGACCTGCTGCGCGCCCAGGTAACGATCTCCCGTCGGCTGCACCAAGATCTTCTGGCCAGGCACGATCTCGCGCTGGGCTCCTACGACGTCCTCCAGCAGCTCGCCGAGCAGCCCGACGGCCGGCTGCGGATGAACGACCTCGCCGACCGCGTCCTGCTGTCGCGCAGCGGCCTGACCCGGCTGGTCGACCGGCTCCAGCGCGACGGCCTGGTGCGCCGGGAGTCCTGCACGAGCGACGCCCGGGGGCTGTTCGCCGTCCTGACCATGCAGGGCCGCGAGACCCTGGCCACCGCCACCGTGACCCACCACCGGGGCGTCCGGGAGCACCTGCTGGGCCGCCTGGACGGCCAGGAGCTCGGGCAGCTTCAGGCGATTCTCCACAAGCTGGCCGAAGACGAGCAGATCGCCCTCTCGGCCTGACCGGTCAGGGCGCCTCGGGCTGCCGGTCGTCCCTGGCGTCGAGCTCCTTGAGGAACTGCTGGAGCTCCGAGCGCAGGTAGTCGCGCGTGGCGACCTCGCCGAGGGCCTGGCGGAGCCCGGCGATCTCCCGGGTGAGGTACTCGGTGTCGGCGATCGACCGCTCGTTCTGCGCGCGGTCGCGCTCGTACTGGACCCGGTCGCGGTCGGCCTGACGGTTCTGGGCGAGCAGGATCAGCGGCGCCGCGTAGGACGCCTGGAGCGACAGCGTGAAGGTCAGGAAGATGAACGGGTAGGGGTCGAAGCGCAGCCCGGACGGGGCCACGGCGTTCCAGAGCACCCAGACCGCGATGATCCCCGTCATGTAGACGAGGAACCGGGCCGTGCCCATGAAGCGGGCGATCCGCTCCGACATCCGGCCGAACGACTCGGGGTCGTAGGCGGGAACGAGCTTGCGGCGCGTGTCGCGCGGCTGGTCGAGGCGGCCGGGGGTCACGGCTCGTCCCCGGTGTCCATGACGCCCTCGCGCCAGTCCTCGGGCAGGAGGTGGTCGAGGACGTCGTCGATGGTGACCGCGCCGAGCATGCGGCCGTCCTCGTCGACGACGGCGGCCGACACCAGGTTGTAGATCGCCAGATGTCCCGCGACGGTCTCGAGCGACATCGTGGGGCGCAGCGGCGACAGGGCCCGGTCGACGATGCCGCCGACGAGCGTCGAGGGCGGGTCGCGCAGCAGCCGCTGGAAGTGGACGGTGCCGAGGTAGCGTCCGGTGGGCGTCTCGGTCGGCGGCCGGCAGACGTAGACCTGGGCGGCGAGCGCGGGGTTCAGGTCGGGGTTGCGGATCTGGGCGAGGGCCTCGGCGACGGTCGAGTCCGGCGGGAGGATCACCGGTTCGGTGGTCATGAGGCCGCCCGCGGTGTTGTCGGCGTAGGAGAGCAGCCGCCGGACGGGCTCGGCCTCGTCGGGCTCCATCAGCCGCAGGAGCTGCTCGCGCTGGTCGACGGGGAGCTCGCCGAGCAGGTCGGCGGCGTCGTCGGGGCCCATCGCCTCCAGGACGTCGGCGGCGCGGTCCATGTGCAGCTTGCTGAGGATCTCGACCTGGTCGTCCTCGGGGAGCTCCTCGAGGATGTCGGCGAGACGCTCGTCGTCGAGGGCGGCGGCGACCTCTCCGCGGCGCTTCGGCGTCAGCTCGTGGATCACGTTGGCGAGGTCGGCGGGCTTCATCCGCTCGAAGGCCGCGATCAGGCTGGCCGCGCCCTGCTGCTCCTCGGCGACCCCGAACCCGGTGATCGACTCCCATTCCACGACGATGGTCTCGCCGCGCCGCCGCAGCTTGCCGTTGCGCCGCACGGCGACCCGGGCGATCTCCCAGTCGCGGGTGCGCAGCGGCTCCATGGCGACGTCGATGGCGATGAAGTCCTCACCGCCGACCTTGACCTTGCGATCCAGCATCTCGGCGATCGCCAGCGTCTCGGCGGCGCGCTGGGAGAAGCGCCGCATGTTGAGGCGGCCGTTGAAGATCACGGCATCGGCGTCGATGGTCGTCACCCGGGTGATCGGCAGGAACACCGGCCGGCGCGGCGGTACGTCGACGACCAGGCCCAGCACGCGGGGGCGGCGCTGGTCGGACCGCAGGGCGACGACCACGTCGCGGACGCGCCCGACCTGCTCGCCTGCCGGGTCGAAGACGGCGATCCCGGCCAGGCGCGCGACGAACACCCTCGACGGCCCCGAGCTCATGCCCTGAGGCTACCCAAGATCGACAAGCCTGAACGGACCACCCATACCGAACTCCACGTCCGCCCAGGTCAGAGCTGGTGCGAAGCGCGGACCACGTTCAGGCGGACGGGGGCCGGAGGCGGCGGGGACGTCCGCTCGGCCCGGGGAGAGGACCGGGGGACCCGGCGCGGGGAGCGGGACGACGCGGCGGGGGAGAGGGAGGGAAGGGGGCCGAGCCCCAGCCGGTCGGCGACCCGCTGGAGCCCCGCCGCCAGGTCGGCGGCGAGCCGGTCCTCGTCGAGGACGTCCAGGTACAGAAGATCCTGTTCGAGCCGGACGGTCGTGCGGCCACGGGTCAGGCCGTTCCAGATGCCGCCGACGGCGGGGGCGCCGCCGTCCCGTTCGAGGCGGGCATGGACGATCAGCGACTGGAGCCCGGCCGGAAGCCACCACTCCATCCACTCGGGCGAGGTGTTGATCGTGTCCGCCAGCGCCGTCACGGCCGTGCTGTAGGGGGCGTCGTCCGGCACCGGGCCGTAGGGACCGAAGAGGTCCACGACGAACCAGTCGCCCTCGGACAGGTCGGGTTCGTAGAGATCCGGTACGCGCTGCGGAACGCCGAAAAGCGAGCGCCGGTAGGGCTCCAGATGCTCGCGCAGCAGATGCCACTGGCGCTGCGACGCGAACTGGTTGAGGTGGTTGTCCTCGTAGCGCAGGGCGAGGGTGAAGGCGCTGGCCGCCAGCTCCCGCAGCTCCTCGGAGACCTCGAAGAGGTTGCGCCCGAGCCAGTGGTGGGCCTCCTCGTCGGCCTCCGGCGCGATCCCCGACAGCCGCGCCGCGATCAGGCACGCCACGGCGAGCGCCGCCTCGGACGCGCCCTCGTTGACGTACTCCTCGTTGTCCTCGAGGAAGTCGACGAGCAGGTCGGTCATCGCGGCGACCACGTCGTCGGCCTCGTCGAGGTCCCAAAGAACGTCCGAAGCCTCGTCGCTGTCGAACGTGCCCGCAAAGGGCAGATCCATGGCCTTCCTTCCACTGGGGGGTGGCCAGGAAGGTTACCCGTCCCTTTATGTGCCCTTGACGCGGTAGGGCGGGGCGGAGACCGGCGCTATCGGTCGATCTTGCGGCGCTTGCCGCCGATCATGAAGGGCTTGCGGGTGGTATTGGCGGCGGGGGTCTCGACGGGGCGGACGGCGGCGTAGCCGTCCGGCGGGGGGAGGATCTCGCCCGTCGGGGTGAGCTTGAGCAGCCAGGACTGGTGGGACCAGCGGGGGACGGGGTTGTGGGCCTTGCCGCGCTCGTGCTCGTCCTCCGGCTGGGGGCGGGCGTTGAGGCGCTCCTTGAACAGCAGCGGGGTGATCTCGTCCCATTCCGGGGTGCCGGCCGGGATCTCGGCGACCTCGGCGACCCAGCGGACGAGCTGGGAGCCCTTGTCCTTGCTGCGGACCAGCACGGTGACCGTCGAGGCCTCCGGCAGGCCGGGGAGCGGCTGCTCGTCCGCGCCGCCGGTGAGCACGTAGGCGGCGCCGTCGTGCCAGAGATGCCAGGCGGGACGGGCCCGGTCGAGCTCGAGCCAGACCAGGCCCGACTTCTTCATCGCCTCGTCGACGAGCGCCTCTGTCATGGCACTCATCATGACGGGTGGCCGCCGCGTTGGGGAACCTGCCCTCGGGCCCCGGCACGTCCCCTCGGTAATCTCGCCGCATGCAGCGTTCGCGTCGTACGACCCTGGCCGTGCCCGGCAGCAGTGCCCGCTTCATCGAGAAGGCCCAGAGCCTGCCCGCCGACGAGATCTTCCTCGACCTCGAGGACGCCGTCGCGGAGGACGCCAAGGCCGAGGCCCGCAAGAACGTGGTGGCGGCGCTCAACGAGGGTGACTGGTCGGGGAAGGTGCGGGCGGTCCGCGTCAACGCCCTCGACACCCCCTGGACCTACAAGGACGTCATCGAGGTGGTCGAGGGGGCGGGCGCCCACCTCGACTGCGTCATGCTCCCCAAGGTCGGTGACCCGTCCGACGTCCTCTGGCTCGACAAGCTCCTCACCCAGATCGAGCGCTCGGCCGGCCTGCCGGTCGGCGGCATCGGCATCGAGGCCCAGATCGAGGACGCGAAGGGCCTCATCAACGTCGACGCGATCGCCGCGTCCTCGCCCCGCCTGGAGACCCTGATCTTCGGCCCCGGCGACTTCATGGCGTCGATCAACATGAAGACGCTGGTCGTCGGCGAGCAGCCCCCCGGCTACGACGAGGGCGACGCCTACCACTACATCCTCATGCGCATCCTGATGGCGGCCCGCGCCTACGACCTCCAGGCCATCGACGGCCCGTACTTCAACATCCGCGACGTCGACGCCTTCACCCGCGTCGCCCGCCGCAGCGCCGCCCTCGGCTTCGACGGCAAGTGGGTCCTGCACCCCGCCCAGATCGACGCCGGCAACGAGGTCTTCTCCCCGTCCCAGGACGACTACGACCACGCCGAGCTCATCCTCGAGGCCTACCACCACTCCACGACGGTCGAGAAGCGCGGCGCCGCCACCCTCGGCGACGAGATGATCGACGAGGCCTCCCGCAAGATGGCCCTCGTCATCGCCGCCAAGGGCCGCGCCGCCGGTCTCACCCGCACCAGGACCTTCACCCCCGAGGCCGGCACCCCCGGCGTCAGCCGAGGATGAGGGGAAGGGCTCCGGCGAAGGGGCCGAGGGCGGCCGTCTCGGCCTCTGTCGGGGCGCGGCGGCCGGTACCCGCGCGGAGGGCGTCCTCGTCGGAGAACGAGGCGGGGAACGGGGTTCCCGCGATCCGCTCCAGGGCCGTGCGGGACGCCGCGAGGGTCTCGGCGGGCGGGGCGGGGGCCGCGGCGAGGTGGGCGACCAGGTCGAGGTGGTGGAGCGTCCACTCCAGGACGTAGACGGACAGGAAGTCGGCGACCGTGATGATCTCGTCGCGGGTGCCGACCCGGCCGGCGGGATCGGCGAGGGCGGCGGCGCGGTCCGCGGCGGAACCGAGGTCGTCGAGGTGGTGCTTCAGCAGGCGCGGCTCGCCGTAGGCGTCGGCCAGGCGGGGGATCAGCGCGTCGAACGGGTCGTCGCCGGTCGGCGGCTCCACGAGGTGCCAGTAGGTGACCTCGTCCACGGTCGGCTCCCCCTCGGCGGGCGTGACCAGGGTGATCAGCACGTCCTGCGCGCCGAGGGTCAGGTGGCAGGCCAGATCGCGGACGAGCCAGCCCGCACAGCCCGACGGCCGCTCGAAGTCCTCGTCCGGAAGGTCGCCGATGGCCGCCATCAACGCCGTCAGGGAGCGCGAGAAGAGATCCATTCACCCCACGCTAATCCGTCGGACCCCTGCCGGCGGCGCATTCCCCTCACCCCGGCGAGGACAGGTGGTCGCGCAGGAGGACGTGCTCGAACTGGTAGACGGCGCCGAACTGGCGCAGGACGCCCCGGTGACAGGCGTCGTCGAGGAAGGCGGTCAGCTCCCAGGGGAGGGCGCCGGTCGCCGCCGACCAGACGCGGGAGGCGGCGAACTCGGCCCAGGGGTTGCGGCTGAACAGGGTCAGGGCCGTGCACAGGGCGATGGCCGCGCTCGGGGCGGGTTCGGCCTCGCCGAAGGTCAGGCCCGCCGCACAGCCGACGGCCGCGGCGGGGAACCAGAGGTAGGTCAGGGTCCAGCGCCTGCTCGCGCGGATCGTCCGGCGGGGGCTGACGCCGGACGACGCGTCGAACCCGCCGAAGGCGCCCCCGAACATCGCCATCACCCCGGCGGCGCCCGCGAGGACCAGGCCGGCCAGCGCTCCCGTCGAGAAGGAGCCCCCGCCGATCAGGCTTCCGAGGCCCATGACCGGCGCGCCCAGGCCGCCGGTGAGCGCGACGACCAGCGCGACGCCGAAGAGCCGCAGCCGCAGGGAGTGCCCGCGCCGGAAGAGCCCCGTCATGCCGCGCTGGTAGGTCGAGCTCGGCGGATACAGGGCGTTGCCCAGGCCGAGCGCGATCGCCATGGCCACGCCGGTCGCCGGGTCCGCGGCGAGGACCACGCACAGGCCCGCGGGGAGGGCGGCGGTGAGGAACCTCGCCGGGCGCGGCACCCGCGTGTAGAGCTCCCACCAGGCGATCTCGGTGGCATGGCGCCTCCGTGCGTGGCGGGCCAGCGTCCCGAGCCACTTCGCGGCGTCCGATCGCCGCCAGTGGTCGGCGTCGACCGGCGGATCGGGGTAGGCGGCCGGGACGGTGAGATCGAGCAGCCGCCGGAGGACGGCCGCCCGGTCCGGCAGGGACAGCAGCTCGCCGGGGTCGGCGTCCACCCCGCGGTAGGCGACGCGGGCGAGGGACACCGCCAGCGGCGTCCTGAGCGCCTGGGCGAGCGGCCCGGACGGATCGGCGCGCAGCCTGCCGAACACCGCCGACCACCGCCGCGCGACCAGCGGCAGGGCCGCCCCGCGCAGGTAGGAGACGACGTCCTCGACGCCCAGCGACGCGATCTCGACCACGGCGGCGCCGCGCAGCTGCGCACCCCCGGCGATGATCCGCCGGTAGTCGTCGCCGCGGCACGTCAGCAGCACCGGAGCCGCTCCCGTGCCCCGCGAGAGGTTCTGGTTGATCTGCTCGACCGCCAGCGGCCGCAAGGCGGGCGTCATCTCGTCCAGCCCGTCCAGGACGGGCACGATGCCCTCCACCGGAACCTCGCCCGAGATGCCGTAGTCGCTCGCCAGGCGCTGCCCGATCCACACGTGGAGCGAGTGCTCGCGCGGATCCCAGGTCGGCAGCCGCAGGAGCACGGGCACCCGCAGCTCGAGGGGGACGCGCTGTTCCGCCCAGCCGGATCGCGGAACGACGGTGTCCCGGCGCTCGATCCAGTCGAGGACGAACCGCGCGGCCAGGGCGCTCTTGCCCGCTCCCGGGTCGCCGAGCAGCACGACCCGGTGGGTCGGGACCGTCCCCGAGACCAGGCCGAGCAGGTCGCCGCCGTCCCCGTCGAAGGACACGGCACGGTCTTCGCCGGTGATCGTCTCCCAGTGGTCGCTCACCGGGGGTCCCACCGTCCGCCAGCCGACCCGCAGGTCGGCCTGGTGCTGCTGCCGGCTGCGCCACTGCGCGTCCGCGACGCCCCGCACCACCTCGGCCAGCCGCTGGAGCTGCCCGTGGACGATCTCCGCAGGCGTCTCGCGGACCACGACGCTGACGTTCCCGGCCACCCCCGAGATCATCACCACGGATCCGGCGACATAGCTGTTCGACACCGTCTGGTCCATATGCCCCACTCTGCCGAAGCCGGCCGTGCCGGACCGGGGGAGTTGTCCCATCGTGACGCGGGCTCCGTGACACCGCCCGCTCTCCGGTAAGCGGGTGCTGACTAGAATCTCGTTCTATGTATACCGAGGGGCTTTCCGACGTCCAAGAGGCGATCGTCGCGGCGGTGCGGGACTTCGTGGAGAAGGAGGTGCTGCCGGTCGCGACGGAGCTCGAGCACGCGGACGAGTACCCGGAGCGGATCGTCGCGGGGATGAGGGAGCTCGGCCTGTTCGGGCTCATGATCCCCGAGGAGTACGGCGGGGCGGGGGAGTCGCTGCTGACCTACGCGCTGGCCGTCGAGCAGCTCGCCCGGGGCTGGATGTCGGTCAGCGGGATCATCAACACGCACTTCATCGTCGCCTGGATGATCATGCAGCACGGGACCGAGGAGCAGAAGGCGCGGTTCCTGCCCCGGATGGCGACCGGGGAGGTGCGCGGGGCCTTCTCCATGTCGGAGCCGGGCTGCGGGTCGGACGTCTCGGCGATCACGACCAGGGCCGTCCGGGACGGTGACGGGTACGCGATCACCGGGCAGAAGTACTGGCTCACCAACGGCGCCACCGCGACGCTCGTCGCCACCCTCACCCGCACCTCACCGGACGGCGGCCACCGCGGCATGTCCACCTTCCTGGTGGAGAAGGCGCCGGGTTACGGCGAGGTCGAGCCGGGCCTGACCATCCCCGGCAAGATCGAGAAGATGGGTTACAAGGGAGTCGAGACCACCGAGCTGATCTTCGACGGCCACCGGGTGCCGGAGTCCGCGCTGCTGGGCGGGGTCGAGGGCCGCGGCTTCTTCCAGATGATGGACGGGGTCGAGGTCGGCCGGGTGAACGTCGCCGCCCGGGCCTGCGGGATGGCCCAGCGGGCGCTGGAGCTGGCCGTCGCCTACGCCAAGGAGCGGCGCGCGTTCGGGGTGCCGATCGCCGAGCACCAGGCCGTCCGGTTCCGGATCGCGGAGATGGCGACCAAGGTCGAGGCCGGCCACCAGATGGTCCTGATGGCCGCCCGCCGCAAGGAGCACGGACGCAACGACCTCGAGGCGGGCATGGCCAAGCTCCTCGCGGGCGAGTACTGCAAGGAGGTCGTCGAGGACTCCCTCCGCATCCACGGCGGCTTCGGCTACTCCAAGGACTCGGAGATCGAGCGCCTCTACCGCGAGGCCCCCATGCTCCTCATCGGCGAGGGCACCGCCGACATCCAGAAAATGATCATCGCCAAGCGCCTCCTCGGCTGAGACGCCTCAGGGGCGTTCGGCGAGGCGGGCCAGGCGGCGGAGGCCGACGCGCATGAAGAGCCGGAAGGGCGGGCCGATGATCTTCCAGGGGAGGCCGCCCAGGGGTGGGGCGAGGCGTTCGCCCCACTCGACGGCGCAGCCGCCGCCGGGCAGCGGGGTGGTGGCGAACCAGCCTTCGCCGCGGACCAGGCGGCCGGTGTGGACGACCTCCACACGGCGGCCCGGTTCCCAGGCGGTGATGGTCATCGTGTCCAGGAAGGCGATCGGGCCGACGCCCGTCCAGCCCTTGATCACGGCTCCGTTGCCCGTTCCGCCCTCGGCCCTGGTGAAGGGCATCCACTCGCCGTGGCGGGGCCAGTCCGTGAGGACCTCGAACACCCGCTCCGCCGGGGCACTGCTCGTCACTTCGACCCGATCGATCACCTTCCGATCAGACCACATCAGCCGGGCGGCGCGCCGAAACGCCACCCCTCGGCCAGGAGGGCGTCGACCGCCGCGACGGCCTGCGCCAGCCGCTCGGCCGGGGTGCCCGTCACCAGGAGGTGCCGCCGGCCCTTGAGCTCGACGGTGAACCGGTCGTGCATGGCCTCGCGGATCGTCTCGCCGTCCCGCCAGCCGTCCTGCTCGAACGGGACGCCGTGGACGTCGGTGAGGATCCACAGGTCGTGCCGGGCCGCCGGATGTTCCTCCAGGGGCAGGTTCAGATAGCGCTCGTGCCAGACGGTCGTGGCGAAGGCGTCGGTGTCGCAGACCAGGAGCGGGGAGCCGGTCCTGGCGGCGGCGTCCTCCCAGGCGAGCTGCCTGTCCATGATCAGCCTGAACTCGGACGACTCCCAGGGCAGGTCGTCGAGCCAGGCGTCCGGGCTGGTCAGCCGGGTGCGTCCGAGCTTCTCCTCGCAGTAGGTCCTGCCGTACTCGGGGACCCAGCGGGTCGCCGCCCAGACGCCGCCGCGGGCGGCGTAGGCGGCGGCGAGCGAACGGGCGAGGGTGGTCGTGCCCGACGACTCCGCGCCGACGACCACCACCCGCCTGGCCAGCGCGGCGCGCACCGCGGGCGACAGATGGTGCCAGGTCGCGGGGGGATCGGCCCGCACCGCGGTCCCGCTGACGGGGAAGGCCTCGCGGGCCACGTCCACGAGAAGGGCGCGCGCGCCGAACCGCCGGGCCAGCTCCTCCACATAGGGCTCGGAGCCGAACACCGCGTCGATGACCGGCTCGGTGCCCCACAGCGACCGCAGCCCGTGCCGGAAGACCTCGACGTGCGCCGACCAGACGTCGGCGTCGTCGTAGTCGACCGGCACGTCGTCGAGCACGGCCGCGAAGTGGACGTTCGGCTGCGGATGGGCCTCGCGCAGCCAGGCCGCCCGGTCGGCCAGCGGGACGGTCTCCGAGGACGCCGCCGCGACCACGACCGTCACGGTCTCGCAGGCCGCCGCGGCGGTGTCGATGAGATGGTGATGACCCGCGTGCGGCGGATAGAACTTGCCGATGACCAGCCCGTGCGTCATGCCGCCACCAGCCTTCCCTGTCCCAGCTCCGCGCGCCAGGCCCGCAGCCCGGCCACGCAGAGCGCCAGGAACACCAGGTAGAGCGCGCTCGTCAGGTACAGCTCCTTGTGGGCGTAGAGCGGGATGTAGACGAGATCGGCGAGGATCCACAGCCACCAGGACTCGGCCAGCTTGCGGCACTGCCCGTAGGTCGCGGCCAGGGAGATCGCGGTGGTGACCGCGTCCCAGAACGGGACGGTCGACTCCGTCCACGTGGTCAGGACCAGGTACATGACGGCCGTCGACCCCGCGAGGCCGGCCGCGATCCAGCCCCACTCCACCCGCGACGTCCGCCGGACGACCTCCGCGGTCCTGCCCTCGCCGCCGTAGACCCACGCCCACCAGCCGTAGGCGTTGAGGACGACGTAGACCACCTGGAGGGAGGCGTCGGCGTAGAGCCCGCTGTCGAGGAAGATCAGCCCCAGCAGGATCACGTTGAGGATGCCGATCGGCCAGTTCCACAGATGCTGCCGCACCACCAGCCACACGCAGAGCGCGCCGGTGGTGAAGCCGAGCACCTCGCCCCACGAGGTCGGCGTGCCCCCGAGGGTGAAGGCGGGTTCGAGCAGTGGCTCGATGAGCTGGTGCAACATCGCGACCTCCAAAATCGTCAACCAGACGATAACGGGGCGGCGGCCCTCCTGCCAACGGTTTTTCTCATGATGAGTCTTACTTCACGATCCGTCTTCGGCGTCCGTCTTCAGCATCCGTCTTCACCGTGCTATGACGTCTGCATGGACCCGCTGGAGAACCTGCGCTCGCTCTGCCTGGCGCTGCCCGAGGTCACCGAGCGTCCGAGCCACGGCGAACCGGTCTGGTTCGTGCGCGGCAGGAAGGCCTTCGTGATGTTCGCCGACCACCATCACGACGACCGGCTCGCGTTCTGGTGCGCCGCCCCGCCCGGGGCGCAGGAGGCGTGCGTGGCCGCCGATCCGGAGACCTACTTCAGGCCGCCCTATGTCGGCCATCGCGGCTGGCTGGGCGTCCGGCTCGACGTCGCACCCGACTGGACGGCCGTCGGCGAGCACGTTCTGGACGCCTACCGGCAGGTCGCCCCGCGAACCCTGGTCGCACGGCTCGACGCCCAGGACTGATCACGGAGAATGGGGGTACCCCTCCCCGCGTCCGAGAAGGAGGTGCCCGATGTTCGACGACATCCCCCTGTGGCTCTACGCCGTGCTCGCCGTCGTGGCCGTGGTGACGATCTTCCTGGCCGTCCGCGTGCTGGTCCGGCTCTACGGGCTGCGCAGGCGCGTGCACGCCCCCGACGCCCCCGGCACCGCCAGGTTCGCCTACTACGCGGCCTGGCTCTACGCGATCAGCCCCGTCGACTTCCTCCCCGATCCGATCTACCTGGACGACATCGGCGTGGTCCTGGCCGCGATCGCCACCATCGAGCGCCTCACCCGCCGCGACCGCGAGAACTCCGGTCCGGTCACGATCCGACCCTGATCATCAGCTTCCGGATCACGCTGCGTAGTGTCGGTCCCATGGAGCACGACGCCTCGGCACCCGATCCCGCCGGTCCGCCGTCCTGGACGCCCCCGGACGGCGTCGGCCCCACCTTCCTGCCGCCCGAGGACGTCCCCCGGTGGCCCCGCCTGCCCGAGGACACCGCCCTGCGGCCGCCCGCCCCCGAATGGCCGTCCGGCGGGCCCGTCCCCGGCGGCCCGCGGCAGCCGGTTCCGGCCGCCGGGCAGCCTTATCCCGCACAGCCCTATCCCGCACAGCCCTATCCCGCACAGCCCTATCCCGCGCCCGGCGCGCCGCGGCCCGCCGTCGCGGCCCCGCCGCACGGTCCCGGAGTGCCCCGGGCGGGCGGTCCCGCCTACGAGCTCCCGTCGCCGTACCCGGGGTGGACGTGGGACGGCGCCCGGTGGGTGGCCGTGCCCCGGCAGCCCTGGGCCGTGCCGGTCGAGCCGGGGGTGCCGTTCCTGAGGATGGGCCGGAACGCGGTCTTCCGCTGGTGGCGGCCCGTCGTCGGGTTCCTGGCGCTGGCCGCGGCGGTGCTCGGCACGATGCTGGTGCTGCTCATCGCCGGCGGCATCGCGCACTGGACGATCACCGGGGACGAGGCGCCGCTCGAGGACGGCATGTTCGGGAACGTCACCGAGGACCTGGCCTTCCAGCTCGCCGGGCTCGCACTCGTGCTGCCGTGGGTGCTGCTGGTGACCTGGGGCGTCGGGCGGCGGGCCGCCGGGAGCGTGATCTCCGTCGTGGGGCGGATGCGGTGGCGCTGGCTGGCCGCCTGCTGCGGCCTCGGGGTGGCCTTCGTCGCCGTCTCCTACGCGCTGAGCGCCGGGGTCTCCGTCGTCTTCGAGGCGGACGACGAGGCCGCGGAGTTCGTGGGCTGGGCGGAGTTCTGGAAGCCCGCCCTGGTCATCGTGCTGCTCGTGCCGTTCCAGTCGGCGGCCGAGGAGTTCGTGTTCCGCGGCTGGCTGCTCCAGGCCGTGGGCTCCTACAAGGCGCTGCGCGGCCCGCTGCCCGCGATGGTCCTCACCAGCGTGCTCTTCGTGCTCGGCCACGGCTACACCGGCTGGGCGATGCTCGACATCTTCGTGTTCGCGATGGTCGCGGCGTGGCTCGTCATCAGGACCGGCGGCCTGGAGGCCTCGATCGCGCTGCACGTCCTCAACAACCTGCTGGCGTTCCTGCTGCCCGCCGCCGCCGGGACGCTCTCCCTCGAGCAGGGCGGCGCTCCCTGGTACGCCCTGCTCACGACCGTCCCCCCGCTGATCCTCTACGCCCTGGCGGTCCTGCTCCTGGCCCGCCGGATGCGCGTCGGGACCGTCACGCCGGGCGGCCCGGAGACGACGGAGACCCGTACCGATGCGGTACGGGTCTCCACCGAGGGCGTCGCTTGACCGCGGACGTCGCTCAACGGGCGTTGGGGTCCTGGCCGCCGGCGCCGAAGACCTGGGTCCACTCGCCGGGCTGCTGGCCGGGCTGGGGCTGGCCGTAGGGCTGCTGCGGGGAAACCGGCTGCTGGCCGTACGGCGGGGCCGGGGGCTGCTGGCCGTAGCCCTGGGGCTGCTGCTGGTAGCCGGGCTGCTGGCCGTAGGGCTGCTGCGGTGCGGCGGGCGGCTGCTGGCCGTAGGGCTGCGGCTGGCCGAACTGCGGCTGCTGCTGCGGGAACTGCGCC
Source organism: Actinocorallia longicatena (assembly GCF_039534125.1). Lineage (NCBI taxonomy): Bacteria > Bacillati > Actinomycetota > Actinomycetes > Streptosporangiales > Thermomonosporaceae > Actinocorallia > Actinocorallia longicatena. Next base: position 7,209 of record NZ_BAAAUV010000021.1, on the reverse strand, counting down.
TGACCGAACTGCGCCTGCGGGGCGGGGGCGCCGGCGAACTGCGCGTGCCACTGCTGAATGCCCTGGACCTTGAGCGGGAACTCGCGGTCGGGCATCGAGAAGTAGTTCATCGGCGCCCAGGAGCGCTTGGACGAGCCGTCGGCGAGGGTGAACAGCACCCGGTCCTGGAACCAGAACTTGGTCGGCTGCACCGAGGTGATCTGGTTCCACGGGACGGTCCTGGTCTGCCAGCCGCGGAAGGTCACGCCCTGCTGGCCGAGGTCGAGCCCGAACCTCGCGTACAGGAAGTAGTAGCCGACCATCGCACCGGCGATGACCAGCGTGAACAGGCCGCTGGCGAAGCTGATCACGAACCGGAGCAGCGCGAGGACGGCGAACACCCCGGCGAGGACCAGATACACCTTCCGCTGTCGCTCGGTCAGCCGGAACTGGATCTCTTGCATCGGGGCGCCCCTCAGGTCGTGCGGTGGAGTCGATTTTACTCGGGTATGACTCGCCAGGACCTTAGTGCGTTCACCAGTCCTGCGGTCATCTCGAGTGAGTTCAGCGACCCGAACGGCTGCCACCGCGCGTCGGCGGCGTCCGAACCGGCGAGGAGTTCCCCGCCGACGACCGTCGCCCGGTAGTCGAACACCTCGTAGACGAGGGTCCGCGGCCCCCAGAAACCGGGCCTGAGCACCGGACCGTCCGGCGGGACCGGCACCGGGATCTCGACCCGGCCGAGGAACTCCCCGGCCTCGACGGCCAGACCCGTCTCCTCCAGGACCTCCCGCACGAGGGCCGCCGCGTCGGACTCGCCCGCCTCCACCCGGCCGCCGGGGATCGACCACAGCCCCGCGCCGGGGGGACGTCGCCGCCGCACCAGGAGCAAAGCGTCATCCCGGACGATCACCGCTCCCACGCACCGCACCCCACCAGTAAAGACTTTTGGGAACTACATAGCGAATCTCCCTTGACTTGGAGCCCCCGAACGGCGACTGTGAGTAATCGTGAGGCCGGAACCGACCTGTCCACGGTGCCGTGGACACCTAGAACCGCCGAACGCGTGGTCCAGCGAATGGGTCTGCGCGTCGCACGGGCCCGTGCTGCCGCTGCTGGCCGGGAGCCCGTCGAAGGAGGGCCTGGCGGCCGTCCGCAAGAACGCGAAGGTCCCGCTCTGGCTGCCGTGGCCGCTGCCGCTCGGCTGGCTGGTCACCGGCTTCCTCCACGCGGGCGACGCCCGCGAGGGCGCGCGGGCCACCGGCGTGGCCCTCACCGGACCGGGCCTGACCTCCGGCCCCGCCGACATGATCATGATCTCCGAGGAGCCCGGCGTGGGCCTCGGCGCCCACCTCGCGGGGATCCCGGGCCCCGACCCCGGCGACGGCTTCGCCCAGGGGCCGCCGCACGCCAAGGTCACCGCCGAGGGACGCCCGCTGCCGCTGTGGGCGGTCGAGGCCGGGCCCGACCGCGCCGTCTATCTCGGAGAGGCCATGGGTCACTGGCTGTGGGCGATCCTGTGGCCGAGCCAGGCGGGCGCGCTGATGATCGGCGATCTTCACCTCTGCGACCTGCGCGAACCCGGCATCGATCTCGACCTGCCCTACGGAGCGGCCTGCCCGTGGCTGGAGGGGACCCCGGGCACCTGACGCCGCCCCGCCCGCGCGGCCACGCACAACTCTCCGCGGACGCAGTGCGTTCTCTCGTCCAAGCCGGATAGTCTGCCTCCGTGACTGCGCGCATTGAACAAGTTGTGACGAGTGGCCCGGTAACGCTGGACGACGAGAAGTTCACCGTCGAGGTCAACTCGTGGGTCGTCGGCGACGACGACGCCGTGATCGTGATCGACCCGGCCAACGACGCCGAGGCCGTCCTCAAGGTCGTCGACGGACGGGAGGTGATGGCCGTCGTGTGCACCAACGGGCGCGACAACGTGCTGAGCACCGTCCTGGAGGTCGCCTCCGACGAGGAGCGCGGCGACGCCGAGATCCTCCTGCACCGCGGCGACCGCAGCCTGTGGCGCGACTTCTTCCGCCAGCTCGCCCTCGAGACCGAGGACGAGGAGCTCAAGTCCCTCGAGCCCGACCAGTACCTCGAGGACGGCGGCACCTTCGAGATCGCCGGCATCCAGCTGGAGGTGCTGCACACCCCCGGGTTCACCCCCGGCAGCGTCTCGCTGTACAGCGAGGGCGACGCGGTGCTGTTCACGGGCCACACCCTCCTGCGCGGCAAGCCCGGCTCGATCGGCGACGAGTACCCCGAGCTGCACACCCAGCTCAACTCCATCAGCGCCCAGTTCGGCCAGATCCCCGGCGACACGCGCGTCCTGCCCGCCCAGGGCGAGGAGACCACGGTCGGCGAGGAGGCCGACCGCTGGGAATCCTGGTACTCGCTGTCCAACCGCTCCGACGAGGACGCCTGACCGCACACCCCTCGGCCGCGAGCGTCGGGCCGAGAGCGTCGGGCCGAGAGTGTCGGACGGAGAGTGTCAGACCCTTTGCGTAGGGTCGGTCGCCGGACGACTTTTGGAGTAGAGGCGTGGAGCAGCTCGGACTCGAGGGCATGCCGCGGCGGTTGTACTCGTGCACACCGTCGCGGCTGAACAACTGGCTCGACTGCCCGCGCCGGTACCGCATGACCTACCTGGACCGGCCCATGCCGTCCAAGGGCCTGCCGTGGGCGCACAACAGCATGGGCGCGGCCGTGCACAACGCGCTCGCCGCGTGGTGGCGCCTGCCCGTCGCCGACCGCACGGCGGCGCCCGCCGGCACCCTGCTGAGCAGGGGCTGGCTCACCGACGGTTTCCGTGACGGCGAGCAGTCGGCGGCCTGGCGCGAGCGCGCACGCGTCATGGTCGAGGACTACGCCGCCGCCCTCGATCCGCTCGACGAGCCGGCCGGGGTGGAACGCACCGTCGCCACCAAGACCGAGGTCATCGCCGTTTCGGGCCGCATCGACCGGCTGGACGACCGGGGCGCCGAGCTGGCCGTCGTCGACTACAAGACCGGCCGCCGCCCCCTGACCTCCGACGACGCCCGCGGCTCCCTGGCCCTCGCCCTGTACGCGATCGCCTCCTCCCGCGTGCTGCGCAAGCCCTGCCACACCGTCGAGCTCCACCATCTGCCGACCGGCACGGTGGCGTCCTGGCGGCACACCGACGAGTCCCTGGCCCGCCATCTGGGCCGCGCCGAGGCCATCGCGGCCGAGTGCGCCGACGCCGACGACGCCTACCGCACGAAGATCCCCAAGCCGCGCCGCCCGGTCGACGCCCCGCCCGACCACGCCCCCTATGACGAGGTCTTCCCGCCCTCGACCGGCCCGCTGTGCGGCTGGTGCGACTTCGCCCGGCACTGCCCCGAGGGCCAGGCCGCGACCACCCGCAGGGAACCGTGGGCCGCCCTGGACGACCACCCCGCCGTCACCTGACGGCGGGGCACCGTCCCGCGGCCTCTCAGGCGGAGGTCAGGGGACGGGCGGCAGGCCAGCGGCGGGGGTCACGGAGCCCGTAGAGGCCCTTGGAGAGGTCGTAGCCGTCGGCCGACAGCCGCTGCCGGGCGCGTCCGAGCATGTCGCGGGTGGGCTTCATGAACGCGTAGTCGTGCACGGGCTCCGGCAGGGAGTTCACGGCCAGGCGGAACGAGCGCAGCGCGGCCGTCACGGCGGGCTGGGGCACCTCGGGCAGCATCCCGTACATCTCGCGCGCCCAGGCGGGGAGCGAGTAGTAGCAGAGCGCGCCGAAGGGGAAGTAGGCGGGCTTGCCGGGGGACAGGAAGCGCAGGTTCTCCGGCAGCTTCGGCCAGATGAGGAACTTGGCCGTCGCGCGGGCCTCCTCGGTCACCCGCAGCCGCGGGCGCATGTCGTGGAAGTAGGCCTCCGTCTCGGCCACCGTGCCGGGGATGTCCTCGGCGTGCAGGCCGACGTGGGTGGCGGTGTGCCGCTGCTCGTCGAGGTACTGGTCGCACATCTTCGCCGTCAGGGGGAGCCCCGCGCGGCGGGCGGTCTCGAGGTAGGAGTAGACCTCGGCGCAGTGCACCCAGCGCAGCAGCTCCGGCTGGTCGAGACGCTCGGTCCTGCCGGTGTCGTGGTTGAGGATGCGCAGGCGGCGGTGGATGCCGCGGACCTTGGCCGCGAGCTCGTCGATCTCCTCGTGGGAGCCGAAGGTCGCCATGCCCACGAAGTCGGCGGTCCGCTGGAGCCGTCCGAACGGGTCCTCCTGGAAGTTGGAGTTCTGCCAGACCCCCCACATGGCCATCGGGTGCAGCGCCTGGAGCATGAGGCTCCGTACGCCGCCGATCCACATCGACCGGTCGATGTGGACCCGCCACGTGACGCTCTCCGGAGCCGCGACCGTCGCCGCCATAGCCACCTCCCATGAGACAAATTCCGATAAGTGTATCGTTACCTCCCGGTCGAGTAGGAAGGGGTGCATGACTTCCCTCTATCCCCCGATCGAGCCCTACGCGTCCGGCCTGCTCGACGTCGGCGACGGGCAGCGGATCCACTGGGAGGAGTGCGGGAACCCCGGCGGCAAGCCCGCGGTCTTCCTGCACGGAGGCCCCGGAGGCGGGCTGGTGCCCGGCAGCGCCCGCTGGTTCGACCCGGAGGCCTACCGCGTCATCCTGCTCGACCAGCGCAACTGCGGCCGCAGCACCCCGCACGCGGGGGATCCGGGGGTGACGCTGGAGGCCAACACGACCGCCCATCTCGTCGCCGACCTCGAACGGCTCCGCGAGCACCGGGGCGTCGAGCGGTGGCTGGTGTTCGGCGGATCGTGGGGGAGCACCCTCGCCCTGGCCTACGCCCTCGCCCACCCGGCCCGGGTGAGCGAGCTGGTCCTGCGCGGGATCTACCTCGCCACCGCCGCCGACGAGGACTGGGCCTTCACCGGCTCCGGCGCGGCCCGGCTGTTCCCCGAGGAGTGGGCGGCGTTCCTCGCGCCGGTCCCGCCGGCCCGGCGCGGCGACCTCCTGGCCGCCTACGGGCGCCTCCTGTCCGACCCCGACCCGGCGGTCCACCTCCCGGCGGCGCGCGCCTGGGCGGGCTGGGAGCTGTCGGCCGGCACCCTGCTGCCGGTGCCGCCCCCCGACCTCGACGACCGGCTGCTGCTGGCCTTCGCCCGGATCGAGCAGCACTACTTCGCCCACCGCTGCTTCCTCGGCGACGGCCTCCTCACCGACCTGGACCCGGTCCGCGGCATCCCGTGCGCGATCGTCAACGGCCGCTACGACATGAAGACGCCCCCCGACGCCGCCTTCGCCCTGCGCGACGCCTGGCCGGAGGCCGATCTCCGGATCGTGGAGGACGCGGGCCACGGCGCCTCCGAGCCCGGAACCCTGGCCGCCCTCATCGCCGCGACCGACCGCTTCCGCCCCTGAGGCGCCCGGATCGCCCGTGGGAGACGCCAGGAAGGCGCCGGTCTAGCGACGTTCGGCGGCGTTCCAGAAGTCGGTCAGGGCATGGGCCGTGGTCTCCGGGGCGTCCCAGGCGGGGGAGTGGGCGGCGCCGGGGATGACCACCCGGGACGCGTCGAGCCGGTCGGCCATCGCCGCCTGGACGCGCGGATCCCACACGTCGTCGTCCTCGCCGCACAGGACCATGATCGGCAGATCGGCGTCGTCGGCGACCTTGGCGAGCTCGTCCACCCTGTCGACGGCGCTCAGCAGCTCGCCCGCCATGCCGATCAGCCCCTGGGGGCAGTTGCCGACGCTCCGCTCCCGCAGGAACTCCACGATCTCCGCGGGATGGCCGGCGGCCAGGGCGTCGGGGCCGATCTTGAGTTCGAAGATCTCGGCCATGGTCAGCGTGGCCAGCGCCTCGCGCAGTGCCCCCGCCCGCAGCGCCGACGGCCCGGTCACCGCGGAGGGGCCCGACGACATGAGCGTGAAGGAGGCGATCCCGGTCGGATCGGCCAGGACGGTCTCGCGGGTGACGAGCCCGCCGAAGGAGTGCCCGACCAGGTGGACGGGGTTCGGGCCCATCAGCTCGACCAGCGCGTCGACGTCGGCGCCCAGGGCCGGGATGCCATAGGCCGCCGGATCCTGCGGGCTGCCCTCGGACTGGTACTGCCCGCGCATGTCGACCGCCACGACCCTGCGGCCGCCGCCCGTCAGGGTCTGCAGGACGCCGAGGAAGTCCTCCTTGCTCCCGGTGAAGCCCGGCACCAGCAGCGCTGGACAGCGTTCGGGCTCACCCACCGGCAGCGCCTCGAGCACGGCGAAGCTCCCGCGCTCCGTGCGCAGGCTGGTGCGTCGGACGACGGGGGGCAGATCGAGAAACCGGGGCGTACTCACGGTGCTTCAACCTACCTAACCGAAGCGGCCCTCCGCCTTCTCCGCCATCTCCTACCGGTAACTTGTGGCTTCATGGCCCTGGTTTCCGCCCACCGGCGCGACTCAGACGACGAACCGACCGCCCTGGCCCGAGCCCTTTCCACCGGCGCCGAGTACGTGGAACTGGACATCCGGCGCGGCCCTGCGGGCGACCTCCTGGTGAGCCACGACCGGCTGACCGGAATACCCCGGACGGGCGTCCTCGACGCCCTGAAGCTCCTTCAGGGGCGCGCCAAGGCCCATCTGGACCTGAAGGAGGAGGGGCACGAGCTCACCGTCGTCGAGATGACGGAGGAGATCATGGGCCCCGGGAACTACGTGGTCACCACGAAGTCGCCCCGCTCCATCCGGACGATCAAGGACGCCAGGCCCGAGGTCCACTGCGCGCTGTCGGTCGGTAGATCTTTCTGGGAGCGCGGTTTCGTGTCCGACATCGGGCCCGTCAACCGGATCAGGGCCTGCGGGGCGGACTGGGTCGCCCTCAACTACCGGCTGGCCGGGCTGGGCGTCCTCGACCGCTGCGCCAAGGCCGGCTTTCCCGCGATGCTCTGGACGATCAACGACCTGCCGACCATCCGGCGCTACATCCACGATCCGCGGGTGGCCGTCCTGATCACCGACCGTCCGGCCGAGGCCCTCGCCCTCCGGCTGTCCACCAGGGGCTGACCCCGGAAAGCGAAGATCCGTCCGGTCACCGACCGGACGGATCTGCTGCTCACCGCGGCTACTCCGCCTCGGCCTCGGGGGCCTTGCGGGCGCGGGTCCTGCGGACCGGCTTGGTCTCGGTCTCGGCGGCCGGGGCCTGCGCCGGTTCGGCCGCCTTGCGGGTCCTGGTCCGCTTCGGCGCCGCCTCCGGAGCCTCCGCGGCGGGCTCCGCGTCGGCGGCGGCCGTGCGGCGGGC
>NZ_BAAAUV010000020.1:0-153106 GCF_039534125.1 Actinocorallia longicatena | reverse complement strand
CCGCCCGCGAGGACCGCCGGGGCACGCTCGCGGCCGTCCGCGCGGCCCTGCGCACCGCCGGGGACCTCGCCGCCACGGCCGCCTCACTGGAGCTGCGGGCCTCGATCGCCGCCCGCTGCGCCGATCCGCTGCTCCGGTTCGCCCCGCTCGGCCTGACCGCCCGCGCCCTGCTCGAGGTGGAGGAGCTGTACCGGCGCATCCTGTGGGCGCCGCGGGAGGCCGGTCCGGGCGCCGCGGTGGAGGGGACGGGCCCGGGGCACGAACGACGGCTGCGCGAGGAGGCGCGGCGGGTCGGGGCCCGGCGGCGCGAGCCCGCGTTCGGGACGGCCGACCTGCCCGCGGTGCTCGGCCGGACGGTCCTGGTCGAGTTCGTTCGGGCGGGCGACGCCCTGACGGCGGTGACCGTCCGGGACGGCCGCTGCAGGCGCTTCGAGCTGGCCCCCTACCCGGAGCTCGCCAGGGAGCTGAGGTTCGCCCGGCTCGCCGCGACCCGGGCGCTCATGGACGGCGGCCCCGAACGGGAGGCGTTCGCGCCGCTGCGGGGCTGGTTCGCGGAGGTCCTGGCCGAGGTCGCGGGCCGGGACGTCGTCATCGCGCCCGCCGGTGAGCTGCACGGGATGCCCTGGGCGGCGCTGGTCGAGGAGCCCTTCAGCGTGGTGCCGTCGGCGGCGGCCTGGGTCAGCGCCGTGACGGCCCCGCCGCGCGAAGGGCCCGTCGTGCCGATCGCCGGGGCGGGGGCGCCGCACGCGGCGGCGGAGATCCGGGCGGTCCGGGAGATCTACGGGCCATCGGCGGCCGGGCCGGGTGCACTGCAGCGGGCCCGGGTGGTGCACTTCGCCGGCCACGGGACCTACCGGGCCGACGATCCTCTGCTGTCGGGGCTGGTGACCGAGCGCGGGACCGTCACCGGTTACGAGCTCGCCGGGATCGGCGGCGCGCCGGAACTCGTGGTGCTGTCGGCGTGCGACGCGGGCCGGGGCAGGGACGCGGTCGGGATCCCCGGCCAGCTCCTGGCGCTCGGGGTGCGGACGGTCATCGCCTCGGTGCTCCCCGTCGACGACGCCCGGGCCGTGGAGTTCATGGCGGCCGTGCACCGGGATCTCGCGGCCGGGTCGCGACCGGCCGAAGCACTGGCCGGGGCCGGCCGGGAACCGGGGACCCTGGGGTTCCAGTGCTTCGGGGCCGGATGAGCCGGTGCCGGGCCGGTCAGGGCCCGGTCGCCACCGGGTGGGTGGGGTCGGTGAGCCAGTCCGACCACGAGCCGACGTAGAGGGCCGCTGGGACGCCCGCGAGGGTGAGGGCCAGGACCTCGTGGGCGGCCGTGACCCCCGAGCCGCAGTAGACGCCGACCTCCGCGGCGTCGGTGGCGCCCAGGGAGGCGAAACGGTCGCGGAGCAGAGGCGCGGGCAGGAAGCGGCCGTCGACGCCCACGTTTCCCCAGGTGGGGGCATTCACGGCGCCGGGGATGTGGCCCGCGACCGGATCGACCGGCTCGTGCTCGCCGCGGAAGCGCTCCGCGGCGCGGGCGTCCAGGAGGGTGCCGGTCTTGGCCAGGGCGGCGGCCCCGTCCGCGTCGAGGGTGGGCAGATGGCCGGAACGGGCCGTGAAGCCGCCGGGTTCCGGGGCCGGGACCGAGGTCTCGGTGGGCAGGCCCTCGGCCGTCCAGGCCCGGTAGCCGCCGTCCAGGACGCGGACCCGGTCATGGCCGAAGTACCGCAGGCACCACCAGGCGCGGGCGGCGGCCGTGGCGTCGGCGTCGTCGTAGACCACGACGAGACGGTCGGCGGAGACCCCCGCCGCGCGCATCGCCCGCTCGAAGGCCCCCTGCTCCGGCAGCGGATGCCTGCCGCCCGCACCCGGCGCGGAGGCCAGGTCGCGGTCCAGGTCGACGAAGACGGCCCCCGGCAGATGACCTGCGCGGTAGGCCTCGACGCCGGGTGGCCCGGTCAAATGCCAGCGGACGTCGAGGATCACGGGTTCGGGAGTGAGACGCGCCAGTGTCCGCACGTCGATCAGTGGCTGCTGCACCCCGCCAGTCTGACCCGAGAATCCCGCTTCGGGGAGGGGCCCAGGTCCCGCGGTCACCGTGTGGTCCAGAGCAGGGGCACGAGTTGTTCCTCCGGGACGAGTGAGCCGTGCATGCCGATGAGCGACGACTGGAAGGGATCGGACTCGGTCGCGACGATCGCCAGCGAGGCGTAGGGCACCGCCACGACGTCGCCGATGCGGGGCAGATGCTCGGGCGCGACGGCGCCGAAACAGCCCTCCGCCACGGCCTCCTCACGGGACATGACCCACGCCCGGCCGGACAGGACCCCGGTCCAGGCGTCGAGCACGTCGGCGGCCGCGCCCTCCGCCGCGTAGACGTGGCGGGCCCTGGCCTCCCCGCCCAGCAGGGCGACGCCCTCGCGCAGCTCGGGGAGGGCGTCGACGTCGACCCTGTCCCGGGGATTGGTCATCCCGTGGTCGGCGGTGACGTACAGCGCGGTCCCGGCCGGGAGGATCTCGGCGATCCGCTCGGCCAGGGTGTCGACGAAGCGGAGCTGGTGCCGCCAGGTCGCCGATCCGGCCCCGTACATGTGGCCGGTCGAGTCGAGGTCGGCGTGGTAGACGGTCACGTGGGCGCGGCCGGTCAGCGCCTCCTCGGCGCGGGCGACGAGCTGGCCCAGGCTGTCGGCCGGGACATAGCGGACGCCCCGGGTGATGGCCTCGTTGAAGCCCGTCCCGTAGTAGGCGCCCGCCGCGACGTAGCTGGAGACCACCCCGGCGGCGTTGGCCCGCCCGTAGACGGTCGGCCGCGACTGGAAGAGCGCGGGGTCCGTCCTGCCGTCGTCCCAGCGCAGGCAGTTGAGCAGCCGTCCCTCGCCCGGCACCGCGATCTGGTAGCCGAACATGCCGTGCGCGCCCGGCGGCAGGCCCGTCGCCAGGGAGCTGAGGCTCGTGACGGTCGTCGCCGGGAAGCCCGCCGTCAGCGGCTTGCCCGCCAGCGACGACAGGAACGGGGTCTCGGCCGGGTGGGCTCGCAGCAGCTCCCAGCCGAGGCCGTCGATGAGCAGCACGCACGCGCGCGGCAGCTCCGGCAGGTCCAGCACGTTGTCGGAGCCCGGCACGCCGAGCGAGGCCAGCACCGAGGCGGACAGGTCGGCCAGGGAGGCCTCGCCGTAGCGCGGCGTGGGGATCATCCGGTGGTCGCGGCCGACAGCGCCGCGGCGAAGGCCAGCACCTGGCTGACCGCCTCGGCCCCGTCGGCGGCCTCGCTGACCCTCAGGAACAGGTCGTCGCCCGCCACGATGCCGGAGTAGCCGTGGTCGGCGTCGCAGTTCTCGTCGCCGCAGCTGTTGGGCTCGAGGTCGATCCGGGACGCCCCGCCCCACCGGACGGTCAGCTCGACCTCGGCGGGCGGCATCCCCGGCCGGTAGTTCTCGGGGGCGGCCACGATCCGGGTGACCGTCACCGACCCGACCCGCTCCAGCCGGACGCCCTCGGTGGTCGTCGAGCAGTGCGCCTGCGGCACGAGCTCGCTGGGCGGATGCTCGTCGGTGTGGCAGAACAGCAGCCGCGTCGGCGACAGCACCAGGACGGTGGCGTGCCTGCGGACCTCCATGCCGGGATCGAAGGCGGCCTCGTGGTGGACGACGAAAGCGGTGGCGGGCTCGTTCCCGAGCGCGGACTCGACGGCGTCGGCGACGAGCGCCGGGTAGTAGCCGCTGCGCTCGATGGCCGTCCGCAGGCCCTGGTCGTCTCTGGCTCGCGTTTCCCTCATCCCTCCATCCTGCCCTGTCCGGCCCACCCGATGCATCCGCACACCTCCATGATCCTTTTAGAGACGGCGGGGCTCCACTTCGGGGCGGTGGCCGGGCGGGGTCGCCACGCGCAGGGACGCGGCGCGGACCGTGACGCCGTCCGGCCCCGCGACGACCGGGTCGAGTTCGAGCCTGGCGACCTCGGGATGGTCGGCCGCCAGCAGCGCGACCCGGGTCAGCAGGTCCTCCAGCGCCGCGACGTCGACGGGGTCCTTGCCCTGGTGGCCGAAGAGCAGCGGCGCCAGCCTGATCGCCCGGACCATCTCGGCGGCCTCGACGTCGGTGAGCGGTGCCAGCCGGTAGGCGCGGTCGTCCATGAGGACGGCGGCGACGTCGGCGAGGCGGAAGGAGACGACCGCGCCGAAGGACGGGTCCTCCTGGGTCGCGATGTGCAGGTCGAGGCCCGTCGCCTCGCCGCCGACGGAGACCCCGTAGCAGGCCAGAAGCCGGGCGGCGTCCGGGACGCCCCCTGCGAGCCAGCCCGCCACCAGCTCGCGGGCCTTCTCCCGGTCCACGTCCAGGCCGGGGGCCTCGCCGTGCGGCCGGCGGCGCCAGGCGGCGTACCGGGCGGCGTAGGCCAGGGCGCGCATCGCGTCCTCGGGTGCCGGGTAGGAGGGCACCGAACCCGGCCCCGCCTCCCCGTCCCGGTCCGGGACCCGCAGGTCGCGCGGCATGCCCTTGGCTCCCAGATAGGTGGCCAGGACGGGCTTGCGCCCCTCGGCCGCCAGCCGCTTGATGGTCGAGGCGACGCTGTCGTTCCCCGGGCGCTTGCCGAACATCAGCTCCGCTCCCCCGATGACCGGCGGGGTGTAGAGGACGACGACGGCGTCCACGCCCGGATCGTCGAGGGCCGCGCTCAGGGCCGCCTCGTAGTCCTCGGCGCCGGCCGCGGGCCCGAGCGTGACGGGCGGGCGCGGCACCAGGCCGAAGGCCGCCGCCGCGTCCTGGGCGAGGAGGCCGAGGGAGTCGGCGTTGTCGATGACCACGACCCGGTGCCCGGCCGGAAGCGGCTGGTAGGCCAGCAGCTGGGCGACGTCGAACAGCTCCGACAAATCCTCCACCCGCAGCACCCCGGCCTGCTCGAACAGGGCGCTCACCGCGTGGTCGGGCAGCTCGATGTCCTTCACCGCGTGCCCCAGCGGCACGCCCTGGGTCGAGCGGCCGGTCTTGACCGCGACGATCGGCTTGGACCGGCTGAGCCTGCGCGCCAGCCGGGTGAACTTGCGGGGGTTGCCGATCGACTCCAGGTAGAGGAGGACGGCCGTGGTGGAGGGATCCTCCTCCCAGTACTGCATGAGGTCGTTGCCGGAGACGTCGGCCCGGTTGCCCGCCGACACGAACGTCGACAGGCCGAGACCGCGTTCGGCGGTGCGCTGCAGGATCGCGATGCCGAGCGCGCCCGACTGGGAGAAGAAGCCGACCGGGCCCCGTCCCGGCATGACCGGCGCGAGGGTGGCGTTCAGCCGGACCCCCGGATCGGTGTTGGCGATGCCGAGGCAGTTCGGCCCGACCACCCGCATCCCGTTGCGCCGGGCCAGCCTGACCAGGTGCTCCTGGCGCCGCCTGCCCTCCGGGCCCGTCTCGGCGAAGCCCGCGGAGACCACCACGAGCCCGTGGACGCCCTTGCCCGCGCACTGGGCGACGACCTCGTTGACCGACTCGGCGGGGACGGCCACGACGGCGAGGTCCACCTCGTCGGGGATCTCCAGCACGCGGGCGTGGGCCCGCACCCCCGCGACGGCCTTGGCCTCGGGATGCACCGGGTAGACGGGGCCGGTGAAGTCCGCGCCGAGCAGATGGCGCAGCACGGTCTGGCCGACGCTGTGGGCGTCGCGGCTGGCGCCGATCACCGCGACCGAGCGGGGGAACAGCAGCCGCTCGATCGACCGCGACTCCGCCCGGTGCTCGCGCGCCGCCATCACCTCGCGGGAGGTCTCGGTCGGCGCCAGGTCGAGGTGGAGCTGGAGGACGCCGTCCTCGAACCGCTGCGCCACCGCGTACCCGGCGTCGCGGAAGACCTTGCTCATCTTCCGGTTGTCGGGCAGGACGTGCGCCACGAAACGTTGCACTCCGCGTTCCCGTGCGGCCGCCGCGATGTGCTCCAGCAATACCGACCCGACGCCCCGGCCCTGGTGCGCGTCCTCAATCAGGAAGGCGACCTCGGCCTCGCCGGGCTCCTTTGTTCTGTCATAACGAACGACGCCGACCATTTGATCACCAATGACGGCGATCAAGGCCACCCGATCGGAATAGTCGACCGTGGTGAAATGGACGACCTCGCGGTCCGACAGGCGCGGGCGCGGCGAGAAGAAGCGGTAGTAGATCGATTCGGCGGACACCCGGGCATAGAAGGTCGTCAGCAGCTCGGCGTCGCCGGAACGGATGGGCCTCAGATGGGCCGTCCCCCCGTCCGACAGGACGACGTCCGCTTCCCAATGATCCGGATATGTGGGCTGGGTCACCTACCGAAGGGTAGCCGACCCTCAATTCCTGTTACGGCTCGATCACAACCCCCTGATCCCCGTTTCGCTGCGAGTTCGAGACCTCATCCAGGGGTGGAAGCTGTTACGGTCAACGACACACCCGGGCACAATGGTGTTCTGGGTGGAGCTTGCATGTCTCTGCGAGGTGACAGTCATGACACGCGTGGTCGTGGTCGGCGATCTGATGACCGACGCCGTGGCCCGGGCCGCGTACCCCCTGGCGAAGGGGAGCGACACCCCGGCCAGCGTCACGATGCACGGCGGGGGTTCGGGGGCCAATGTGGCGGCCTGGCTCGCCGTCGAGCATCCCAACGAGGTCGAGGTGGCCTTCGTGGGGCGACGCGGCTCCGACATCGCGGGACGCAACCGCGACATGGAGCTCATGGGCTACGGGGTCGACGCGCGGCTCGTGATGGATCCCGAACGCCCGACCGGGACCTGCGTGGTACTGGTCACCCACAAGGGCGACCGGACCATGATGTCCGACCCCGGGGCCAACGCGGCCCTGCTGCCGGAGGACATTCCCGCCGATCTCTTCTCTCCCGGCACCCATCTGCACCTGTCCGGGTACTCCCTGCTCAACGAGGGCTCCCGCAAGGCCGCCCTGCACGCCCTCGCCCTGGCGGGCAAGGCCGGCATGTCGGTCTCGGTCGACGGCGGCTCCTCCTCCCCGCTCAAGCGGGTCGGGGCCGAGCCGTTCTTCGAGTGGACCCACGGCGCCCGGCTGCTGATCGTCTCCGCCGACGAGGCCGAGGCCCTGACCGGCCGCGACGAGCCCGAACAGGCCGCCAAGGTCCTCACCGCCTGGTACTCCCAGGTCGTGATCAAGCTCGGCCCCGACGGGGCCCTGTGGTACACCAACGGCCGCGCGGACCCGATCGTCGTCGGCGCGGAGTCGGTCGAGAAGGTCGTCGACGGCACCGGCGCGGGCGACGCGTTCGCCTCGGGCTTCCTCCCGGCCTGGCTCGACGGGAAGCCCCCGGCCGAGGCCCTCGCCGCGGGCTGCCGCCTGGCGTCCAAGGCCATCGGCCACCTCGGCGCCCGGCCGCCGCTGTAACTTCCGGATCCGCCCCCAGGGCGGGCCTACGAGGCGGGACGCACTGCGCGTCCCGCCTTTTCGCTTCTCCCGGTCACTTCACCCGGGCATTCCCGCCGGGCGGCGTGACGTGGATAACACTCGGTCATCGCCGGTGACGTTCCGATTTGTCGACATGTGCGTCATGTGATTCACTGCTGTCATGACCACGACCCGCCGCCCCCGCCGCCTGCGGACCACGCGCGCCCTGTCGTGTTGTCGAATGTGCGTCTGAGGGCCCACCGAGACGTCTCGCGCCCCGAAGCGAGCCCCCGCACGAACTCCCGCTGATCGTTCACTGCCCTGACCGCGCCCGCGCCGCGTCCCTTTGCACGCGCGCAGCCCACGCACGGAAGATATCCCTTGATTCAGATCGAAAATGTCAGGAAGGTGTACCGCGCCCGCGGCGGGCCGGTCACCGCGCTGGACGACGTGTCCCTGCACGTCGCACGGGGCGAGATCTCCGGAGTGATCGGCCGCAGCGGCGCGGGCAAGTCCACCCTGCTGCGCAGCGTCAACGTCCTGGAACGGCCCGACTCCGGCCGGATCGTCGTGGGCGGCGACGACATGCTCGCCCTGCCCGAGGCCGCGCTGCGCGCCAAGAGGCAGCGCATCGGCGTGATCCACCAGCACTTCGGGCTGCTGTCCTCCCGCGACGTCGCCGGGAACGTGGCCTTCGCCCTCGAGGTGACCGGGCTGCCGCGCGCCGAGCGCAAGGCCAGGGTCGCCGAGCTTCTGGAGCTGGTCGGGCTGTCCGGCCAGGCGAAGCAGTATCCGGCGCAGCTCTCGGGCGGGCAGAAGCAGCGGGTCGGCATCGCCAGGGCGCTGGCCGCCCAGCCCGACGTGCTCCTGTCCGACGAGGCGACCTCCGCGCTGGACCCGGAGACCACCCGGTCGATCCTGGAGCTGCTCAGGCGGCTCAACTCCGACTTCGGCCTGACCATCCTGCTGATCACCCACGAGATGGAGGTGGTCAAGCGGATCTGCGACTCGGCCGCCATCATGCGCGACGGGAAGATCGTCGAAGCGGGGGGCGTCCGGGAGCTGCTGGTCAGGCCGGGTTCGGAGCTGGCTCGCGGGCTGTTCCCGCTGCCGCCCGCCGCGCCCCGCCCGGACACCACGGTCGTGGACGTGACCTTCGTCGGCGAGGACGCCGCCACCCCGTTCATCTCGACGCTGGCCCGCACCTACTCCATCGACGTGAACGTCCTCGGCGGCGCGATCGAGGAGGTCGGCGACACCCGTGTCGGGCGGCTGCGCATCGAGCTGCCCGGCTCCCCCGAGCTCAACGCCCCGCAGATCGCGCACCTGCGCGAACACGGCCTGTCCCTGGAGATCGCGGCATGACCACCGACCTGTTCGGGACGGCCCTCGGCGAGACCTGGCACATGATGTGGATCTCCACGATCCTCACCGCCGCCGGCGGGCTGCTGCTGGGCGTCCTGCTCCACCTGACCGACCGCACCGGGCTGCTGCCGTTCTGGCCGGTCAACAAGCTGCTCGGGCTGATCGTCAACATCGGGCGGTCGCTGCCGTTCCTGATCCTCATGGTCGCTCTGATCCCGTTCACCCGGACGGTCACCGGCACCACCTTCGGCGCCACCGCCGCGATCGTCCCCCTGACGGTCGGCGCCATCCCGTTCTTCGCCCGGCTGGTCGAGGCCTCGCTCCGGGAGGTGGACCCCGGTGTGGTGTCCGCGGCCCGGGCCATGGGCGCCTCACGCGGGCAGATCGTCACGAAGGTCCTGCTCCGCGAGGCCCGTCCCGGCCTCGTCTCCGGACTGACGATCACCGTCATCGCGCTGATCGGGTTCTCCTCGATCGTCGGCGTGATCGGCGGCGGCGGCATCGGCGACCTCGCCATCCGCTACGGCTACCAGCGCTACGACACCCAGATCATGATCCTTTGCGTGGTCGTGCTCGTGGTGCTCGTGCAGGCGGTCCAGATGCTGGGCGACCTGGTCGTCCGGCGCATCTCCCACAAGTAGAAGTCACTCCTCGAAGGGCACGTGCCGTGCTGAAGAAGATCACTCTCGTCCTGTCCGCGGCGGCCCTGGCCCTCACCGCGGCCTGCGGCTCGGACTCCTCGTCCGACAAGCCCGCGGACCCGTCGAAGGCGCTCGTCGTCGGGGCGACCGCGACCCCGCAGGGCGACATCCTCAACTACATCAAGTCCGATCTGGCCGACAAGGCCGGGCTCAAGCTGGAGGTGAAGGAGTTCACCGACTACACCCAGCTCAACCCCGCCGTCGAGGACGGCCAGATCGACGCCAACTACTTCCAGCACAAGCCGTACCTGACCGAGTACTCGGCCCAGCACGGCGACAAGCTCGCCTGGACGGTCGACGTCCACGTCGAGCCGCTGGGCGTCTACTCCAAGAAGGTCACCGCGCTGACCGACCTCAAGGACGGCGCCACCGTCACCATCCCGAACGACCCGACCAACGGCGCCCGGGCCCTGAAGCTCCTGGCCGACAACGGCCTGATCACCCTGAAGGACCCGGCCAGCACCACGGCCACCGAGCGCGACGTCACCGCCAACGCCAAGCACCTCAAGTTCAAGGCCCTGGACGCCGCCCAGCTCCCGCGCTCCCTCGAGGACGCCGACGCCGCGGTGATCAACGGCAACTACGCGCTCGCCGCCAAGCTCACCCCGGCCAAGGACGCCATCGTCCTGGAGAAGGCCGAGGGCAACCCCTACGCCAACGGCCTGGTCGTCAAGAAGGGCTCCGAGTCCGACCCCCGCGTCGAGAAGCTCGACACCCTCCTGCACTCCCCCGAGGTGAAGAAGTTCATCACCGACAAGTACCAGGGCTCGGTCCTGTCCGCCTTCTAGGACGGTTCCGGATACCGGACGGGCACCGCACGTAGGGTGGGAGACATGCATTCCACGCGGGTCTCCCACACGGTGCGCGCTCCACGGGGCGCGGTGTACCGGGCTCTGCTCGATCCGGAGGCGGTCGCGCGGTGGCGGGTGCCCGAGGGGATGCGGTGCGTGGTGCACGCGTTCGAGGGGGTGGAGGGCGGGGCTTTCCGGGTGTCGCTCATCTACGACGAGCCCGGAGGGAAGGGCAAGTCCGCGGAGCGCACCGACACCTACCACGGCCACTTCGCGCGGCTCGTCCCGGACGAGGTCGTGGTGGAGGTGCTCGAGTTCGAGACGGACGACCCGGAGTTCGGCGGCGTGATGACGATGACGACCACGCTCACCGACGTCGAGGGCGGGACCGAGGTCGACATCGTCCACACGGGCGTCCCCGACGCCGTTCCCGCCGCCGACAACGAGACCGGGACGCGGATGGCGCTGGCCCATCTGGCCCGTCTGGTCGAGTCCGGAGAGTAGCCGCGGAGTCCTTCGCCGGCGGCGGCATTCTGTCGGTGGGCGTCAGTATGTTCGAGGCATGTTCCGACAGGGAGACATCCTCATCCAGCCCGTCAGCGAGGACGACGTGCCCGCGGCAGTGCGCGCCCTGGCGCCCAGCGAGCGCGACGCGCGCGGGCGCATCGTGCTGGCGCTCGGCGAGGTCACCGGCCACGCCCACGCCCTGATGGCCCCCGGAGTCCTGCTCCGCGACGGCGACCCGCTGACCCCCGACCACCTGCATCTGCCCTCGGGCGGGCGGCTCGTCCACGAGGAGCACGCGCAGATCGCGCTGACGCACGGCTGGTACCGGATCATCCGCCAGCGCGAGTACGTGCCCGGGTCGGTCCGCGTCGTCGCCGACTGACGTTCCCCCTTCTCTCTCCTCATCCGCTTCCCCCCAGCGAGGTTCCCCGAGATGACGTCCACCGCTGTCACCCCCTTCGTCCCGTCGCCGTTCGCGGCGCTCCCCGCCGACCGGCCGCGCGCCGAGGCCGGGGTGGCCGCCGCCTACGAGGCCGCGGGCCTGCCCGTTCCCGCCCGGTTCCTGTGGGCGCCCTCCCCCGCGGCCGGCGCCGTCCTCGCGGTGCTGCTGCGGGACGGGCTCCCCGAGCCCGGGAAGACGGCCGGGCTGCTCGCCCCCGCCGCGCTCGCCGAGCTGAGCCGGAGCGCGGGCCGTGAGCTCGGGGCCGCCGACGTGCGGCCGTGGCTGCTGTCGCTCGCGGCCGGGGCGCCCGTCCGCGAGAGCGTCAGGACCCGGCCGTGGGAGGCGCAGCGGGCCGCCGCCTACGCCGACCTCGGCCCCGAGGAGTGGGCCCGGGCCTGGGCCAGGACCGGCGGCCGCTCGTGGGAGCAGGTCAACGCGCTGGTCACCCGCGTCCGCCGCGCCATCGGCGAGCTCGGCGAGCAGGCCGGCCCCGCCCAGCAGGCCCTGCTGCGCGGGGCCACCCTCGACGCCGTGCTCGGCCAGCACGAGGCTCCGTGGCTGGAGCTGTTCGCCTCGCTCGGCAGGCTCGACCCGCTGCGCGGCCTCGCCGAGACCGCCGGGTCGGCGGGCTGGTGGTGGCCGTACGAGAACCTGGTCATCCTCACCGAACGCCCCGACGACCTGCACCGCGACGAGCCCGGACGCCTGCACCGCGGCGACGGGCCCGCCCTCGGCTACCCCGACGGGTTCGCTCTGCACGCCTGGCGCGGCATGCCGATCCCGCCCGGCTTCATCGCCACGCTGGCCACCCTGACCGCCCGCCAGATCCTCGCCGAGGACAACGCCGAGCTGCGCCGCGTCATGCTGGAGCACTTCGGTTACGACCGCTACCTGGCCGAGATCGACGCCAAGCCGCTCCACCGCGACGCCACCGGCACCCTGTGGCGCATCGACCTGCCCGGCGACGAGCCGGTCGTCATGGTCGAGGTCCTCAACAGCACGCCCGAACCCGACGGCAGCACCCGCACCTACTACCTGCGCGTCCCGCCGGACACCACGACCGCCAGGGCGGGCGTCGCCTGGACCTTCGGCCTCACCGAGGAGGCCTACCACCCCGAGAAGGAGACCTGACCGGCGTGCGCCGCGGTCCGGGGTGCGACATCATCGCGGGATGGGTCACGCACCGGGAACCGTCGCCGTCCTGGCACTGCACTGGCAGGTCAACGTCATCAAGCCGGAGGGCTTCTTCGGGGGGATCCTCGCCGAGCCCGTCGCGCGCAGCGGCGTGATCGGGCGGGCCGCCCGGTTCCACAGGGGCGCCCGCAAGGCCGGGGTGCCGGTGGTCTTCACCCGCTTCACCGTGCCCGAGGGCGGCGGGCTGCTCGTGCGGAACACCGGCTTCATGCACGCCGTCGGGGACGCCCAGGAGTCCTTCCGGCCGGACGCGCCGGGCGCCGCACTGATCCCCGAGATGCTGCCGCTCGGCGACGACGACCTGGTCGTCGACAACCAGAAGCTCTCCGGCCTGGCGGGCAACGACCTGCCCGCCTGGCTCGCCGGACGCGGCGTCACCACGCTGCTGCTGACCGGGGTCGCCACCAACCTGACCGTCGAGCAGACCGCCCGCCACGGCACCGACCTGGGCCTGACCGTGCACACGATCAGCGACTGCACGGCGGCCCCCACCGAGGATCTCCACCTGGCCTCGCTGTCCAACCTCTCCCTCGCCACCGCGGGCCCGATGACCGCCGCCGACGCCCTCTCGCTTCTCACGACGCCGTAGGCGTGGCCCCTCCGGGCCCCGGCGGCCCGTCCAGCCGGGACAGGACATGAGCGAGGCGGGAGTCGAGGGCCCCCGCCGCGGCGGCCTGATCTCCCCCGGTCAGCCGGGACATCGCCACGGCGGCGGTGATGATCACGTCGGAGAGCTCGGCGAGGACGTCCTCGCGGGTCCGGTGGACGCCCTTGCGCTTGTTGGCGCCGATCATCCCGATGTAGGCCTCCGCGGCCTCCCCCACCTCTTCAGTGATCTTGAGCATCTGCAGGTCGACCGAGACGTGCCCGTGGTGGGCGTGCAGCTCGGCGATCTCGTTCCACATGGTGCGGCGTCCTTAGGCGAGAAGGTGAGGGATGCGTTCGAGCAGGCCGCCCGCGAAGACGTCGTAGAGCGGGAGGGTGCGGAGGTGAAGGTAGCCGATGTGGCAGTCGCAGGAGGGCTTCGGGCAGGGACGGGGTCCCAGCGCGGCGCGGTAGGAGCCGTCGTAGAGGTTGCCGAGGACCGTCGGGACGAAGTGGCAGCGGCGCACCGTGCCCTCGCCGTCGACCGAGATGACGTCCTCGCCGGTCCGGCAGGCGGCGCCCGCGCTGGCGTGCGGATGGCGGCTGTAGGGGAACAGCGGGTCGAGCTCGGTCCAGTCCGCGGCCTCGGCGTCGGTGTAGGTGAGGCCCTCCGCCGCGTTGACCCACAGGTAAGTGGCGGGAGGGAGGTCGGCGCGCAGCCGGCGGGCCGCCTCCAGATGGGCGGGGAAGCCGACCACGCCGACGCTGTGCCGGACCCCCCGGGACGTCAGATCGAGGGACTTGGCGAGGAACCGGTCGTAGGGCACCTGGTCGGGATGGTAGGTCGTCCACAGGGCGAGCCTGGAGGTGTCCGCGGCCTCCACCCAGGACGTCCGGTGGCTGAGGTTGGTCTGGATCGCGACCCTGCCGACGTGCGGGAGCAGGCTGAGGCGCACCAGGGCGTCGCGGTACCAGGATCTGGCCAGGCCCTCGCCCCACGGGGTGAACAGGACCGACAGCTCGAACGGCCGGGTCTCCGCCCAGGAGACGAACCGCTCCAGGGCCGCCCGGTCGGCGCGCAGCTGGGCGGGGGTGTCGCGGCGCTTGGCGAACGGGCAGTAGCCGCAGTCGTAGTCGCAGCTCGCCAGCGGCCCACGGTACAGGATCGTCAGCATCGTCAGCGGGCCTCGTAGGCGTCCATCAGGGCCCGGACGGGCGCCGAGAACAGCGCCGGGCCGATCGCGTCCGAGTGGGCCAGCCCCTCGGGGGTGAGCCGGACGGTCGCGGCGTCCTCCTCGGTCCATCCCGTGTAGGGCGTCAGGTCGAAGTCGTCGAGGACGTCGGAGCCGAAGCGCTCCCGGTAGGCGGCCCGGTCGACGCCCGTCACCTGGAGCAGCGACTGGATCAGGTGGCGCCGTCGGCGCTCGCCGTCGTCGAGGGTGAAGCCGACCCGGGCGGTGGAGAAGTCGGCGGCGGCCACGTAGTCGTCGATGATGCCGCGGACCTGGGTCGCGTGGACGGCGTACTCGAAGGAGTAGTGCAGGGCCGAGGTGTAGGAGCGGGCGCCGCAGCCGAGGCCGACCATGCCGTCCTCCTGGCAGCAGTACTCCGTGCCGCCGCCGGGACCGGACGGCGCCGCGGGCAGCCGGAACATCCGCATCGAGACCTGCTCGTACCCCGCGGCGGCCAGATGGTCGCGGCCGAGCCGGTACAGCGAGAGCCGCTGGTCGTCCCAGTCGCGGCCCATCCGCCCGAGCCCGGTCAGCGGCCGGACGTACAGCGGGTACAGGTAGATCTCCTCGGGCCGCCAGGTGAGGGCACGGTCGATCGAACGGAGCCAGGACTCCGGGGTCTGCCCGTCGATGCCGTAGATCAGGTCGAGGTTGAGGGTCGGGAAGCCGACGTCGCGGATGGTGTCGAGGGCCGTGACGACCTCGGCGGTCCGCTGCGGCCGGACGGCCGCCCGCGCCTCGGCCTCCACGAAGCTCTGCACCCCGATCGACACCCGGGTCGTGCCGTGGTCGCGCAGCACCTCCAGCCGGTCGCGGGTGGCGGTGCCCGGCGAGGTCTCGACGCCGAGCGGGACCCCGGTCGCGAAGCGCCCGGCGATCCCGCAGAGCCGCTCCAGCTCGGCGGCGGTGAAGTAGGTGGGGGTGCCGCCGCCGAACGCGGCCGTCGCGACCCGGAAGCCGCCGAGGGCGTCGAGGGCGGCCGTGGCCTGCCGGTCGAGGGCGTCGAGGTAGGCGGTGGTGAGGTCGGCGCCCGCGCCGGTGCGGGTGAACAGGTTGCAGAAGCCGCAGCGGATCTCGCAGAACGGCACGTGCAGGTAGAGGAAGAGGGCGGAGCGGTCCTCGTCGCGCCACACCTCCTTCAGCGACGGCTCGGGCGCCAGCACCCGGTAGGCCGTCTTGTGCGGATAGGCGTAGACGTATCCCTGGTAGGGCTTCACTCGATCACGAACTCCCCGTAGGGCACGGTCCAGACGGCCTCGTGCCCGATGCGGTGCCCGACGTGGCCGTCCTCGCCGTAGGCGGTGCCGTGGTCGGAGCAGACGATGACGTAACTGGGCCGCCGCAGCGCCGCGAACAGCTCGCCGAGCCGTGCGTCGGCGTACTCCAGCGCGGCGGCGTGGGTCTCCAGGGTGTCCCCTGAGGCCCCTTCCAGGTAGAAGTGGTTCGGCTGGTGCAGGGTGGCCACGTTGAGCAGCAGGAACAGCGGCCGATCCGCCTTCGCGACGATCTCCCCGACCCGGGCGACCTGCGCGTCGATCCCGGCGGGGGCGGTCACCCCGAAGCCGGGCTCCCAGTGCGCCTCGTCGAACATCGAGGGGATCACCGAGCCGAGGGCCGTCAGCCCGTTGAAGAACCCGACTCCCCCGACGCAGGCCGTCCGGTAGCCGGCGGCCCTCAGCCCCGAGGGCAGGTCGGGGGCGTCATAGGTCCAGGTGGACGGGCTGGTGGTCGCGCTGCCGGGGAAGGCGGCCGCGAACTCCCTGGGATGCGGCCCCGGCGCGGCGGGCGTGGGCAGGAAGCCGCCCAGCATGGCCAGATGGGAGGCGTAGGTGAAGCTGCCGGGCGCGTGCCGCTTCTCCCAGGTGAACCGGCGGGCCAGCTCGGGGGTCCGCCCGGCGGCGGCCAGGGCGACGGCGACGTCGTAGCGCAGCGTGTCGAGGGTCACCAGCACCACGTCGTGGCTGCCGATGATCTCGTTCATGTCGCGCAAGACATCTCCCCCATGACCGCCCTGAGCTGGGCAGTGTAGGTGCCGACGCCCTCAGCCGACGAACCCGGCAGACCGGTCAGCCCCGGCAGCAGATCCCCGAACGCGTTGACCTCGCCGACCGCGCACCGCCGCCAGCCAGCCCGTACCAGGAGATCGACCCCGGCCATCAGGCTGCCGGGGAAGCAGGCCGCGGCCCGTTCGCACACTTCCATGGCGGCGTCCCAGTCGAGAAGCTCCCGCACGGCCGCGAGGTCTCCTCTGCTTCCGCCGAGATGAAGGTTGGTCATCGGGTGGGTGCTCGTCCGCACGACCGCGTGGGTGGCCCGGCCGCCGATCACCACGACCCGCAGGTCCAGGACCCGCCCGCCGAGCGCCGCCTTCGGGTACCACCGCTCGGTGTGCAGGCCGTCGGGGGCGAGCGCGTCGATCAGCCGGGCGACCTCGTGCTCGTCCTCGTAGGCGCGCACCCGCAGCGAGTTGCGGTAGCCGCCGCCGGGCGCGGGCACCGCCGAGGTGACGGCCTTGATCCGGCCGCGGGACCCGGTCTGGAGGGCGACCACGCCCGACGCCGACGAGCCGTGGGCGGGCTTCACGAAGACCCGCGACGCCCCGCCGTCGGCCATCGCCCGGCGCAGGCCGTCATAGGAGGTGACGGCGGGCAGCGCGGCCGGAACCGGGACCCCGGCCGCGCTCAGCCGGGCGTGGGTGGTGCGCTTGTCGAACATGGCGGCGATGTCGTCGACGTTCGCCGCGTACGGCCGCAGCCGCTCCAGGCCGCGCACGAAGGTCGCGTACCAGCGCGCGCCGCCCTCGACCCTGGCCGGGTCGCCGGGCCCGCGCAGGAGCGCGTCGGTCCCGGGGTCGCCGCCCGGCGACTCGATCCGCAGCGGTCCCCTGACCGTGAACGGGTCGCCGGACAGCACCGTCCGCCAGGGGATCACGTGCGGCGCCGGGAGCCCGGCGGCGGCGCACGCCTCGCCGAACAGCACGACCCGCCGCTCCCCCGGGGTTCCGACGACGCTGACCACCCGGCCGCCGGTCATTCGCCGATCGCCACGTAGGGGTCGGCCGGGTCCAGGTCCCTGTCGTTCTCGATCAGGACCTCGACGCCGGGCAGGGCGGCCAGGACGCGCGCGGCCATCTCCTCGCTGAGGAAGTGGTGCCGCAGGTCGAGGCGCCGGAGATGGGTCAGCGGCTGGCCGGACAGCAGCGCCTCGGCGCCCACGTCGGTGAGGGTGCCCCGGGCGAGGGAGAGGGTCTCCAGCCGGGCGACGACGGGGGCTCCGGCCAGGGCGGCCGCGACCTCGTCGTGGAAGTCGCCGTTCTGGAGGGACAGATGGCGCAGCGACGGCAGCCGGGCGCCGTCGAGCACGGGCCGCAGGTGCTCCACCGTGGTGGTGCCGTTGTAGCGCGGGGTGCCGAGCCACAGGTCGAGCTCCTCCAGCGCGGGCAGGTCGCTGGCGGCGACGGCCGCGGTGACGGGGCCGGGCAGCCCCGCGGTCTCGAACCGCAGCACCCGGAGGGCGGGGTTCTCCACCGGGTCGAGGAGCAGGCCGTCGCTGCCGCGCACCTCGAACCGGGTCAGCGGCAGCCGGGCCAGCGGCGTGACGTCGCACTGCTCGATCCAGCCGAGCTCGTTCTCGTGGTAGGTGATGTCGCCGAAGAACAGCGACCTCAGGTCCGGGAGGCGGGCGGCCCGCTCCACCAGGACGTCGCGGACGTCGCCGAGGGTGAAGGCGTCGTCGAACTGGTCGCTCCAGAAGCCGATCACCAGGGCCTCGATCGGCTCGGTGGCCTCCGCGATGAGCGCGTCGAGGATGCGGGCCGGGTTCTGGACGTCCTCCGGCTCGTCCTCGGGCTGCCGCAGCCGCCAGGCGACCGGCCCGGACGGGGGCTTCTCGGCGGGGAAGTCGGCGACGGGCAGGCCGGCGTAGGTCTCGAGGCTGTGGTTGTTCATTCGGCGACCGCCACGTAACGCCAGTCGTCGTCTTCCTCCTGGGGCTCGCCGAGGTCCAGGGCGACCCCGGGCAGCGCCGCGGCCAGCCGGGCCGTCATCGGCTCGGT
The DNA here is from genome assembly GCF_039534125.1 of Actinocorallia longicatena. Lineage (NCBI taxonomy): Bacteria > Bacillati > Actinomycetota > Actinomycetes > Streptosporangiales > Thermomonosporaceae > Actinocorallia > Actinocorallia longicatena. The sequence goes on along the minus strand of NZ_BAAAUV010000020.1, from coordinate 134,892 downwards.
CAGGTAGTGGTGGCTGAGGTCGAGGGAGGTCAGGTGGCCGAGCGGCTGGCCGGACAGGAGCGCCTCGGCGCCCTCGTCGGTGAGCACGCCCATCGACAGGTCGAGGCTCGTCAGCCGGGCGACGATCGGCGCCCCGGCGATCGCGGCAGCGACGTCGTCCTGGATCTCGGCGTCCTGGAGGCCCAGGTGGCGCAGGGCGGGCAGGCGCTCGCCGGACAGGATCGGCGCGAGGTCGGCGATGGTGGCGTCGCCGCCGTACTCGTCGACGCCCAGCCACAGCACCAGCGACTCCAGGGCGGGCAGGTCGCTCGCCGCGACGGCGCGGACCACGACCCCGGGCAGGCCGCCGGTCTCGAACCGCAGCTCACGAAGGGACTTCGAGGTCACCGGCTCCAGGCGCAGGCCGCTGCCGCCGCGGACCGTCACGGTCTCCAGGGCGGGGAACGACGTGAAGATCGGGGTGATGTCGCACTGCTCGATCCAGGAGATCTCCGACTCCTCCTGGAGGTACTCGCCCCAGAAGATCGCCCGCAGTGCGGGGAAGCGGCCGGCGGCGGCGACCAGCAGGTCCAGCGGTTCCCTGGCGTTGACCGCGTGGCAGGCCCCCCAGTTCGCGACGACCAGAGCGGTGATCTTGGTGGTGTCGACGGCCTCGAGGAAGGCCGCGAACAGCTTCCGGAAGGGCTCGAACTCCTCGACGAAGTCATCGATCCGCAGCCGCCACGCCGCGCCCTCGGGGGCCGGGAGGCCGGTGAGGTCGCTCTCTTCCGTCAGGTCGACGACGGGGAGCCCTGCGAACTCCGTCACATGCTGGTGGAGGGACATCTTCAGCCTCTCTGGGGATTTGTCGGGACTGTCCTACCACCCGGCACCGACAAGCCGCATGGGATTGTCCTCGAGTGCTGGTAGTCATGGGGGCATGGAGTTGCGGGAGGAAGCGGAACGGTGCCTGAGGGCGCTCGCGGGCGAGCACGCGAAGCTGCGCGAGGACCAGTGGACGGCGATCGAGGCCCTGGTCGTCGGCCATCGGCGGGCGCTGGTCGTGCAGCGCACCGGGTGGGGGAAGTCCGCGGTGTACTTCGTGGCGACCGCCCTGCTGCGGGCGCGCGGCAGCGGCCCGACCGTGATCGTCTCGCCTCTCCTGGCGCTGATGCGCAACCAGATCGACGCCGCGCGGCGGGCCGGGATCAACGCCCGCACCATCAACTCCGCCAACCCCGACGACTGGCGGGCCGTCTACGGCGAGGTCTCCTCCGGCGAGGTCGACGTGCTGCTGGTCAGCCCCGAGCGGCTCAACAACCCCGAGTTCCGCGACGAGGTGCTGCCGTCGCTGGCCGCCTCGGCGGGGCTCGTCGTGGTCGACGAGGCGCACTGCATCTCCGACTGGGGCCATGACTTCCGGCCCGACTACCGGCGGCTGCGCACCCTGTTCGCCGATCTTCCGGCCGACATCCCGGTGCTCGCCACCACGGCCACCGCCAACGCCCGGGTCACCGCCGACGTCGCCGAGCAGCTCGGCGACGACACCCTCGTGCTGCGGGGCACCCTGGAGCGCGACTCCCTGCGGCTGGCCGTGGTCAAGCTGCCGATGCCGTCGCAGCGGCTGGCGTGGCTGGCCGAGAAGCTGGAGGAGCTGCCGGGCTCCGGGATCATCTACACGCTGACCGTCGCGGCGGCGCACGAGGTCGCGGCGCTGCTGCGCGACCGGGGATTCGCGGTCGCCTCCTACTCGGGGCAGACCGACCCCGCCGACCGGCTCCAGGCCGAACAGGACCTGCTCGACAACAAGCTGAAGGCGCTGGTCGCCACGAGCGCCCTCGGGATGGGCTTCGACAAGCCCGACCTCGGGTTCATCGTGCATCTGGGGGCGCCGAACTCGCCCGTCGCCTACTACCAGCAGATCGGCCGCGCCGGCCGCGGGGTCGAGCGGGCCGAGGTGATCCTGCTGCCCGGTTCCGAGGACCGCGACATCTGGGCGTACTTCGCCTCGCTGGCGTTCCCGCCCGAGCCGGTCGTCCGGGCGACTTTGGACGCCCTCGGCGATCGCCCGCTGTCGACGGGTGCGCTGGAGCCGATCGTCGACCTGTCGCGCAACAGGCTGGAGATGATGCTCAAGGTCCTCGACGTCGACGGCGCGGTGAAGCGCGTCAAGGGCGGATGGACCGCGACCGGGCGGCCGTGGTCCTACGACGCCGAGCGCTACGCCCGGGTGAAGGCCGCCCGCGACCACGAGCAGCGCTCCATGCTCGACTACCAGGTCACCACCGACTGCCGGATGCTCTACCTGCGCCGCTGCCTCGACGACTCCGCCGCCGAGCCGTGCGGCCGCTGCGACACCTGCACCGGGGAGTTCTGGCCGACCGGGATCGACGCCTCCTCGCTGGAGCAGGCCAGGGCCCGGCTCGACCGTCCCGGGGTCGACCTGGCGCCGCGGCGGATGTGGCCGACCGGGCTGAAGGACGATCTCGGGCTGTCCGGCCGGATCCCCGCGAGCCTCCAGCCGGAGCCGGGCCGCGCCCTGGGCCGCCTCACCGACATCGGCTGGGGTCCCCGGCTGCGGGGCCTGCTGTCGGGCCCCGACCAGCCGGTCCCCGACGACGTGTTCGCCGCGGTCGTCCAGGTGCTGTCGGCCTGGGGCTGGCAGGAGCGGCCGGTGGCCGTCGTATCGGTCGCGAGCCGCACCCGTCCGGAGCTGGTCGGCTCGCTCACCGCCGGGCTGGCCGCGATCGGGCGGCTGCCGCACGCCGGTGATCTCCGCTCGTCCGGCGAGGTCCCGCTTCCGCAGCACAACAGCGCGCAGCGGCTGAGGACCGTGCTGCGCTCGCTCACCCTCGATCTGGAGATCCCGCAGGGCCCGGTCCTGCTGGTCGACGATCTGACCGACACGGGCTGGACCCTCACGGTCGCGGCCAGGCTCCTGCGCGAGGCGGGCGCCACGGCCGTGCTGCCCCTCACGCTGGCCACCACGAGCTGATCGGTCCGGCCGCACGATCTTTGCGGCGCTATGGCTAAACTCCTCCCGGTGTGGAGGTATCGGCTGGCCGTATCCCTGGTCGCGGTCATCGTGACCGGCGCCGCCGTGCCCGCGGCCGCGGAACCGGCGCCGGGACGGGCGGAACTGCTGGCCGCCCGGCTGGCGAAGGACCCGGTCCAGGTGACCGACCACACGCCCCGTGATCTCCCCGCCGACGCCGCCGACCGGCTCCGGACGGCGATGCGGCGGGTCGGGGCGCCGTTCTACGTGGTCGTCGAGCCGCCCTTCCTGCGGTGGGCCACCCGGCAGTCCCCCGAGGACCTGATCTCGCTGCTGCACGACCGGCTCGGTGAGGACGGCATCTACCTGGTCACCGATCCCTCCGGCCTGGGGACGGTGCGCCAGTTCGGCGGCGGGCTGCCCGTCCGGGACGCCTGGTCGGCCGCCGGTCGCGAGCTGACCTTCGACACCGGGGTGCTCGAACGGGCCGACCGCTTCGCCGAGATCCTCACCGCCCCCGACGTCACCGCCCGCCTGGCCCATCTCCGCGAACGGCCCGAGGCCGCCTACGAGAAGCGGTCCAGGGAACGCGACCGGGCGGAGTGGACGGCGTTCACCGGCGGCACCGCGCTGGGCGCCCTGGCCGTGGCCGTCCTGATCGCGGCCGGAGCCGTCCGGAAGCGGGCCCGCCGATGAGGCCGGCCGTTCGGACGCTCGTGGTGGCACTCGGCGTCGTCCTGCTTTCGGCCGGTCCCGCCGCCGCGGAGGATCCGCCGCACGCCGGGCTCCGGCTCGACCGGGTGGCGCGGGCCCTCGCCCACGACCCGCTGTTCGTCGACGACGATCTCGCCGATGTCGTCACCGGCCCCGACCGCGACCGGATCCGCGCCGCCATGAAGACGGCCGCCGCGGACCTCGGCGTCCCGGTCTACGTGGCCCTGCTGCCCAACCCGCGCGCCTCGGAGTCCCAGGGCCGCGGCGAGCTTTTCCTGCAAGGGGTGCACGACCGCTCGCACGCGGACGGCCTGTACCTGACCGCCGACGAGGACGCCGGTATCTCGGGCGTGGCCTACGGTGTGCCCCGCGACCTGGACTACGACGTCCTCCACGGCGACCAGACCGGCCCCGCCGACGACCGCGCCCCGTTCGCCGATCTCACCACCCGGATCGAGGGGACCCTCGCGCTGGCCTCCGACTCCCCCGCCGGGCCGCCGGAGACGCCCCGCTCCTACTCCGGGGCCTCGCCGTTCGGCCAGGAGGATTCGCCGCCGCGCGAACCCGAGTTCTGGGCGCCCTTCCTGATCGGGGCCCTGCTCGCCGGGCCGTTCGGCGCTCTGGGCCTCTGGGTGATCTTTTTGCTGGCCAGGGCCGTGCGGCGGCGTCCCGCGGCCCCGCCTCGGCCGCCCCGCTCCCCCGGGGTGCGGGAGCTGCGCGCCCTGGCGGCCCGCGAGCTGGAGGCCCTCGGCGACCTTCTTCCCCCAGCCGACGACGCCCCGGGGCGCAGGGCCGCGATGGAGGCCTACGACGCCGCGGTGCTGCTGTCGGACGAGGTCGGCGCCCGTCCGGGACGGCACGACGACGAGGCCGCCCTCGACCTGATCGGCGTCGTCGTCCTCGCGGTCCAGGGCAGGACCGTCCTGTCCGAGGGCCGCACCGCCCCGCGCCCCGCCTGCCAGGTGAACCCCCTGCACGGCGCGGGGACCCGGGGCAAGCAGATCCCCGGTGTGCCGAAGGGCAAGGTCTGCGCGGACTGCGCCGCCCTTCCCCTCCGGCAGCTCCGGCAGCGCGTCCTGACCCTGCCCGGCGGCCGGCCGTACCACGTGGTACCCGGCCGGTTCCGGGACGGCTTCGGCGGATCCGCCCTGGCCAAGCGAGTCCTGGAGTCCCTCGGTGTCGACTGAACCCACCCCCGGCACGAAGATCGCCGAAGCGCTGCGGCGGTCGCCGGTCCACCTCGATCCCTCCCTCGCCTCGGCACTTCCCACCGCCGAGCGCACGAAGCTGCTCGATCTCATCCGGCGGGCGCCGATGCCGGTCTTCGTCGTGATCGTGCCGCTGGTGAAGGGCTCGACCTGGGACGATCCGGACCAGCTCGCGACCGTCGTGCACGACCGGCTCGGCCGCGACGGGGTCTACGTCACCCTCGGCGGGTCCGACCGGCAGCTCTCGGCCCGCCGCTGGGGCGGGACCCGGCAGGAGGCCGACGACGCCGCGGCGGCCGCCCGCGTCCCGTTCTTCCTGCCGGAGTTCAGGGAGGCGCCGCTGGCCGCCCGGCTTCTCAAGGCCGTCGAGCTGATCGCCGCCGGTGGAGGCGAGGCCGCCTACGACAAGGCCACCGCCCATCTGCGCAGCTACCGCACCACGCAGGAGTCCGGCGAGGACGGCGGTCTTCTTCTGCCGCTCACGGCGGGCGGGGCGGTGCTGGCCGCCGCCGGTGCGCTGGTGGTGTGGCGCGGCCGCCGGATGGCCTCGCGTCCGGTGCGCGGGCAGCGGCTGCCCGTCCAGGCGCTGGCCGCGGCCGAGCGGGCCGACGCCGACGCGCTGCGCGGGCAGGCCGAACGGGAGCTCCTGGCGCGCGGCGCCCGGGTCGACGAGGCCTCGGTCGCCTCGGACGATCCGCGCGTCCACGAGCTGCTCGGGCTGGCGCTCGACGCCTACCAGGCCGCCGCCAAGATCTTCGACACCGCGCGCGGCATCCCCGACCTGGCCGGCGTCCTCGTCCTGGCCGACCGGGGCAGGGACGCCCTGGACTCGGCCCGCGCCGTCGCCGCCAAGGGAAAGGAGCAGCCGCCCACGCCGCTGTGCTTCTTCAACCCGCTGCACGGCGACGGCCCCGTCTCCGTGCGCTGGCGGGCCCTGGGCACCCGGACCACCCTGAAGATCCGCTGCTGCGCGGACTGCGCCAAGGCCGTGCGCGACCACCGCACGCCGCGCGCCCTCACCGACATCGTCGACGGCGAGGCCGTCCCCTACTTCACGGCCTCGTCCCTGTGGGCCTCCACCGGCTACGGCCAGTTCGGCGACGACCTCGTCCAGCGCGTCGTCCGCGGCGACCGGTAGGCCTTTTCGGGCAGGTCGGACGGGCTTTCCCGCCAGGTACCCCGCTAGGCGGCCCCGGCGGGCTCGGTTAGCGTCGAGGGCCCGTGCAGAGAGGAGCTCGCCGTGCGAGCCGCGCCCCCGGACCTGTCCGTACTGACCTCCAGGCTCGACGGGGTCCGGAAGGAGCTCACCGAGGGGGTCCTCACGCCGGAACGGCGGCTGCACGTCGTCGTCGCGCTCCCCCAGCTGCTGGGCGCCGGTGCCGAGAGCTACGCGACCTCGAAGGACCACGGGGCGTGGGCGGGGTTCCTCGCCTCCTGGATCGAGGCCTGCCCGGTCACGGCGGCGCAGCTCTCCGGGACGGTCCTCACCGCGAAGGACGTGAGCGAGCTCGGCGGGCCGTGGCAGCAGGCGTTCGCGCTCTACCTGAACCAGATCATCGGCACCTGGCCGCAGGTGGAGACCTCGCTCAAGGCGAAGGCGGCCCCGGCCCGCGAACGGATCCTTGCGGGGCTGCGGCGCTGCGCGGTGGTCGTCACCGCCGCCGGGCTCCAGCCGATGACCGGTACCGACTCCGTGTCGGAGGAGCCGCTGACCACGCGGCGCCGACGGGCGGTCCACGCGCTGGTCCAGGGCAGGCCCGCCCCTCCCACGCTGTGCAGGGCGACCCTCACCACCCGGCAGATCCCCGTGCCCCGCGATGTCGCCATCGCCTCGAAGGGGATGACCGGGGACCTGAAGGGACGCGGCTACACCGCCGACGTCTCCTTCGTTCCCCTCGCGGAGCGGTACCGGGTGCTGTGGGCGATGTACGAGGCCACGAACGTCCCGGCCGCCGAGAACTCCTCCGCCGATTTCGATCTGCGCGGCGTCGTCTGGCCCCTCAGGATCGAGCTGGGCGCCGGGTCGGCCTGCTACGAGCTGGTCACCGACGCCGACGGGGTCCTGCGGGCAGAACGGCTCGGCGACTTCGCGCCCAGCCCCGTGCCCCCCGCGTTCGCCGAGATCCGTGACGTCGCCGCCCTCAGGTCCGCCCTGATCACCGCCTACGGGCCGAGCGCGATCGAGGACCGTCCCTCCCGGAATCGGGCCTGGTCACTGGCTGAGCTCCACCAGCTCGCCGCCTATCTGGAGCCGCTGCGCGCCGACGCCCGCGCGATCGTCAAGGGAATCGGGCTGATCCGCGACGATGAACCCCGGACCAGCGCGCGGAACGTCCATATCGCCTACTACCACTCCAGGACCAGTCCGGACTTCGACGGCCAGGACCAGCTGGTGAGCAGGCCGCCGCACATCCACTTCAGCGACCCGGCCTTCTCCGGCGCCGGCTCGGTCTGCGACGGCTTCCCCGGCAGCACCCACCCGCCGGGAGCCTGGGCGGTCGCCCACGAGGTCGGCCACGCCCTGGCGTTCGGCGGCAGCGGCCCCCGGTGGGACGCGCTCGACCAGGCCCAGCAGCGCGCGACGGCCGCCCGGGACAAACTCGTCGAGCTCCTTTCCGGGAAGCTCGACACCGCCCCCAAGTCCAAGGCCTACGACACCTGGTACGGCCTGCTCGAGAAGTACATCAAGGCCTTCAACCTCTACTCGGCCCAGTTCAGGAGCCGGTACGACGCCCTGTGCGCGGGCGACGCCGCGGTCATCACCGGCGGGCTCGACCTCTACACCACCACCCTCGCGGACGCGGAGCGGGCGGCCGCGGCCGTGCGGATCGGCGCCATCGCCCTGGACGAAATGCTCCCCGAAGGCCAGCGCAGGGCCGTCGCCGTCACCACCGCCCTGGTCGGCCTGTGCGCCCAGCGGGCCCAGGTCATCGGGGAGTTCTCGCGGCTCGCGCACTTCGTGTCCTACGCCCGGACCACCGGCTTCGTCCCCTTCACCGAGTACGCCCGGACGAACGCCCAGGAGTGGTTCGCCGAGACCCACGCCCTGCTGACCGTCGACCCCGAGCGCCTCTGGGAGTTCAACTGGCGGATGTGCCGCTGGATGGAAGACGGATGCCCCGATCCGGCGCACTACGTCCAGATTCCCTATCCCTAGGCAGCGCGCACAGCAGCCCGGCGACGGTCGCGCCGGCCAGCCCGAGGGTGAGGTCGCCGATCGTGTCGCGGTAGATCGAGACCGATTCCGGGGTGTCGAGGATGAAGACCCCGTACTCGGCGAGCTCCCAGAGGATCGCCGTGATCGCCCCGATCCCCGAGCAGGTCAGCGCGACCGCCCACCGGGGCAGTCCCGACCTGCGCAGCGCCAGGCCCGCGGCCCCGCCGAGCAGGGCCCAGTTCCCGAAGTGGCAGGCGTCGTCGAACCAGGTGACCCGGTCATAGAGATCGAGGGCGTTCCCGCCGACGTCGATCACGAAAGGCGCGGTCACCAGCGCGTCCACGTCCCAGGGGTACTCCCGGCCGCGGGCCCGTCCCCGCCACCTCCACCACAGCCACGGCACCATCACCGCCACCGGATAGGCGATCGCCCGCGTCCCCATCGCCTTGTCCGCGAACCGTTCCCACCCGGGAAAGGCGACGGCCAGCAGCAGCAACGCCACCAGCAGTGCCTTGAGCCCGACCGCCGCACCCCGCCATCGAAAGATCATGTGCCCCACCCTGCCGCCCCACGACAGACCGGGACATCCGTACAGATACTCATCCCGGACACCGCACCTGCCCGGGTGGGAGGTCCGCGAGCGCTCCGTCTACGACTTTCGGCTAGGTGAGCCGCAGACGAATGCCCTATTACCTTTCCTTGGCCGGTCACGGACAGTGGTTACTGAGAACGGAAACGCGAGTGGGGCGGAAGGGGCGAAGGTAAAATGGGCGAGCACAAGATCTGGTCGACGATCCGGCTCCTGACGAGCCTCGTCGCGGGCAGTGCCGCCCTCGGCTACCTGCTGATCGCCCTGCGCGGGATCATCGACATCCCCTTCGAACTGGCGCCCGCCGCGGCCCGTCAGTCGGTCGTGGGGCCCACGGCCGACACGGTTCCGCCCGCGTCGGGCGGGCACGGACCCGGTTTCCCGTCCCTGGCCGTCCCGCTGACGATCGCGGCCGTGCTCCTGGCCGGGCTGCTGCTGGCGATCGGCTGCGTGGCCGGGCTGCGTGCCTTCAGGTCCCAGCGGCGCTGGGCCAGGGGCCAGCGCTTCACCCTGGCCGGGGGCGTCGCGGGCGCCCTGGTGATCTGGGCGGGGCCCGCGGTCTCCGGCAACGGCTGGGCGGAGATCTTCGAGAACTGGCATCTGCCCGTGGCCTATGCGGTGACGCTGGCCGTCCTGATCACCGTGACCGCGCTGTTCGGCCCCCGGGACCGGGACGCCGACGGGGTCGAGGACTCCGGGAAGCTCATGACCGCCTCTTGAACCCCACCGTGGACGCCTCCGGCTAGCGTGAGGGCGTGATCTTGGATCGCGTCCGGTGGACCGGCCGGTCCGACGTCCTGTTCGCGCTGGCCGCCGCCGTCCTCAATCTGGGCGTCGTCGCCTTCAGCGGGCCGGGGGTCCTGCCGGTCCCCGCCGCCGTCGTCCTCGCCGTCGCGACCGGCGCCCTGCTGCTGTTCCGGCGGCGGACGCCGAGCCTGGTGTTCCTGGTCAGCGCGGTCTCGGGCCTGTTCGTCTTCTTCGCCGCGCAGTATCTGCTGAGCCTCTACTCGGCCATGCTCTACGCCCCCGACCGGCGGCGGCCCGTCCTGGTCGGCGCCGTGACCCTCCCCCTCGCCATGGTGCTGCCGTTCCTGCGCGATTCGCCCTGGGCGGCGGAGGAGTCCTTCTACGTGCTGCTGGTGGGCGTCCTCGGCGGGACCCTCGGCTGCCTGGTGCGCCGGCTGGTCGCCGAGCGGGCGGCCGTCCAGCGGGAGCAGGCCGAGCGGGCCGCCGAGGAGCGCAGGGCCGAGGAGCGCGCCGAGCTGGCCAGGGAGATGCACGACAGCGTCGCCCACCAGGTCACCCTGATGATCATGGTGGCGGCGGGGCTGGAGGCCGCCCATCCCGGCGCGGCACCGCTGGCCGCCCGGATCCGCGAGGAGGGCGGCCGGGCGCTGACCGAGCTGCGCACCATGATCGGCGTGCTCCAGCGGCACGGACCCCGCCCGGCGGCCCTGCGGCGGCTCAGCGAGCTGTCGGAGCTGCTCTGCACCGCCCGCCGGGCGGGGCTCGACATCACCGTGACCAGCTCGGGGCGGGCCGCCCCGATGACGGACGAGGCGCAGCACGCCGCCTACCGGCTGGTCCAGGAGGCCCTCACCAACGCCGCCCGCCATGCTCCGGACGCCTCGATCACGGTGGAGCTGACCTACCGGCCCGGCGGACTGGACGTCGAGGTCCGTAACGGCGCCCCGGGGCGTCCGGGACCGGACGGCGGCCCCGGCAGCGGGAGGGGCCTTTCCGGGGCCAGGGAGCGAATCCAGGCCCTGGGCGGGACCCTGGAAGCCGGTCCGTACGAGGACGGCTTCCGGATCAGGGCCGCTCTGCCCACGACCGGGAGCGATGACTACTCTGAGTAGGTGACCGTCGCCAGGAGTGACCCATGTCGCTGACCCGATCTGCCGCGGCCGGGGTCGGGATCCGGCCGAGGCCGCCCGTCCTGGAACCGGGCCGATGACCGATGTACTGCTCGTCGACGACGAGGAACTGGTCCGCTTCGGGCTGCGGGCGATCGTCGAGTCCGCGCCGGGGCTGCGGATCGTCGCCGAAGCCTCCGACGGTGCCGAGGCCGTCCGGCTGGCCCGCGAACTGCGCCCCGACGTGATCCTCATGGACATCCGGATGCCCGGCATGGACGGGCTCGCCGCGGCGGAGGAGCTCTCCGCCGACCCCGACCCGCCCAAAGTGATCATCCTGACCACCTTCGACCTGGACGACCACGTGCTCCAGGCACTGGAGAACGGGGCCGTGGGGTTCCTGCTCAAGGACACCCCGCCAAAGGAGATCATCGCCGCGATCACGACGGTGGCGGAGGGCAACGCCATCCTTTCCCCCGGCGTGACCCGGCAGCTCATCGACCGTTTCGCCGACCGTCCGGGCGGGGCGGGTCCCGGCCGGGAGGCGGTGGAACGGCTCACCGAACGGGAGCGGGAGGTCGTGACGCTCATGGCCGAGGGGCTGTCCAACGCCGGGATCGGGACGGCCCTGGCCATGAGCGAGGCGACCGTCAAGGTGCACGTCAGTCATGTGCTGACCAAGCTGGGCGCCGCCAACCGCGTCCAGGCGGCGATCATCGCCTACCGAGCGGGGCTCACCTCGGAGAAGTGATCTTCGGCGGGAGCCTCAGCGAGGGGGAGCCGTCTCCGCCAGGGGCAGGACCGCCCGGACGCTCCACCCGCCGTCCCCGGCCGGGCCCCACAGCACGGCGCCGCCGAGCTGCCCGGCGCGATCGGCCAGACCCTGGAGCCCGACCCGTCCCTCGGCCGACCAGCGGGTCCCGTCCAGCGGCCGGGTGTTGATCACCGTGACCTCCACCAGATCGGGACGGGCGGCGACGGACACCTCGACCGCCGTGCCCGGAGCGTGCTTGAGCACGTTGGTCAGCGACTCCTGGACGATCCGGAAGACCAGCCGGTCGACCCGGTCGGGCAGGCGGGTGAGGTCACCGGCCGTGGCGAGGGAGGCCACCACGCCCAGCCGGTCGAAGCGCTCGATCAGCCCGGGCACGGCCGCGACCGACAGCAGGGCGCCGTAGGTCGGCAGGGCGGCCTGGTCGCGGAGGGTGGAGACGATCTGCCGCAGTTCCTCCTGGGCCTGCCGGGCCAGCCCGCCGATCCGGTCGGCGATGCCCGGGAGGTCGGCCGGGGCGGCCACCGTCAGCGCCCCCGTCTGCAGGGCGATGAGGCTCAGCTCGTGGCCGAGGGAGTCGTGCAGCTCGAGGGCGAGCCGGTTGCGGTCCTCGGCGCGGTCACGGGCCATCCGCGCCAGTTCCTCGTCGCGGGCCAGCTCGGCCCGTGCGGACACGGCCTCGCCGAGCTCGGTCCTGGCGCGCAGGTACAGGCCGAACAGGACCGGCCCGGCCGACAGGAGCACCACCGCCACCAGCCGGACCGCCGTGTCCTCCCGGTAGTAGTCCACCGACCACGGTTCGATCACCACGACCACGCTGATCGCGAGCATCACCCAGGTGAGGGGGTTGCCGCGGCTGCCCTGGATGAGGGCCGAGACGGCGAGGAAGTAGGTGAAGGCCAGCCCCAGGCCGTCGGTGGGGGTCGCGAGGTCGGCCGCGCACGCCAGCAGGGCCACGGGGACGGGGAAGCGGTGCCGGAACGGCAGGGCCAGCGCGGCGACGACCACCCAGCCCCTCCCCTCGCCCGAGCCGCCGGGGAACAGCGCCAGCAGCACGACCAGCAGGGTCATGGTGAGGTCGAAGGCCGTCAGCCAGCGGCCGCCCGCCACGCCCTTCAGCAGCGGGTCGCGGTCTCGCCCCATGCGCCCTCCCGCCCGCCGCTACCGGTCGGCACCGCGGGGCCCCTGCCCGGCGCCGTCCCGGCGCCCCCTGGCCATCCGCTCGTCGCAGACCAGCCCGCTCTCGTGGGCGAGGATCGCGGCCTGCACCCGGTTCCCGGCGCCGAGCTTGGCCAGCACATGGCTGACGTGCACCTTGACGGTCGACTCGCTCATGAGCAGGCGGGCGCCGATCTCCGCGTTCGACAGGCCCTCGGCGAGCAGGAGCAGGACGCCGCGCTCGCGGTCGGTGAGGTCGTCGAGCCGGGAGCGTCCGGGGAAGACGCGGCGCTCGGGGCTCCCGGTGAAGCGCCGGATGAGCTGGAGGGTCGCCCCCGGCGACAGGATCGCGTTGCCCTGGGCGACGGTCTTGACCGCGCCGATCAGCCGTTCGGGCGGGGTGTCCTTGAGCAGGAAGCCGACGGCTCCGCTCTCCAGCGCCTGGTAGACGTAGTCGTCGACGTCGAAGGTGGTCAGCACGATCACCTTCGGCGCGGCCGGGTCGGCGGTGAGCTCGCGGGTGGCGGTGAGGCCGTCCATGCCGGCCATCCGGATGTCCATGAGGACGATGGCGGGCCGGTGGAGGCGGCACAGCTCCAGGCCCTCGGCGCCGTCTCTGGCCTCGGCGACGACGCGCAGCTCCGGATCGGACTCCAGGATGGTCCGCAGGCCGAACCGGACGAGCTCCTCGTCGTCCACGACGATGATGTCGATCATTGTGGTCCCTCTTCCTCTCCCGCCAGCGGCAGCACCGCCTGGACCAGGAATCCGCCTCGGTGCGTGGGCCCCGCCGTGAACTCACCGCCGAGCAGGTTCAGCCGCTGGCCCAGGTTGAGCAGGCTGCCGCCGGGCGCCTCTCGGGCCGTCCGCTGCGGTGCCGGGCCGTTCTCCACCTCGAGGAGCAGCCGGTCCGCCGCGAAGTCCACCCGGACCTCGGCCGGCACCCTTCCGGCGTGCGCCGCGACGTTCTCCAGCGCCTCCCGGACGATCCTGACCGCGGTCTGCGCGACCGCCGGAGGCAGCGGCCTGGCCGTCCCGCTGATCTGGAGGGCCACCTCGATGCCGATCCGCCGGGCCTCCCCGACCGCGAAGACGACCTCGTCGAGATCGGGTTTCGGTGCGGTGCCCACGACGTCGGCCTCGAGCCTCAGCACCCCGAGGACCTGCCGGAGCTCCTCCATCGCGGCCCGTCCCGCCGCCCGGATCTGCCCGGCGATCACGGAGACGAGCTCGGCGCTCCGCTCCCCCGCCGCCTCCAGGGCCCCTGCCTGGACGGTCATCAACGTCACCCGGTGGGCGACCGAGTCGTGCAGTTCCCCGGCGATGCGGGCGCGCTCCTCCAGCCGCGCCCGCTCGACGGTCCGCCCGTACTCCTCGCGGAGCATCCGCTGCGACTGCTCCACCCCGAGCACGTACCGGCGGGACTGCCGGCCGATCGCGACGGCCGCGGTCACGAACAGGGCCGTGTAGCTGATCCCACGCGCGATCATGTCCACGGGCCAGGCGCCCGGGACGGCCGTCCCGAAACCGAAGATCGCGACCATCACCAGGCGGGCGAGCGAGTCCCCGTACCTTCCGGCGGAGAACAGCCCCAGCAGGCCCTGGGCGGGTGCGTAGATCATGAAGTTGACCAGTGAGCTGATCACCGAGACCGCGTAGGGACGCCGCCTGCGGAACACCAGGATCCCGGCTCCCGCGACGCCGATCACGATGTGGGCCGTGCCGCCGAGCCGCAGCACCCCGGTGTTCCCGCCGGCGACGGCGTCCACGACGGCCAGGACCGCGGCCAGCCCCGCCAGCCCGGCGTCTTTGACCTCCGGCCGCCACCTCCCGATCACTTCCGACCCCTACCCCAGCAAGATCATCAGCAATCTCCGGTACGGAACGGGCGAAAAGGCGGCGGCCGGAAAGGCGGGGTCAGAACGTCCAGCAGCCGCTCTGGTCGATGAGCGGGAACAGATGGATCCATTCCCAGGGAAGGAACAGGTGGATGTCGCAGTAGGGGGCCCAGTCGTCGAGATAGGGGCCGAACAGATCCCAGCCGACGCTGAGCGGGTTGAAGATCGTGGCGACCACGGAGGCGGGCGCGCCCAGCTTGCGGAGCTGGGCGGCGATCTGGTCCCGCTCCGCCGCGGTGATCGGGGCGGGGGCCCGGGTCTCGTAGGTGGTCGTGGGGTTCGGGGCGGCCGTCGCGGGGGCGGCGCCCAGGCCGACGGTACCGGCCAGGGCCAGAGCGGCCGCGATACCGGCCAGGCGGTGGTTTCTCATTCCCCGAGAATGCGCCTCCGATTCTCCGGAATCTTGTCAGCGACGGCGCGATTCACCCGACCAGAATTGCACGACCCTGGACATTCCCCGCCGACTGTAAATGGGCGCGGCCATTCCGGCGCACCATTTCCTCGGTCAGAGCCAGCCGCGGTCGCGGGCCGACTGGACGGCGGCGTGCCGGTTGTCGGCGTTGAGCTTGGTGACGGCCGCCGAGAGGTAGTTCCGGACGGTCCCCTCGGACAGGGACAGGGCGCGGGCGATGCGGGAGATCGGGCTCCCGTCGGCCGCGGCGCGCAGGGCGTCCAGCTCGCGGGGGGTCAGGGGGCATTCCTCCGCGGCGAGGGCGTCGGCGGCGAGCTGGGGGTCGATGTAGCGGGCTCCGGCGTGGACCTGCTCGATCACCTCGGCGAGGCGGGAGCCGGGGGTGTCCTTGCCCAGGAAGCCGCGGACGCCCGCCGCCATCGCCCTGCGCAGGTTGCCCGGCCTGCCGTGCCCTGTGACGATCACCAGCCGGCAGGAGGGCAGGGACTTCGACAGGTGCTCGGCCGCGGTCAGGCCGTCGAGGCCGGGCATGTCGATGTCGAGGACGCAGACGTCGGGACGGAGCTTGAGCGCCCGCTCGACGGCCTCGTCGCCGCGGCCGACGTCGGCCACGACCTCGATGCCGTCCTCGGTGCCGAGCAGGAGGGCCAGTGCCTCGCGCACCATGTGGTGATCGTCCGCCAGCAGGACCCTGATCATGTGTGTCTCCCCGAGAGTGGGACGGTCGCCAGCACCTGGAAGGTACCCGGTCCGGAGGGGCCGGTCCTGAGCTCGCCCCCGACGGCGGCCACCCGTTCCCTGAGCCCCGCGAGACCGCTGCCGCCGTCGCCGTCCGCCGGACGTCCCGCGCCGTCGTTGACGATCTTGAGCACGGCGTCTCGGCCGTCGGCGCTGAGGCTCAGGTCGCAGCGGGTGGCGCCGCTGTGCCGCAGGACGTTGGTGACGGCCTCCCTGGCCACCCAGCCGAACGCCTCGTGGACGTGCTGGGGCAGGTCACCGGGCAGAACCGGCGTCTCACAGGCGATTCCGGCGGCGCGCAGCACGGCGGTGGCCCCGTCGAGTTCGGTGCGCAGCGAGGTCACCCGGTAGCCGCGCACCACGTCGCGGACCTCCTGGACGGCTCCGCGCGCCATCCGCTGGATCTCGCCGAGTTCCCTGGCGACCCGGTCCGGATCCTTCACCAGCAGCCTCTCGGCCAGCTCCGCCCGCAGCGCGACGGCCTGGAGGCTGTGGCCGAGCACGTCATGGAGATCCCTGGCGAACCGCATCCGCTCCTCCCCGACGGCCCGTCGCGCCAGCTCGGCCCGGGCGTCCCGAAGCTCCTTCACGGCCAGGCACAGCCAGACCGTGGCATAGGCGCTGAGCGCGCACACCGGAAGCGTCAGCGCGAGCAGCAGCGCCTGAAATCCCGTGGCCCCCGCCACCATCCCGACACCGCCCGCCGCCACGGCGCCCACCCCCACCAGCGGAATCGACAGCCGCTCCGGCAGCGTCACCGCGATCACCCCTGCGACCGCGGCCATCCCCTGATTCCATTCGGCCCCCAGACCCAGCGGCAACGCGAACACGACGACCGCGATCACTCCCAGAAGCACCCGGCTGGCACCGTTGATCCGCCGCAGCGCCGACTGCCACAACAACCGCCCCTGCAACACCGCGACCAGCACCGCCGCCAGCGTCCCCCCGACGAACTTCCAGGCCACCCCCTCCGCATAGGCGACCGAGACCCCATTGACGAAGAACCCCGCCGTGGCGGCCACCGACAACGCCACCACGGCCGTGACGATCACCGTCTCCCCCGGCAACCTGGGCTGCACCCACCCCACCCCCCACGATCGCTGAAACCCTACGCGACCCGTCCAACCCCCGCCCGACACCCTGTGGACGACCACCACCCCCCAGGCCCAGCGCAACCAACCGCGACCGGACGACCGCAAGTGATGAGCACCAGCGGGCCAACGCAAGCGGATCAACGCAAGCGGACCAACCCGAGCAGGCCAACGCAAGCAGGCCAACCCGAGCAGGCCAACGCAAGCGGACCAACCCGAGCGGGCCAACGCAAGCAGGCCAACCCGAGCAGGCCAACGCAAGCGGACCAACCCGAGCGGGCCAACGCAAGCAGGCCAACCCGAGCGGATCAACGCAAGCAGGCCAACCCGAGCAGGCCAACCCGAGCAGGCCAACCCGAGCAGGCCAACCCGAGCGGCGGTAGCGCCGGGGACCGGGGGTGGTGGGTGAGGACGAGGTGGGTGGGCAGTCGGTCAGGGGGGCGGGGCCGTGTCCACCAGGTCGTGGGAGATGCCGAGGCGGCGGGCGGAGGCGGCGGTGGAGGTGTCGATGAAGGTGAGGGCGCGGCGGAGCTTGCGGTCCAGTTCGCCCGGGATGGCGCGCTGGAGGGCGCCCAGGACGGTGACGGGGGGCGCCAGGAGGGCCGGGAGGCGGGTCCAGGCGTTGCGCTCCACGGCCAGGCGGTCGGCGATGGGGTCGCCGACGAAGGTGCGGGCCAGGCCGTGGCCCATGGGGCGGGCGAGCCGGCGGACCAGCGGTGCGAGGCGTCCGGCCTGGTCGGCCAGGCTGTCCGGCATGATCGTGTTGAGGAGTTCGTGGACCAGTTCGCGGCTGTAGTCGCTGGGTTCGGCACCGGTGAGGTGGTAGATCTCCTCCAGCTCGGCGAACTCCCGCTCGGTGTGCGGCAGGATCCGCTCGTCCACGCCCATCAGGTAGCCGACGTAGCGGAACAGGTGGAAGATCCCGGCCCGTTCGCGCTCGGTGTGCCGGATGCCGAACCGGCGCATGACGCGCAGCGGGATCAGGCTGAACTCGATCAGGGTGTAGGCGGAGTCGGCCTGGTTGACGGGGTGGCCGAGCTCGCGGTCGTCCCAGGGGCCGGTGGCGAGGATCTGGTGCCGGACGAAGGCGTGGATCAGCCGGACCCGCACCGTGGCCGAGACTCCGGGGGCGAACCTCTCGAGCCCGCCGGGCCGGGCGGCGGCCCACAGCCACGAGCCGGTCTCGAACGCCCGCACCGCCCCCTGGTCGGTGAACCTCCGGGTCCGCGCGAGCGGCTCGACCGCCGCCCCGTTGACGTAGCTGCCGACCAGCGACGCGGTCCCGAGCGCCAGCAGGATCGGCAGCGGATGGCGGCAGTAGGACCGGGAGCCGATCTCGAGCAGCTCCCGGTCGACCCACTCGGGGACGGTGTCGATCTCGGCGAACAGCTTCAGGAAGGACTCCGGCGCCTCCTCGACGCTCTCGATCCCCGCGGCCAGGCCCTGCCGCACCATCCGCATCCCCCGCC
Source organism: Actinocorallia longicatena (assembly GCF_039534125.1). Taxonomy (NCBI): domain Bacteria; kingdom Bacillati; phylum Actinomycetota; class Actinomycetes; order Streptosporangiales; family Thermomonosporaceae; genus Actinocorallia; species Actinocorallia longicatena. The sequence goes on along the minus strand of NZ_BAAAUV010000020.1, from coordinate 116,856 downwards.
CCCGGCCGAGCGCGACGACATCGGCCACCACCGCGTCGGCGACGGGATCTCCCCAGGTGAGCGCGTCGAAGAAGAGCCGCGCCCGTTCCCCGTGGCGAGCCAGCGCGATCTCGGGAGTGGCGACCCGTGCGGGCGGAAGGACAGACGCTGCGCTCATGAGAACGCAGCCTAAGCCGGTAAGTGATTACTTTCCAGAGAGGGAGATCAGGTTTTTTCCAGAGACACTCTCTAGAGACCTTCTCTTCCATCGCTTACCCTCACAGCCATGCAGACACCCCTCACCATCGTCATCACCGGCGCGTCCCGAGGCCTGGGCCTCGCCATCGCCGACGCCTCGCGGTCCGAAGGCCACCGGGTCATCAACCTCACCCGCCACCCGTCTCCGCCCTCGGCCTCCCCGACGGAACCCGAGATCGCATCCAACGATCTGCTCGACGCCCAGAGGTCCGAGGCCGCCCCCGTCGACCCACCCGAAGCGCGGAGGGCTGAGGCCGCACCCGCGGACCCGTCCGACGCGCGGGTACGCGAGGCCGCACCCGGGGAGGCGAACGAGGGGCGGGAGGTCGAGGGACGGGAGGTCGAGGTCGTGTTCGGGGATCTGTCCGATGCGCGGGGGGTGCGGGCGGCGGCCGAGATGCTGCGGGAGGCGTGTCCGCGGATCGACGTGCTCGTGCACAACGCCGGGATCTGGCCCAGCCGGAGGGTGCTGAACGCGGACGGCTTCGAGCAGGCGTTCTTCACCAACCATCTGGCTCCGTTCCTGCTCAACCATCTTCTCGAGGACCGGGTCCGGCGGATCGTGCAGGTGAGTGCGGGGCTGTACGTCAAGGGCAGGGTCGATCCGGAGCTGACGCCGGTGGGGGGCGCCTTCCACCCGGTCAGGACCTACGCCGACACCAAGCTCGCGAACCTGCTGATGCTGCCGCTGTTCGCCGAACGCTGGCAGGATGCCGGGATGACCATCGACGCCGTCCACCCGGGCGTGCTCAGAACCGGTCTCGGTGATCGCGGCGGACCGCTCGGCTGGCTCCTGAAGGCCGTCAAGCGGACCTGGAAGGCTCCCGAGGAGGGGGTCCGTCCCGTCACGGACCTGTACTCCGCGACGGGCACGGGCCGCTATTTCGAGGAGCTCACCGAGAAGCCCGTCCAGCCCCCGGCCGGCGACCTCGAGCTGGCCCGCCGCCTCTGGGCGGACGCCGCGAAGGCCCTGAATGTCTCCTAAGCACCAGTCGACGGACGCCACCGTCACCCGCCTCCTGGACGACGCCCTCCGCGTCCACACCGTTCTGGGCCCCGAGGGCTTCACGATGACGGCCGTCATCCGGGAGAGCGGTGTCAGCAGCGGCAGCCTCTACCACCATTTCGGCTCCTTCGACGGCCTGGCCGCGGCCCTCTACGCCCGCTGCATGGCCTCCCTCCTGGACGCCCTTCTGGCGGCCCTGGAACCCGAGACCACGGCCCGCGGTGGCATCGAGGCCGTGGCCCGCGCCTACCTCGACTTCACCCGCACCGACCGCGACGCCGCCTATTTCATCCACGCCTCCGCTTACGCCACCTTCCTCCCCTCCCACGCCACCGTGATCGCCGAAGCCAAGGCCCCTCGCCTCACCCGCCTCCTGTCCTGGCTCGAACCCCACACGGCCACAGGCGAGATCACCCCCCTCTCCCCCACCCTCACCGAAATGCTCCTCATCGGCCCCGTAGCTGAAACCGCCCGCCGCCACCTCTCCGGCGACCCCACCCTCGACCTCACCGAAGCCACCCTCCACCTCCCACCCCGCATCTGGGCCTCCCTCTCCCCCCAGCCCACTCCACCCCCCTGACCCGGTCTCCGGTGAGCGGCCTTCGACGAGATCCGCAGAATCGAAGCCATTGGAGACCCTCGACGTGCGGGCAAGGAACCCTCGCCGAACGGGCGATCAGGTCTCGCGGCAGCGTCGCGGGAGCTGGTCGGGCCGCGCGGACAGCAGCGTGGAGCGGTGGTTGGCGGGGTCAGGCTGCTCGGGCTGTGGTGGGGGTGGGGGTGAGGAGGAGGGCGCGGTCGGCTTTACGGGCTTCGCGGGGGGAGGTGGTGGCTATGAGGATGGGAAGGGGCAGGGTGCGGAGAGTTCGCCAGAAGGCCCGGGAGTCGGCGGTGGGGAGGGAGGTGGTGGGTTCGGTGATGACGAGGGCGTCGGGGGTGGTGGTCAGGGCCATCGCGAGGTCGAAGCGGCGGCGTTCGGATGGGGTCAGGCGGGTGTAGGGGACCGTGCCTCTCGGGGTGAGGCCGGTCATGGCGGTGTTGGCCGCGGCGGGCAGGGGGCGGGTCGCCCAGGTGCGCCAGGCCCCGGCGATCTCGTTGAGGGTGAGGTCGCCGTAGAGGGCGTCGTCGGCGGACAGGGCCGCGACGGTCACCCGGGAGCGGTCGGTGTAGGGGTCCAGGCCGTTGACGCGGACCGTGCCCTCGGCGGGGCGGGTGTCGCCGGTCACCAGGTCCAGCAGGGTGGTCGCGTCGTGGCCGCAGAGCGCGACGATCTCGCCCGGGCGGACGGTCAGCGACACCAGGCCGCGGGTGCCCCGGCCTGGGACGGTTCCGCGCACTCCGACAATCTCGATCATGGTGTCTCCCTTCCTGCCCTCAACTCTGCCCCTCCCCGCCCCGCGACAGCAGTGCGAGGCGTCAGCACCTCGCCATGAGGAGTTCAGAGCTCACCCATGACATCCGTCATGGGTGAGGGAGCAGCGTCAGGAAAGGATCACCGGCTGAGCAGGGCGGGCGTGATGTCGGCCAGGGTGGAGTGGCCCGAGAGCGCCATCGTGAGGTCGAGATCGGCCATCAGGCAGCGCAGGACGTGCCTGACGCCCTCCTCCCCGCCCAGGCCCAGCGCGTAGGCGTAGGGGCGGCCGATCATCACGGCCTGCGCCCCCAGGGCCAGCGCCTTGAGGATGTCGGCGCCCGACCTGATGCCCGAGTCGAACAGGACGGTCGTCTCCCCGCCCACCGCCGACGCGATCGCCGGGAGCGCGTCGAGGGCGGCGATGGCGCCGTTGACCTGGCGGCCTCCGTGGTTGGAGACCACGATCCCGTCCATCCCGGCGTCGACCGCGCGACGGGCGTCTTCCGGGTGCTGGATGCCCTTGAGCACGATCGGGCCGTCCCACTGCTCGCGCAGCCAGGCCAGGTCGTCCCAGGTCAGCGTGGGATTGCCGAAGTTCGCGACCCAGTGCAGCAGCGCCAGGTCGCGGTTGGCGTCGGTCACCGGGCCGCCGATCGCCTTCTGGAAGACCGGGTCGCTGAAGTAGTTCTGCACCCCGATCCCCTGGAGGAAGGGCAGGTAGGCCTGGTCGAGGTCGCGCGGACGCCAGGCGAGCGTGAAGGTGTCGAGCGTGACGACCAGCGCCGTGAACCCCGAGTCCGCGGCCCGTCCGATCAGGCTCGCCGCCAGTTCCCGGTCCTTCGGCCAGTACAGCTGGTACCAGCGCGGCCCCGCCTCCGCGGCGACCTCCTCCATCGCGGTCGAGGACGCCGTCGACAGCGTCATCGTCACGCCCAGCGCGGCCGCGGCCCGCGCGACGGCCAGCTCCCCCTCGGGGTGCAGGATCCGCAGCACCCCGACCGGCCCCAGGACGACCGGAGCCGGCATCGCGGTCCCCAGGACGGTCGTTCCGAGGTCCCGCGAGCCCACGTCGCGCAACATCCTGGGAACGATCTTCCACTGATCGAAGACCGCCAGATTCGCCCGTGCCGTCGACTCCGAGCCCGCGGCCCCCGCGACGTAACCGAACGCCTGCTCCGGCAGTCCCTGCCTGGCGGCCTCTTCCAGCCGGTGGAGGTCGGTCGGCAGGCCCGGACGGGCTCCGCCGAGACCCGCCAGGTAGATCTCGTTCTGGAAGTCGGAGAGGCTCAATGGGGGCTCCTTGGACGAAACTGTCGGCGACACACGCCAGAATGGCGAGCATGGCACGTCGCTCTGGTCAGACTCCACCTCCGGAAGACTTCACCGAGAACATCATCGACATCGATGTCGCGGAGGAGATGCGAGGCAGCTTCCTCGAGTACGCGTACTCGGTGATCTACTCGCGCGCCCTTCCGGACGCCCGGGACGGGCTGAAGCCGGTCCAGCGGCGCATCCTGTACTCGATGAACGCGATGGGCCTGCGCCCCGACCGCGGGCACGTCAAGTGCGCCCGGGTCGTCGGTGAGGTGATGGGCAAGCTGCACCCGCACGGTGACGGCGCGATCTACGACGCGATGGTCCGGCTGGCCCAGCCGTGGGCGATGCGGATGCAGCTCGTCGACGGCCACGGCAACTTCGGTTCGCTCGGCGGCGACGACTCGCCGGCCGCGATGCGGTACACCGAGGCCAGGCTGTCGCGCGAGGCCATGCTCATGGTCGCCGGCCTCGACGAGGACACCGTCGACTTCCGGCCGAACTACGACGGCCAGGAGCTCGAGCCCGAGGTCGTTCCGGCGGCGTTCCCGAACCTGCTGGTCAACGGCACCACCGGCATCGCGGTCGGCATGGCCACCAACATGGCGCCGCACAACCTCGGCGAGGTCGTCGCGGCCGCCCGGCACCTGCTGACCCACCCGGGCGCCACCCTCGACGACCTGATGCGGTTCGTCCCCGGCCCCGACCTGCCCACCGGCGGCAAGATCGTCGGCCTGGACGGCATCCGCGACGCCTACGAGAACGGCCGCGGCACTTTCAAGACCCGGGCGACCGTCCGTGTGGAGACCATCGGACGCCGCAAGGCCCTGATCGTCACCGAGCTCCCCTACAACGTCGGCCCCGAACGCGTCGTCGCCAAGATCAAGGACATGGTCCAGGCGAAGAAGATCAACGGGATCGCCGACCTCAAGGACCTCACCGACCGCACGGTCGGCCTCCGCCTCGTCATCGAGATCAAGAACGGCTTCATCCCCGAGGCCGTCCTGGAGGAGCTGTACCGGCTGACTCCGATGGAGGAGTCGTTCGGCATCAACAACGTCGCGCTCGTCGACGGCCAGCCCAAGACCCTCGGCCTGCGCGAGCTGCTCCAGGTCTACGTCGACCACCGCATCGAGGTCGTGCGCCGCCGGTCGCTGTTCCGGCGCCGCAAGCGCGAGGAGCGTCTGCACCTCGTCGACGGCCTCATGATCGCGTTGCTGAACATCGACGAGGTCATCCAGGTCATCCGCTCCTCGGACGACACCGCCCAGGCCAAGGCGCGCCTGATGGAGGTCTTCGAGCTCTCGGAGATCCAGTCGCAGTACATCCTCGACACCCCGCTGCGCCGCCTGACCCGCTTCGACCGGCTGGAGCTGGAGAAGGAGCGCGACACCCTGATGAAGGAGATCGCCGCGCTGACGGCGATCCTGGAGTCGGAGACCAAGCTCCGCGCGGTCGTCTCCAAGGAGCTCAACGAGGTCTCCAAGGAGTTCGCGACCCCGCGCCGCACGGTCCTGCTGGAGTCCTCGGGCCAGACCAAGTCGGCCGTGGTGCCGCTCGAGGTCGCCGACGACCCCTGCTTCGTGCTGCTGTCCTCGACCGGCCTGCTGGCCCGCACGATGAACGTCAACCCGCTGCCGGACGACGGGCCGCGTGCCGCCCACGACGTGCTGGTCTCGGTGATCCGCACCAGCGCCCGGGCCGAGTTCGGCGTGGTCACCTCGGCGGGCCGCATGATCAGGGTCAACACGATCGACCTGCCGGCGCTGCCGCCGACCTCCGCTCCCCCGTCGCTGTCGGGCGGTGCCCCGCTGGAGGAGTACGTCGACCTGGTGGCCGGCGAGCGCGTCGTCGGCCTCGGCGACCTGTCCGAGGAGGGCCCGGGGCTGGCGCTGGGCACCGAGCAGGGCGTGGTCAAGCGGGTCGCCAACGACTATCCGGGCAACCGGGACGAGTTCGAGGTCATCACCCTCAAGGACGGCGACACCGTGATCGGCGCGGTCCAGCTCGACTCCGAGGACCAGGATCTGGTCTTCATCGCCGACGACTCCCAGCTCCTGCGCTTCACCGCCGCCAACGTCCGTCCCCAGGGACGTCCGGCGGGCGGCATGGCGGGCATCAAGCTCGGCCCCGACGCCAAGGTCATCTGGTTCGGCGCCCTCGACCCGTCCCGGGAGAGCGTCGTGGTGACGATCTCCGGTTCCTCGACCGCGCTCGACGGCACCCAGCTCGGCGCGGCCAAGGTCGCCGACTACGCCGACTATCCGCCGAAGGGCCGCGCCACCGGCGGCGTCCGCAGCCACCGCTTCCTCAAGGGCGAGGACTCCCTCCTCCTGGCCTGGGCGGGCCCCACCCCGGCCGCCGCCGTCACCGCCACGGGCAAGCCGTCCGACCTCCCCGCCGAGCTGGGCCGCCGCGACGGCTCCGGCGCTCCGCTCGCCGCCCCGGTGGCGGCCGTCGGCGGCTCGATCGGCCCGCGCCGCACCGGCGACGAGGAGTAGCCGGACCGCGAACGGGAGGCGGCACCGACCGGCCGCCTCCCGTGACCTCCGCTCCGCCGTGCTCGCTCACATCTCGATGTCCTCGGGCCCCCAGAAGGCCTCCATGCGCACGACCAGGCCCTCCTCGTTGAACGCCATCGTGTCGACGGCCCGGATCCGCATGAGGCCCGGCACCTCGACGGTGAAGGCCATCGCCGCCTTGCTCCCGTGGGACCCGCGGATCGGTGCGTCCAGCGTGAGCTTCGCCCCCGACGCCACCGCGTTGGCGTAGAACTCCGCGATCGCCTCACGGCCGTGGATCTCGGGGTTGCCGACGGGGTCCTCGATGACCGCGTCCTCGGCGAAGAGCGCCGCGAGCGCCGCCGCGTCACCCGCCGCGAAACCGTCGATGTAGGACTGCATGACGGCCTTCATGTGTTCCTGAGTGGGCATGGAGGGCTCCCTGATTCTCGACTGACGGGAGCCTACCAAGCGCTCGGTCAAGGCCGTCGTCACGGACCGTTCATCCGCGGCGGCGGCCGTGATGGCACGATGGGCGCATGGCCATCCAGTCGTTCCTCGTCCCCCTCGGCACGCCCGCACCCGGGTTCTCGCTGCCCGCCGTCGACGGCCGCGAGCTCTCCCTCGGCGACTTCGCCGACGCCCCGGCGCTGCTCGTGGTCTTCCTGTCGAACCACTGCCCCTACGTGAAGCGCATCGAGAACGGTCTCGGCGCCCTCACCGCCGAGTACCTGGCCAGAGGCGTGGCGACCGTCGCCATCAGCAGCAACGACACCACCGGCTACCCCGCCGACGCCCCCGAGCGGCTCGCGGAGCAGGTGACCAGGGCGGGCTTCACCTTCCCCTACCTGGTCGACGAGTCCCAGGACGTGGCCCGCGCCTACCGCGCCGCCTGCACCCCCGACTTCTTCCTCTACGACACCGCCCGCACCCTCGCCTACCGCGGCCAGTTCGACGGCGCCCGCCCGAGCAACGACGTCCCCGCCACCGGCGAGACCCTCCGCAGGGCCCTGGACCTCGTCCTGGCGAAGCAGCCGGTCCCCGAGCCCCACGACCCCAGCCTCGGCTGCGGCATCAAGTGGAGGCCGTGACCTGCGCGAGGCCGGCCCCGCTCAGCGGGAAGGGCGCTGCCCCGGGACCAGGCCCCGGGCTACGGAGTCGGCGAGGGTGACCAGGAGCTGGTGGGGGCCGCCGTCCGGGGCGTCGTAGTTCCAGGAACGGATGAGGCGTTCGCCCTCGGGACCCGGGTCGTAGCGGCCGTGGGCGAAGCGGCCGGCGGCGTGCAGGCGCAGGATCAGGCGGTCGCCGTCGCCGAGGGCGCGGATGTAGGACGCGGCGTCGAAGAGGGAGAGGGCCGCGCGGGCGTTGCGGCCCTCGTCGTCGAGCTCGGCGCGGTCGAGGCGCCAGCGCGCCCGGCCCAGGAGGTAGTCGGCGATCATTTCGCTGTTCTGCACGCTGCCCAGCGTGCCCAGGAGCGGGCCGGGCATCGCGCGGGTTGACCGGTCGTTGAACCCCGGACCCCCGAATGATTGACCGGACGGTCGACCGGGGGTTAAGGGTGCACAAGCGAACAATCGGGCCTTCCACCCGGCGAGCCTGGGGGCTATACCGGTGCCACAGCCAGACGTGTGAGCCATCTCACACTAGTCATCGGAGGGTATGTGTCCACCACCCCCACCACTGCTCCCCCGGAAGGGTCCGGCGATCCGACCGGACGCCTCGACGGCGCGTCCAAGGCGCGGATCTTCACCGTCCTCACCGTCATCGTCCTGTTTACCGAGGTCGCCCCGCTCCAGTACACGATGGTCTCCGCCGCGCTCCAGAAGATCGGCCCGGCCTTCCCCTCGGCCGGCGCGAACCTCACGTGGGCGATCATCATCTTCGGCCTGATCGGCGCGGCCGTCTCCCCTCTCATCGGCAAGATGGCCGACATCTGGGGCAAGAAGCGCATGTTCCTCGTGTGCGGCGGCTTCTTCCTCGTCGGCTGCCTCGTCTGCGCGACGACCAGCAGCTGGGGCGTGTTCCTCGCCGGACGCGCGTTCCAGGCCATCGCGATCGCCACCGCGGTCATCGCCTACGGGCTGATCCGCGACCTGCTCCCCCGGCATCTCGTCCCGCTCGGCATCGGCATCACCTCGACCGGCCTCGGCTTCTCCGCCCTCATCGCCCCGGTGCTCGGCGGCTGGCTGGTCGACAACCACAGCTGGCGGGCCATCTTCTGGTTCCTGTTCATCTACACGCTCGTGGTGTTCCCGCTCGTGTGGTTCCTGGTCCCCGAGTCCGGGCTCCGCACCCGCGAACGCCTCGACATCGTCGGCGCAGCCCTGCTCGCGATCGGCGTCGGCCTGATCCTCGTCTACGTCGACAAGGGCCAGGACTGGGGCTGGAGCAGGCCGTCCGCGTGGCTGTGGGCGGTCGCGGGCGTCGTCCTCGTCGCGGCGTTCGTGGCCGTCGAGCGGCGCGCCACCCAGCCCATCATGGACATGAAGCTGCTGTTCGATCCGCGGGTGAGCACCGTGCTCGTGGTCGGCCTGTTCGCCGGCTTCATGGTCGGCGTCCACTCCTACACGATGGGCTACCTGACCCTGACGCCTCCCGAGGACGCCACCAGGTCCCTGGTCGTGCAGGGCACCGTCGACACGGTCACCAAGCTGACCGGCCAGCCGGTCCCGCCGCAGGCCGTGAACGTCACCTTCGATCCCGGGTACAGCTACGGCGAGGGCTGGTCCCTCATGGAGTACGCCACGCATCTCGCCATCTGGCTCGGCCTGGTCGCGATGATCGCGGGCGCGCTGGCCGGAGCCTGGTCGCGCAGGGTCGGAGCGCGGCTGCCGCTGCTGCTCGCGCTGGTCACGTTCGTCGCGACGGCCGTCCTGTACGCCCTCACCCCGCACGAGTGGGTCTGGCTGACCCTGCTCAGCATCCCCTTCGGCATCGCCTTCGGTGCCTACTACGCCACCGCGCCCAACCTCATCATCGAGGCGGTCCCCGCCGAGCAGCAGGGCGTCAGCGCCGGAATGCTCGGTGTCATGCAGTCCATGGGCGTCGCGATCGGGCTGGCCATCTCCACGGCCTTCCTGAACGCCAACCCGGTCAAGGCCGTCGTCGCCGTCGGCCCGCAGCCCCCCGCCACCAGCGAGATCAACGGGATCTTCGCCGACAACGCCTACGAGCTCAGCTTCTGGCTCGTGGCGGGCACCTCCGTGGTGGCCCTCGTCGCCGCCTACCTGATGCGCCACGGCCGCACCCCGGCCACCGGCGGAAGCGCGCACTGACCGTTCAGACAGGGTCCCGCGGCGCGACGGGACCCCTCCGGCCTCAGATCACCGGGCAGCGGGTGCCGGTGTAGATCGTCGGCATGCAGCGGTTGCAGTGGATGCACAGCGCCGGGGTCCCCGGATCGGACTCGATGCGCCGGAGCAGATCCGGCTCGCGCAGGAGCGCCCGCGCCATCGCGACGAACTCGAACCCCTCGGCCATCGCCCGGTCCATGGACGCCCGGTCGGTGACGCCGCCCAGCAGGATCAGCGGGAGCGAGAGGGCGTCGCGGAAGCGCCTGGCGTGCTCCAGCAGGTAGAGGTCCTTGTAGGGGTAGGCCTTGAGGAAGCGGGTGCCGCTGAGGCGCATCCCCAGGCGCAGCGGCAGCGGAAAGTTCGCCGCGAACTCCTTCACCGGGGCACCGCCGCGGAACAGGTACATCGGGTTGAGCAGGGAGCTTCCCGCGGTCAGCTCCAGGGCGTCGACGGTCCCCTCCGCCTCCAGCCAGGCCGCCACCTGGAGGCTCTCCTCGATCTCCAGCCCGCCGCGGATCCCGTCGCGCATGTTGAGCTTCGCGGTGACCGCGATCCGGTCCCCGACCGCCTCCCGGACGGCCCGCGCGATCCCGAGAGCGACCTTCGCCCGGTTCTCCAGCGATCCCCCGAACGCGTCGTCGCGCTTGTTCAGCAGCGGGCTGAGAAAGGCGCTCGCCAGGTAGTTGTGCCCGAAGTGGATCTCCACCGCGTCGAAGCCCGCCTCGATCGCCAGCAGTGCCGCCGAGGCGTGCGCCGCGGTCACCCGCTCGATGTCGGCGGCGGTCGCGGGACGGGTGAACCGGCGGCCGATCGGGTTGAAGAACCGGCCAGACGACAGCGCGGGCAGCCGGTTGGAGTGGGCGTCGGCGACGGGCCCCGCGTGCCCGATCTGCGCCGAGGCCAGCGCCCCCTCGGCATGGACGGCCGCCGTCAGCCGCCGCAACCCCGGTACCGCCTCGGGCCGCATCCAGATCTGGCCGCGTTCGGTCCGCCCCTCGGGAGCGACCGCGCAGTAGGCGACGGTCGTCATCCCCACGCCCCCCGCGGACGGTCGCCGATGGTAGTCGATCAGCTCGTCGGTGACGAGGGAGTCGGGGGTGGCGCCCTCGAAGGTCGCCGCCTTGATGACCCTGTTGCGCAAGGTCAGCGGCCCGAGCCGAGCGGGTTCGAAGACTGAGGGCATGACGAATCCTTCCCGTGGTGGATTCGCGCCCGAACGCATCCTAGCGCCGGCCGCCCCCGCTCCTCAATGATCTTGACCGGGGATCGCCGCGAAAGCCTCGTTCAGCAGCGCTCCGAGGTCGGTGTCGCCGCCGTCCTCCGACCAGCGTTCCAGGGACAGCGCGTAGGCGGTGAGCGCGACGGCGGCCGTCAGCTCCAGCCGCAGGTCGCGGGCCGGGACACCGGCCCGCCTGGCGAGCTCGGCGGCCATCTCGCGGGCGAGGTCGGCCTGCCGGTCGAGGTAGCGGCCGCGCAGGACGGGCGTGCACAGGGTCAGCCGGGCGAGGGCCACCGACTTCTGCGGGAACTCCGCGATCAGGTCCACGGCCGCCCCGAACGCCCGTCGCAGCGCCACCAGCGGGGGCTCGTCGACCGGCCGCGCCACCAGCTCGGCCAGCATGAAGTCGCCGAGATCACCGAGGAACTCGATGATCACGTCTTCCTTGGACTTGAAGTACCGGAAGAAGGTCCGCCGCGACACCCCGGCCGCCGCCACGATCTGCTCGATGGTCGTGCCCTCGAACCCCTGGACGGCCAGCAGCTTCAGCGCCACCTCGCCGAGCTCCTCCCGGACGACCTGCCGCTTGCGCTCGGCCATCGACGACGGGGACGCCTTCCAGATCACCCCAGAACTGTATCAAGGGTGTCGGCCAGGCCACTTCATGCCGGTATTGACACTCAGTGCCACCCAGGAAAGGCTGGCCCCATGACCAAGTGGAAGAGCTCCGACATCCCCGACCAGACCGGCCGCACCTTCGTGGTCACCGGCGCGAACAGCGGCCTCGGCCTCGAGACCACCCGCGCGCTCGCCGCCCACGGTGCCCACGTCATCATGGCCGTCCGCGACCAGGCCAAGGGCAGGGCCGCACTGGAGCGCCTCGACGGCAACCTCGAACTCCGCCAGCTCGACCTCGCCGACCTCGACTCCGTCCACGCCTTCGCGGAGACCGTCACCAAGGTCGACGTCCTGGTCAACAACGCGGGTGTCATGATGCCGCCGCGCACCCTCACCCAGCAGGGCTTCGAACTCCAGCTCGGCACCAATCACCTCGCCCACTTCGCGCTGACCGGCCTGCTGCTCGGCAAGCTGGCCAAGGGCGACGCCCCCCGCGTGGTCACCGTGAGCTCGGGCCTCGCCTCCCGGGGAAAGATCGACTTCGACGACCTCAACGGCGCGAAGTCCTACTCCCCCACCACCTACTACGCCCAGTCCAAGCTGGCCAACCAGCTGTTCACCCTGGAACTGGCCCGCCGCCTGGCCACCGCCGGGCTGCCGGTCACCGCGCTCATGGCCCACCCCGGCTACGCGGCCACCAACCTCCAGAGCACCGGCCCCCGCGGCCTGATGAACCTGCTGATGAAGCCGAGCAACCTGCTGCTGGCCCAGTCCGCGGCGATGGGCGCCCTCCCCCAGCTCTACGCGGCCACCGCCCCCGGCGTGAAGCCCGGCGAGTACTACGGCCCCGACGGCCTCGGCGACATGCGCGGCCACCCCAAGCTGGTGCGGCCCGTCAAGGCCGCCACCGACGAGGCCGCCGCCCGCCGCTTCTGGGAGCTGTCCGAGAAGCTGACGGGCGTCGAGTACCCCTGAGTCGAATACCCCTGAGAGGCGCTCAGGTGTCGATGCGGCTCTCGTCGATCTCCGCGGCGCCGGCGATGATGAACTCGCGGCGCGGCGGGACCTCGCTGCCCATCAGCAGGTCGAACATCGAGTTCGCGACCTCGGTGTCCTCGATGCGGATGCGGCGCAGGGTGCGGTGGCGCGGATCCATCGTGGTCTCGGCGAGCTGGTCGGCGTCCATCTCTCCCAGGCCCTTGTAGCGCTGGGGCGGTTCCTTCCAGCGCAGGCCCTTGCGCTCCAGCTCGACGAGCTTGCGGCGCAGCTCGGCGTCGGAGTAGCAGTAGATGTACTTGTCCATGCCCCGCTTGGGGTTGGTGAGCTGGATGCGGTGCAGCGGCGGGACCGCGGCGTACACCCGGCCCGACTCGATCATCGGACGCATGTAGCGGTGCAGCAGGGTCAGCAGCAGGCAGCGGATGTGGGCGCCGTCGACGTCGGCGTCCGCCATCAGGATGATCTTGCCGTAGCGGGCGGAGTCGACGTCGAAGGTGCGCCCCGAACCCGCCCCGACCACCTGGATGATCGCGGCGCACTCGGTGTTCTTGAGCATGTCCGCGACCGACGACTTCTGGACGTTCAGGATCTTGCCCCGGATCGGGAGCAGCGCCTGGAACTCCGAGTCGCGCGCCATCTTCGCGGTGCCCAGGGCGCTGTCGCCCTCGACGATGAACAGCTCACTGCGGTCGTCGGTGGTGCGGCAGTCGACCAGCTTGGCCGGGAGCGCCGAGCTCTCCAGGGCGTTCTTGCGGCGCTGGTTGTCACGCTGGGTGCGGGCGGCGATGCGGGTCTTCGCCGCCCCGACGATCTTCTCGAGAACGGCGCGGTGCTGGAGCTTCTGGGCCCGGCCCGGGTTCTCGAAGATGGCCTTCAGCTCGCGGCAGACGACGTTGAAGACGATCCGGTTGGCGTCGGAGGTGCCGAGGATCTCCTTGGTCTGGCCCTCGAACTGCGGCTCCGGCAGCCGGACGGTGACGATGGCCGTCATGCCCTCGAGAATGTCGTCCTTGGTGACGTTGTCGTCGCCGTTCTTCAGCAGCTTCACCGCGCGGAGCTGCTCGTTGACGGTCTTCACCAGCGCGCGGTCGAAGCCCTGCACATGGGTGCCGTGCTTGGGGGTCGCGATGACGTTGACGAAGCTGCGGACCTTGGTGTCGTAGCCGGTGCCCCAGCGCATCGCGACGTCCACGTCGAGCTCGCGGGCGACATCGGTGGGGACGAGGTGGCCGAGGTCGTCGAGGACCGGGACGGTCTCGGTGAAGTGGCCCTGGCCGCCGATGCGCAGCGTGTCGCACAGGGGCGGGTCCTGGGCGAGGAACGTGGTGAACTCCGCGATGCCGCCGTCGTACCGGAAGGTCTCCTCGAAGACCTCGTCGGGACGCTCGTCACGCAGCGAGATCTCCAGCCCGGGGACCAGGAACGCGGTCTGCCGCATCCGGTCGAGCACCAGGTCGAGCGCGATGGTCGCGTCCTTCAGGAAGATCTGGAAGTCGGGCCAGAACCGGGTCCGGGTGCCGGTCTTGCCCTTGACGATCCGCTTGCCCTTGTGGACCCCGGACTCCTTGGTGAAGGGGGCGCCGGGCCCCGCTCCGTCGAAGGTGCCGGGAAGTCCGCGCCGGAAGGAGATGTGGTGGGTGTAGCCGGACCGGTCGACCTCGACGTCGAGCCGCGCCGACAGCGCGTTCACGACGGAGGCGCCGACGCCGTGCAGGCCGCCGGAGGCGGTGTAGGAGACGCCGCCGAACTTGCCGCCGGCGTGCAGCCGGGTCATCACCAGCTCGACTCCGGGCAGCTTGGTCTTGGGCTCCAGGTCGACGGGGATGCCGCGGCCGTTGTCGCCCACCGAGACCGAGCCGTCCTTGTGCAGGACGACGTCGACGTGGGTGCAGTATCCGGCGAGCGCCTCATCGACGCAGTTGTCCACGATCTCCCAGAGACAGTGGATGAGCCCGCGGCTGTCGGTGGATCCGATGTACATGCCGGGGCGCTTGCGTACGGCCTCCAGACCTTCCAGCACCGACAGGTGCCGGGCGGAGTACCCGGTTGCGTCCACGGCGTCCTCAACAGCGGTGCTCAACGATGCTCCTCAACCACGTTCGAACATGCTTTGCATATCCGCAGAGCACCCTACCGCCCCTTCAGGTCGGCGGAAGTGAATCACCGTCCACCGCCCCCGTTCACCCGCAGGATGCGCTGCCAGATCTTCCCGGATTCGCCGCCGGTATGCGGGCCCGGCCCCATCTCCCCCACACAGGCTTCCTCACCCTGCGTCACTTAGAACAAAGTAGCGAACACCGCTCCCGGACACAAGCCGGTCACACGCGGCCCCCGGCCGGTGGCCGAGTGCGAAGATTGCCGCTGTGAGCGTCAGCGAGACCCGGCATCCCGAACCGCCCGAACGTCCCCGGCGCGCCGACGCCGACACGGCCGTGGCGCTGGCCACCAGGGACTTCCTGCTGGGCCGCCGGATCGACATGCGGGCCCTCGCGGCCGAGCTCGGGGTCGGGCGCACCACCCTCTACCGGTGGGTCGGCGACCGGGAGGCACTGCTGGCCGAGGCGCTCGCCCGGCTGGCCCTGCCGATCCTCGACCGGCTCTGGCTGGCCTGCCCCGGCTCGGGCGGGGAGCGGATCGCCGACCTCGTCGAGGCGTTCATGACCAACAACACGGGGCAGGCGCCGGGGCTGCGGGTCTTCTCCGAGGAGCCGTCGTTCGCGCTGCGGGTGTTCATGTCGCACGACAACGCGCTGTTCCACACCGTGCGGAGCTGGTTCGCCGACCGACTGGCCGAGGAGGGGCTGCTGACGCCGGAGGAGCGCGAGACCATAGCGACGACGATCGTGGGGATCGTCAAGTCCTACTCCTGGGCACGGATCGTCAGCGCGGGCAGGCCCGACATCGCGGGCGCCCGGACGGCCGTCAGCGTCCTGCTGGCCAGGGCCGAGCCGTCCGCCCCGCGCTGGGACACCGACGGGCGCGGCACCGGCGTCGCGAGCGGCGCCCCGCTGGTGCCGGGCGTGCACCGGCTCCTGGGCCATCTCGACCGCGACGGCTGGGTCGCCGAGGAGCCCGAGCACCATCTTCTGCCCCATCTCGAGACCGCCTGCGCCGCACCCGGCTCGGCCTTCCGCCTGACCGGGTCGCGCACCCTGCCCGACGGGGTCTTCGAGGTGTCCCTGGAGCACACCGGCGGCGACGGGCGGATCGACGTCCTGCGCGACGCGGTCCGGCTGCTGGCGGCCGTCGCCGAGCCGTCCTTCTTCGTCCGTCAGGTGGATCCGTCGACCTTCGACTGCGCCACCGGGGTCCTCGACGGCGACCCGCCGGGCTTCGCCGCCCACGGCCACCTCCTGCGCCTGGCCGTCACCGTCGTCACCTGACGCGGGATCGGCCGGTTCAGCCGAGCCTGGCGACGACCAGGTCGGTGAAGCCGTTGGCCAGCAGGATCGTCGCGATGGCGGTGAGCAGGATGCCCGCCACCCGGTCGAGGAGCATCGCGCCCTTCAGCGAGATGCGGCGCTCGACATGGCCCGACAGGTAGAGCGTCGTGCCGCACAGCAGGGCGAAGCAGAGCGCCGCGAACGACAGCCACAGCTTGTCGCCGACGTTGACGGCGTCCGCCGAGGCCGCGACGGCGAAGGCGAAGGTGGTGCCGCCGACCGTCAGCGGGAAGGTCAGCGGGGTGAACAGGATCGTCCGGAAGTCGGCGACGGGCCCGGCGGGCGGCGCCTCGCCCGCCTCCTCGGCCTCGAGCTTGCCGATCTCCTCGACGGCCCCCGCCTTGCCCAGCATGAGCGGGATCGCCGCGAAGGCCAGCGCGATGCCACCGGTGGCGGTCAGCGCCGCGGTGCTGATCCCCAGCAGCCGCAGCAGCGGTTCGCCCACCCACAGGGCCACCAGCACGAAGACCGCGACGTTGAGGCCGAGGCCCAGCGCCATCTTCGTGACGTCGGAACTCTTGTAGGGGCGGACGATCGGCAGGTAGGAGCCGAGCGCCGCGATCGGGCTGTAGAGCCCGAACAGTGCCAGGAACAGCACCCATCCCGGATGACTCATCATGGCCGTCCTCCTCCTAGACGCCGTCGCGGAGGATCGGGCAGGTCATGCAGTGCCCGCCGCCACGGCCCTTCCCGAGCTCGAAGCCCTCGATCTCGACGACGTCGACGCCGTGCTCGCGGAGCTTGCGGTTGGTGTACTCGTTCTTGTGGTAGCCGACGACCACGCCGGGCTCCATCGCGACGAAGTTGCTGCCGCTGTCCCACTGCTCGCGGGCGCGCTGGTAGTCGTCGCCGCCGGTGGGGATGATGTCGAGCTTGCCGATGCCGAGGGCGTCCTCGAAGGCCAGGGCGAGGTTCTTCTCGCGGTGGACGTCGAGCGTGCCGGGCTTGTCGCCGGGACGCAGCGAGTAGGTCTCGGCGTTCTCCACCACGGGCGGGTAGCCGGTGGCCTTGTCGACGTCGAGCAGGGTGAAGACCGTGTCGAGGTGCATGTAGGAGCGGTTCGGCGGGATGTTGACCGCGATCACCCGGGTGGCGGCCTCCTCGGCGAACATGGCCTGGGCGATGTGCTCGATCATCCGCGGGGTGGTGCGCTCGCTGACGCCGATCGCGACGGCGCCGTTGCCGATGGGCATCATGTCGCCGCCCTCCAGCGAGGCCTGGCCGAAGTCCTCCTCGTCGAAGCCGCCGTCGTCGCCCATCGGCGGGTACCAGTAGGAGAAACCGGCTCCGGCGAACATCGGGTGGTGGTGGTAGATGACGCTCTGGTTGATCGTCTCCAGCCGGCGGGCGTGGTAGTAGAGCGGGTTCAGCGACACGCCCCCGTACAGCCAGGCCGACGGGTCGCGCTGGTAGAGCGAGTTGGGCAGCGGGCGCAGGATGAACATCCCCGGGTCGGCCATCGCGGCGACGAGCGACCGCTCGTCCAGGCCCTCCCGGCCCTTCTTGGCCTCGGCGAGGAACTCCTCCTTGGTGAGGCCGCCGATCAGGTGCTCGGCCAGCTTCGCGCCGTCCCAGGTGGCGAGCTCCTCGCGGATGACGTCGACGAGGACGGGCCCGACGGAAAGATGGGTGACCATCCGCCCGATCACGTGGTCCTTGGCCTCCTGGCCCGTGTCCAGCGCCTCGGCCAGGAGTTCCTGGTGGTAGAAGACCTCGATCCCGCGGCCGCGCATCATCTCCACGAACGCGTCGTGCTCGATCTGGGCCCGGCTGACCCACAGGACGTCGTCGTACAGCAGATCGTCCTTGTTGGTCGGGGTGAGCCGTTTCAGGCTGAGATCCGGCCGGTGAACGATCACCTGGCGGAGCCTTCCGACCTCCGAGTGCACGCCGTACTTCGCCGCCATGTCGCCTCCCCGTATAGCCGTTTCCTGAAGACTCGCAGGCGGATGGGCAAGGGCAGGGAGATCCTTCGTGGGGCATATGCATGGAATGCACTAATTGATTGCGACCGGTAATGGCCTATAGGCACAGAGTGATGATGGATCGGGTGAGAATGCGGAGGTCCTCGCACTCGCACCAAGGAGAGACCTTGCTTCGTCGGACCGTTCTCACCTCCCTGACCGCCGCGATCACCGGTGCCGTCCTCGTCGGCACCGGCTCTCCGGCCGAGGCCGCCGTATCGCTGGTGAACACCCAGCACGCGCCCGTCCCGAGCGTCACGCCGTACGGGATCGTCGAGGTGATCCAGGATGTCGCGATCCTCAACGCGGGCGGCCTGACGGTCCCGCCGCTGGTGGTCGGCCTGCCGCCGCTGCTGCCGGCGAGCAGGCTCACCTGGACGGCCCCGCCCGGGCTCCTCCTCGACGGCGTCACGTGCCCGCCGGGGGCCGGGTTCTCCGGGCCCGTCGCCACCTCGGCCACCAGCGCGTACTGCACCGGCGGCCAGCTCCTGGCGGCCTGGCCGGCCTCCAACCGGGCGATGATCAGGGTTCCGGGCGGGACGGCGGCGGGCGCCTACTCCGGCAAGGTCACCCTCAGCGGCGTGGGCCTCCTGATCGGCCTCCCCCTCGGCGCCAGCACGGGCACGTTCACCGTCAACGTGATCTAGGAACCCGGCCCCCGGAAATGTCAGTGCCCGGCGGGACAATAGGGTCATGAGCGAAACCGCCGGGTACACCGAGATCGTCGACGCCGCCGGGTATGCCGCGGCCGTTGAGCTGGCCGTCACCGCGTCGGCGGCCTACTACGGCGACGGCACGTCGACCGTCGACGACGACACCTTCGACCGGCTGGTCCGCGGGATCGTGGTGTGGGAGGAGGCCCATCCCGACGAGGTGCTGCCCGGCTCGCCGACCGGGAAGGTCGCGGGCGGGGCGGTCGTCGGCGACGTCCCCCACACCCGGCCGATGCTCTCGCTCGACAACGTCTTCTCCGCCGAGGAGCTGACGGGCTGGGCCGAGGGCCTGGAGCGCAGGCTCGGCCGCCCGGTCGACGGCTGGGCGGTCGAGGCCAAGCTCGACGGCCTGGCGATCTCGGCCCGCTACCGCGACGGGGCGCTGGTCCAGCTCGTCACGCGCGGCGACGGCACCGCGGGCGAGGACGTCTCGCACGGCATCGGCACCATCGCGGGCCTGCCGGAGGCCCTCGCCGAGCCGGTGACCGTCGAGATCCGCGGTGAGGTCCTGCTCACCCGCGAGCAGTTCGAGGCCGCCAACCTGCTGCGCGTCGAGCACGGCGGCACGCCGTTCGCCAACCCCCGGTCGGGGGCCGCGGGCAGCCTGCGCGCCAAAGACCGCGCCTACCAGGTGGAACTCACCTTCTTCGGCTACGGGGCACTGCCCCTGGAGGAGGGCGCCGAGCTCGCCGCCGACCTCGCCGCGCTCCCCCATACCGCGATCATGGAGTACGTCTCCGGGCTGGGGATCCAGACCAGCGCGGCGGCCGTCCCCGGGCCGATCGGCTACGCCTCGCTCCCCGAGGTGACCGCCCGGATCGAGGAGATCGCCGCCGCCCGCGCCGGGCTGCCGTTCGGCATCGACGGCATCGTCGTCAAGGCCGACAGCGCCGCCGACCAGGAGACCGCGGGCCTGTCCAGCCGGGCGCCCCGCTGGGCGATCGCCTACAAGCTCCCCGCCGACACGAAGATCACGACCCTGCGCGAGGTCGAGTGGAGCGTCGGCAGGACGGGAGTGATCGCGCCCAGGGCCGTGCTCGACCCGGTGGAGATCGACGGCACGATCGTCACCTACGCCACCCTGCACAATCCCGCCGACATCGCCCGCCGCGGCCTGATGCTCGGCGACCGTGTGACGGTCTACAAGGCCGGCGACGTCATCCCGCGCGTCGAGGCTCCGCTGGTCGAGACCCGCACCGGCGAGGAGCTGCCGATCGCGATCCCCGAGACCTGCCCGCGCTGCGGCGGCGAGATCGACCGTTCGCAGGAGCGCTGGCGCTGCGTCCTGGGCCGCGACTGCAACGCCGTGGCCTCGATCAGCTACGCCGTCGGCCGCGACCAGCTCGACATCGAGGGCCTCGGCCACACCCGGATCGTCCAGCTCGTCGACGCGGACCTGATCGGCGACTTCGCCGACCTGTTCTCCCTGACCCGCGAGCAGCTCCTGTCGCTGGAGCGCATGGGCGAGGTCTCCACCGACAATCTCCTGGCGGCGATCGAGGCGGCGAAGGGCCGCCCCTTGAACAAGGTCTTCGCCGCCCTGGGCGTGCGCGGCACCGGCCGTTCGATGTCGCGCCGCATCGCCCGCCACTTCGTCACGATGGACGCCATCCGCGCCGCCGACGCCGAGAAGGTCCAGGAGGTCGAGGGCATCGGCCCCGAACGCGCCACGATCATGATCGCCGAGCTGGCCGAGCTCGAGCCCCTCATCGGCAAGCTCACCGCGGCGGGCGTCAATCTGACCGAGCCGGGCGTCACCCCGCGCGAGGAGGCCCCCGACCTGCCGCTCACCGGGATGTCGGTGGTCGTCACCGGCAGCATGACGGGTCCCCTGGAGTCGCTGTCCCGCAACGAGATGAACGAGCTCATCGAGCGCGCCGGAGGGAAGGCCTCCTCCAGCGTCTCCAAGAACACGGCGCTCCTGGTGGCGGGCGAGAAGGCGGGCTCCAAGCGCGCCAAGGCCGAGACCCTGGAGATCCGCGTCATCACCCCCGACGAGTTCGCCACCCTGGTCACGGACTTCCTCCCGTGACGACCGCCCCGTGCGTCTTCTGCGCGATCGTCGCGGGCGAGGCCGAGGCGAGCGTCGTCCACGCCGACGACCTCGCCGTGGCCTTCATGGACCTGGCCCCGGTCAACCCCGGCCACGTCCTGGTCGTCCCGCGCGTCCACGCGGCTGGCCTGGAGGACCTGGCCGAGGACACCGGCGCCCACCTGTGGCGCGTCGCCCACCGCGTCGCCCGATCCCTGCGCCGCTCCGGCCTGCGCTGCGAGGGTGTCAACCTCTTCCTCGCCGACGGCGAAGCGGCCTTCCAGGAGGTCTTCCACGCCCACCTCCACGTCTTCCCCCGCTTCGAGGGCGACCCCTTCCGCATCTCAGGCGACTGGACGATCCGCCCCCGCCCCCTCCTCGACACCGAAGCCGCCGTCCTCCGTCACACCCTGACCACCCTCGACCCGCCCTGACGACCACCGCCGTCACCGGTACATGCGCCTCTGCGCGGCCCGCAGAGCGGCCCTGACGTCGTCAGGTAGCACGACGGTGTGGACCTCGACGCCCAGATCCCGCAGCGCCAAGGCGGCCCACGTCCTCGTCCCGGTGAACGCGGCCGCCGCTTCGGGATCGCCGAGGCACAGGATGAGCCTCGGCGACGTCCCGAGGTTCGAGGACAGGTAGAGGAGCTTCAGCGCGTCCGCGAGTACCTTGTGCTTCTGCCCGGTCTTCGGCGGCCCTTGATGCGCCCACGCCTCCACCAGCACAGTGACGCCCTCATCGACGCCGTCGACCTCGGCCCGCGCTCCCCCGCCGAGCACGAACCGGCGAGGCGCAAGCCCCACTCCGAGCGCTCCCCCGAGCAGCCGCAGCATGAGGCCCTCGGCCCGCCGCTGCTCTGCGCCGTCCCCCGGCGCCCGCGCCGCGGCCTCAACTGCGACGATCTCCTCCGGATCCACCGGCGCAGCTCCGCTCCCACCCCGGACGAGCTCATTGACGATCTTCAGATCGGGCCCGGTGAACCGCCGGACCAGCCCGGCCGCCTCAAGCCGCCGACAGGCCTGGTTGACGCTCTGCCGAGGACTGATCCCCAGCCGCCGCGCCAGTTCGTCGTCGTCCAGCGGCCTGCTGGAAGTCCTCAGCTCCTCGAGGATCCGTTCGCGAACAGTCGGCATGGCGCTCCTCTCTCACCGACCTCTTCCCTTG
Source organism: Actinocorallia longicatena (assembly GCF_039534125.1). Classification (NCBI taxonomy): domain Bacteria; kingdom Bacillati; phylum Actinomycetota; class Actinomycetes; order Streptosporangiales; family Thermomonosporaceae; genus Actinocorallia; species Actinocorallia longicatena. The sequence continues at coordinate 94,996 of NZ_BAAAUV010000020.1, read as the reverse complement.
CCGGAGCCGGCGCTCTCAGCCGTGCGGTCAGTTCCGCGGGGATCGGAGCAAGGCCCACCTCCTCGCGGACACTGACAAGGCGGTCCAGGGCGTCGACGTGGGAGACGGCCAGGGAGGCACGCGCCGAGGCGAGCCGCTCGAGGTCGGCGGCCGACCGCACGGCGAAGTCGCGCCAGTCCTCCGAGGTCCTGGTCACGGCGAAGAGGTCGGCCGTAGTGATCATGATCAGCAGCAGGACGCCGACGTCGGTCTCGATGGGGGTCGGCTCCGTCACCGCCGCCCCCGGCTCAGTCGCACCGCCGATCCAGTCGGCGAACAGTTCGTCCGGGGTCAGGGACGTGAGGCCGCGTTCGTCGATCCTGCGCCGGGAGGTCATCAGCCAGCGGCTCGGTTCGCCACCGGTCCTCGTCCGCCGGATCGCGGCCTCGACGACGTCGAGCGCCTCGTCCTTGACGAGCCCCGCGGCGAGTTCGGCGACGGGCAGCGGCCCTCCGTTCCGTGTGCAGAGCTCCACGCAGCGCCGGGCGGCCCGGACGAGGTCGCGGGGAAGGCCACCGGCGATCACATGGCAGAGCAGGGCCGCCCACTCGTTGAACAGGGGCGCCCGGCGGCGCAGCAGCGACCAGGAGTCGGCCGGGGTGAACGGCCGGACACGCATCACGGTGTCGAAGGAGGAGTCGAACACGTCCCGCACCGGCACCCCGCGCAGCGCGAAGCTGTCGAGGGCGTCCTCGCTCACCGACACCACGAAATGGGTGTCGCTGATGTGGAAGAGATCCTTCAGCCCGTTGACGGCCTCGATCGCCTTCTCCGGCGAAGCGATCTTGTCCAGCTCGTCGATGGCAATGATCACCGGCGTGCGGTCGGGGAGAAAGCGCAGCCGCAGCAGGAAGTCGCGCAGGTCGGCGACCCGCTCGGGATGGCTGCGTTCGCGTTGGTCCCTGCCCACCTGCTCCTCGGTGTCCAGCGAGAGGGCGGAGAAGATCTTGAATGCGAGCTTGTCTTTTGATTGGAGGGTGGTCTTCCACTTCAGCGCGTGCAGTTCGTCACGCGCGATGTCCTTGCGCCCGCTCGCTTCGCCGGGGCGCATGAGCTTCGAGAAGGACGTCCAGATGCTCATGGAGCTCGAAAGGAAGACGAGCACACCGACCAGCCCGAGCGCCAGGCCTGTGGCGCCCAGCACTCCCCCTCCGCCCTGCATCCACTTGGGCACCCCAGTCGTCATGTTCAGGGTGATCGTCAAGATGCCGGTGGCGAAGCAACCCAGACCGAGGACGATCCGCTTGCGAAAGAGACGTTCGACCCCACGGTGTTCGAACCGCTGCTCCTGGGCACCGCCGCTGCGCAGGATTTGCTGGGCGACTTCGGCGTGGACGACCCTGACGAAGTCGGCGGCCTCGTAGAAGACCGGAGCCCTGATGTAGACGCCGAGATACCCGTCAAGGTCGGTGAGCCGGCTGATGATCGTGGTCTTGCCGCAGCCGCGGGGACCAGCGATGCCGATCGCCGAAGTGGAGTGCTCACGGACGAACCGCTCGAGGTCAGAGACCCCGTCTGAATCGACGATCGCGTGGGTGGTCGTCTCGACGAGGCCGCTCGAGTCGGTTTCGTACAGGAGCGCGCCCCTGGAGTCCTCGTCCCCGATCCGGCTGTTGATCGTCGCCCGGGTGATCTCCTGAGCGCGCAGAAGGGTCGCCTCAGTCACCAGGGCCAGGGCCCCTGCGATCCTTGACTCGGTCTCCGTCCTGAGCAACCTGGAGCCAAGCCCGAGAGTGGCGACCCCCAGACCCACCACGATGATCAACAGGGCGCTGGTGATGATGACGGCCAGCGACAGCGGCGCCGCGAGGTCGTCCTCGACGAACGCAAGCCACCAGATACTGACCGCGATGGCCGCCACTGCGAGGATGAGGACCAGAAGCAGGCTCAAGGACCGCTTCCATCCCGCGATGCCCAGCAGCCGCCACGCCCAGATACCGGCCTGCCTCCGCCGGAGCGCTTCCGCGAACTCCCGCCGTTCCGACCGTGTCTCGTCCTCGATGCGGTCGCGGGCCTTGCCCACCTCCTGGCACAGCCAGTCGGCCTCCACCGGGAGTTCTCCCGGCACGTAGCCGTCCAGGACCCGGCCCACGGCCTCGGCTATGAGGTCGTCGGTGATCTCGAATTCGGTGGCGGGGGAATCGGGCATGGGCGCTCCACGGCCGGGGGTGGACGGCCATTAGAGCAGCCGGAAGTCGGCTCTCACCCGCAAATGTACGGATATGGATCAGTGGTGGAAGCCTGAGCGGTCGGGGTCGGGTGGGGTGGGGGTGGTGAGGCGGGTGAGGGCGTGGCGGAGGTCGGCGGCGAGGAGGGAGATCTGGTCTCGGGTGGTGCCGTGGCGGATGAGGACGCGCTGGATGACGGTTGCGGAGCGGGACGGGGGGAGGGGGTAGGAGGGGACCTGCCAGCCGCGCATGCGGAGCTGGTCGGAGAGGTCGTAGAGGGTGAAACCCACCGTTTTCGGGTCTGTGAGGGTGTAGGAGACCGCCGGGAGGGCGCCCTGGCCGTCGTAGAGGAGGGTGAAGGGGCCCATGGTGGTGATCTCGGCGGCCAGGTAGGCGGCGGTGTCGGCGCAGGCCTGGTGGACCCGGCGGTAGCCGGCGTGGCCGAGGCGGAGGAAGAGGTAGTACTGGGCGATGACCTCGCCGCCGGGGCGGGAGAAGTTCAGGGCGAAGGTGGGCATGTCGCCGCCCAGGTAGCTGACGCGGAAGACCAGTTCCTCGGGGAGGAGGGCGGCCTCGCGCCAGATGATCCAGCCGACGCCCAGGGGTGCCAGGCCGTACTTGTGGCCGGAGGCGTTGATCGAGGCCACGCGGGGGATGCGGAAGTCCCAGGCGAGGTCGGGGTGCAGGAAGGGGGCGACGAAGCCGCCGCTGGCGCCGTCGACGTGGATGGGGATGTCCAGGCCCTTGGTCTGCTGGAGGCGGTCGAGCTCGGCCGCGATGGCGGCGACGGGCTCGTAGTCGCAGGTGTAGGTGACGCCGAGGATGGCGACGACGCCGATCGTGTTCTCGTCGACGTGCGCTTCGAGCTGGTGGGGGCGCAGGCCCGTCGCACCGGGCTCGAGGGGGATCTGGCGGAGTTCCACGTCGAAGTAGCGGGCGAACTTCTCCCAGCAGACCTGGACGGGGCCGCAGACCAGGTTCGGGCGGTCCGCGGGCTTGCCCTCGGCCTCCCGGCGCTTGCGCCAGCGCCACTTGAGGGCCAGGCCGCCGAGCATGGCGGCCTCGCTGGAGCCGGTGGTGGAGCAGCCCGTCGCGGGGGCTCCGGGGGGCGCGTTCCAGAGGTCGGCGAGGATCTGGACGCACCGGGACTCGATCTCCGCGGTCTGCGGGTACTCGTCCTTGTCGATCATGTTCTTGTCGAGGGACTCGGCCATCAGGCGCCGGACCTCGTCCTCGGACCAGGTCGTGCAGAACGTCGCGAGGTTCTGGGCCGCGTTGCCGTCCAGCAGCAGCTCGTCGTGGATCATCGAGTAGACGATCTCGGGCGGCGAGTGGTCGGCCGGCATCCTCCGTTTGGCCAGCAGCCGCTCGCTCAGCGGCGAGGCGAACATGTCGGTCGCGCCGTCGTCCGGCCTGTCGTCGTCGCCCACCACGTGCAGTGCCATGCCGTCCCCCAAGATCGTTCCCTTGGGGGGCCTACCCGCGGACCGGCTCGCGAAGCAGCGCGGGGAGCTCGAACTCCGCGAACACCGAGGTGCGGAACCCGAGCGTTCGGTAGCCCCAGCTCAGCGCGAGCTCGTTGACGAGCTGGAGGCCCCGTCCGCCCTCGCCCGGCTCCCCCGCCGGGGTCCGCCGCACCGGGCGCCCGCCGGATCCGTCGTCGACGACCTCGACGATCAGCCGGTCGCTCGACCGCCGCAGCACGACGGAGAAATGGCCGCCCCGGCCGCTCGCCGTGTGCCGCACCGCATTGGCGGACAATTCTGTGCAGACCAGTTCCAGATCGCCCCGAACGGGCCATTCGACGGGCAGCAGATCCCGGACGAACAGCCGCGCGTTGCGCACCGATCGCTCGGTTCCCGGAAGTGTCATCGTCCCGACGACGATCGTCTCGTCCGCGTACCGCATAAGGAGGTCCTTTTCGCTCGATTCCCTTCACGGGAGAGCGTGACTTCGACCCACTGCGCCCACAACGCGATCGGCGCCTACCTCAACAGTCGCCTGCCCGAACCGTCGAGAACCTGAAAGTTCGGGAACACGAAAAATCACCTGAGAATCCCGCCACCAACGCGCCACACAGCGTGACAAGCTGTCGCCATGGCGTACGACAAACGCCCCCTGGGCCGCTACCTCCTCATCGGCCACGAGCTGAACAGACTGCGCGATCGGCGCGGCCTGACGCTCAAAGCCGCCGCCCGCCAGTCCCACCATTCGCCGAGCTGGATGAGCACCGTCGAGAACGGCCTCGCCGCCATCCGCTCCGACGACCTCAAGGGCCTGCTCCTCCTTTACGACTGCCCGGATGCCGACCTCAACGAATCCCTCATCCACCTCGCAGAACGAGGCCGCCTACCCTCGTGGTGGAGGGCATTCGAAGGCATGGCCAACGCCGCAGCCGTCCACTATGCGTCACTCGAGGCGGACGCTTCGAGAATCTTCAGCTTCCAGCTTCAGCTGATACCCGGTCTATTGCAAACACCTGAATACACCCGCGCCGTCACTAGCATGAACCCGGATGCGGACAGCACACTTCATGAGGCAACGGCGGAGCTGCGAAAACAACGCCAACAGGTTCTGCACGGGCCCGATCCCACGATCTTCCAGGCCGTCATCAGCGAATCTGTATTCCATCTCCTGGTGGGGGGCAGCCAAGTCATGAGAGAGCAGGCCGCACACCTCCACGAATTGGCCCAACGCCCTAACATCGAACTGCGGATCATCCCCCACGGCGGAGGAGTCCACCCCGGCGTCGATGGCGCGTTCACGATCCTCACATTCAAACCACGCGGACGGCTCAACGTCGCCGTACCTGCCAGCGCCGCCGAGTCGCGGTTTCTCGTCCAGGAAGCCGATCGCCGCCTCTACGCCGACATCGCCCGACAGGTCATCGATGCCGCCCTGCCGCCAGAACCCTCGCTCGAACTGCTCGCCCGGATAGCATCAGCGCTATGACGAGCCACCCCCACCTCGCATGGCGTAAGAGCACCTACAGCGGATCCAACGCCAACGAGTGCGTCGAGCTCGCGGACGCGGACGGGCGGGTCGCAGCCCGTGACTCCAAACACCCCGACGGCACCATCCTGACGATCACGCGTGGCGGATGGAACGAGCTCTTGCGCGGCATCAAGAACGCCTGACGGGCCTTGTTAGCATCGACGCCATGGCGAGCCACCCCCACGCCGGATGGCGGAAGAGCAGTTTCAGCGGCGCGAACAGTGACGAGTGCGTCGAGGTGGCGGACGCTGCCGGGCACATCGTGGCCCGCGACTCCAAACACCCGGACGGCACCGTACTGGCGATCACGCGCAGCGGATGGCGCGGCCTGGTGCGGGGGCTTAAGCGGGGCTAAGGCGCTTGGCGGATCCGTGAGCCCCGGCGTCGCCCTCCCCTCGGCGCGGCCCCACGATGGCTCCAGACGGTCTCCGACCTGGCCCCCTTCCTCCTGCCTCGACCGGGCCGTCCTCGACGTCCTGGGCCACGGGCTGAGCCGGGCCCGCGCCCTTCTCCGGATCGGGCTCCCGCCCAGCGTCGTCGCCGGTCGCTCCCTCGCGGTGGCGAGACCGCTCGACGGGACGACGCATAGTGAGCACGCGTGTGGTTCCGGTCACCTTCTGGGGCGTTCTGCTGTCGGCGTAGCGGTAGTGGTTTTGGGAACGTCCTGGTCGGGTTAGATGTTCTCCTAAGTACCGACCCCCGAGTACAGAGGAAGGTGCCGTGACAGGAACCCTTGCCCCGTCCAAGCCGCTCAACGCTCAGGACCGCTGCGACCGTTGCGGAGCCCAAGCGTATGTGCGGGCCACCATGGCCGGCGGCGCAGAGCTGCTGTTCTGCGCACACCACGGCCGCAAGTACGGAGAAAACCTCCGTGCGAAGGGGGCTGACATTCATGACGAGACCGACAAGCTGATCGAGAACAGGCTCCGTGGCGACGACCACGCCTGACCTCCTCAGAACCAAATAGAGCGGCGGACCGTTCCTCATGTGGAGCGGTCCGCCGTCATAATCTCGGAGTGCTGATTCTTCTTCCGCCCTCCGAGGGCAAGGCCACCGAGGGCGACGGCGAGCCGCTCGACCTCGGGGGGCTGTCCCACTCCGCCCTCACGCCGACCCGGCGCAAGGTGCTGTCCGCCCTGCTCAAGGTCAGCAAGGGCGCGCAGCGGCCGGCCCTGGACGTGCTGGGGCTGACCGAGGGCCAGCGCGACGCGGTCCTGCGCAACCGGGAGATCAAGAAGGCCCCCACGCTGAGGGCGTCCGATCTCTACACCGGTGTGCTCTACGACAACCTGCGCCTCAACGACCTCGACGAGGCGGCGCGCGCGAAAGTACTGATCTTCTCCGGCCTCTGGGGCGTGCTGACCCCGGACGACCGGATCCCGCCCTACCGCCTGGCGATGGGCGTCGCCCTCCCGCCGCTGGGCGGGCTGGCCGCGACCTGGCGGCCCGTGCTCACCAGGACCCTCGCCCCCCGGGGGCTCGTGGTCGACATGCGGTCGGCACCGTACGCGGCCGCCTGGAAGCAGCCCTCCGTGGGCGTACGCGTGCTCCGCGAGAGTGTGGTGAACGGACAGGTCAGACGGACGGTCGTGAGCCACATGGCCAAGGCCACGCGCGGTGCGGTGGCCCGCGACCTCCTGCTCAACGAGGTCGAGGCGGAGACGCCGGAGGAGCTCGCCAAGGCACTGGAGGCCCTGGGCCACACCACCGAGGTCTCCCTTGGAACGATCGAAGTGATCGTCAAGGAATAGACGTCAGTGCTCCAGCAGGTTCAGGTGCCGGCAGGCCTTGGTGTACTGGTCGATCGCCGAGCCGCCCATGTAGGACCACGGGAGCGAGGCCGCCCTGCCCTGTGTCCGCGCGAGATGGTTCCTGGCGGGCCTGCGGGCGTCGCCGAGGTGGAAGGCCGCCCCGAACAGGTTGTGCGCCTCGATCGTGCGCGGATGCGGCCGCGGGCCCTCGTGCCAGCCGCGTGCGGCCGCCTCGACGTCCCTGATCTCCTCCTCGCTGAACCATGAGGAGGAGCCCCTGATGATCCCGGACCGTTCCTGAACGAAGTACTCGAAGTAGGCCAGCGGGATGAGCGCCGCCCGGGGGTCGTCCCGGCCCGACATGCTCATCGCGACCCGCGCGAAGTCGAACATCTCCTCCGCGACGCCGCCCCACTGCGGCGACAGGGAGATCACCCGGGCGACGTGCGCGCCGTACAGCGACGGCCACCGCTCGGACGCCCTGCGCCAGAGGGTCTCCTTGTCGTCGGCGTCCGTTTCGAGCCCGAGGGCGAGCCACTGCATGGACTCCCACGGCACCGGATCGTCGGGGAACAGCTCCGCGGCGGTGTTCAGCGGCTTGCGGGCCTCCTGAAGCGCCTTGGTGAAAGCCTGGTAGCCACCGGCCTGCTGGGCGCGCGACCGGGCGGCCGGGCGGATCTTCCAGGCCTCCTCGATCAGGGTGCGGCCCAGCCACAGGTGGAGATCGGGGTTGTGCGGATCCTGGGCGAGCAGGGCCTCGATGCCCTTGCTCCACCCGGCGGCGGACTTGGCCAGGTACTCCACGCGCAGCGATCGCTGCTCGGGATCGGTTCGGGTCTCCCAAAGGGCGGAGACCGCGACTCTCAGGTAGCGTTCGCGGACCGCGTCGCAGGTCTGGTCGAGGACCGGATCCCGCCACGGGCGGCCGCTGACGACGGATGCGGCTCGGGGGCGCTGCCCCGCGGCCTGAAGATGCACCCGGTCAACCTCCATCACTCCCATGTCAGACGAGAGTAGGAAGAATCGGGACTTCAGGAGGTACGTCTACGTTAATTACGTGTTAAGGGCTGCCGTTCCAACGGCGATAGCCGAATAAAAACGACGGACCGTCCACCGAAGGACGACCCGCCGTGTTCGATCGTTTTCGACCTAGATCAGTGATCTAGGTCGAAAACGATCCTTAGTCGAGATAGTCGCGCAGCACCTGGGAGCGCGACGGGTGCCGGAGCTTCGACATCGTCTTCGACTCGATCTGCCGGATCCGCTCGCGCGTGACGCCGTAGACCTTGCCGATCTCGTCGAGGGTCTTCGGCTGGCCGTCGGTCAGGCCGAAGCGCATGGAGACCACGCCCGCCTCGCGCTCGGACAGGGTGTCCAGAACGGAGTGGAGCTGCTCCTGGAGCAGGGTGAAGCTGACCGCGTCGGCCGGGACGATCGCCTCGGAGTCCTCGATCAGGTCACCGAACTCGCTGTCGCCGTCCTCGCCCAGCGGGGTGTGCAGGGAGATCGGCTCACGGCCGTACTTCTGCACCTCGACGACCTTCTCCGGGGTCATGTCGAGTTCCTTGGCCAGCTCCTCCGGGGTGGGCTCGCGGCCCAGGTCCTGGAGCATCTGGCGCTGGACGCGGGCCAGCTTGTTGATCACTTCGACCATGTGGACCGGGATGCGGATGGTCCGCGCCTGGTCGGCCATGGCCCGGGTGATCGCCTGACGGATCCACCAGGTGGCGTAGGTGGAGAACTTGTAGCCCTTGGTGTAGTCGAACTTCTCGACCGCGCGGATCAGACCGAGGTTGCCCTCCTGGATCAGGTCCAGGAACAGCATGCCGCGGCCGGTGTAGCGCTTGGCCAGCGAGACCACGAGGCGGAGGTTGGCCTCCAGCAGGTGGTTCTTGGCGCGGCGGCCGTCCTCGGCGATCCACTCGAGGTCTTCGGTGTCCTCCTCGGACAGGCGGCCTTCCTCGTTGGCCAGTCGCTCCTCGGCGAACAGGCCGGCCTCGATGCGCTTGGCGAGCTCGACCTCCTGCTCGGCGTTGAGGAGGGGGACCTTGCCGATCTGCTTGAGGTAGTCCTTGACCGGGTCGGCCGTGGCGCCCGCGGCGACGATCTGCTGCACGGGGGCGTCATCGTCGTCGTCGGAGTCGGTGAGCACGAAGCTCTCCTCCTCCTTGCCGCCCGTGGCCGCGGGGGCGGCCTCGGCGCCCGCGGCGCGCGGCTTGGGGACCCCGGTGCCGGAGTCCTCCTCGTCATCGTCGGAGTCGTCCGCGACGACCTCCTCGGCGACGACGACCTCGTCCTCGACCACCAGGTCCTCGAGATCGATGTCCTCGATCTCCTCGAGTTCCTCGTCGTCGACGTCACCGGCCTTCTTGGCCGGGGCGGCCTTCTTGGCGGCGGCCGCCGCGGGAGCGGCGGGCTTGGCGGCGGGCGCGGCCTTGGGCTTGCGGACGGCGCGCGGCTTCGCGGGGGAAGCCTCCACCTGTCCGTTGCCCTCGGAGGCCTCTTCGACCGTCGTGGTGACGGTCTCGGGCTTCTCCTTGGCGGCGGCCGCGGTCTTGGGGCGGCGCGGGGGCGCGGCGGGCTTGCGCGGACGCTTCGGCGCCGCGGAGTCGGCAGCTGTCACCATGACGGTCACACCTTCCTTGCTGAGGCTCCGCAGGATGGCGGGGGCCTTCGACACCGGAATGTCGGCCTCCTCGAAGGTCCGGCGGACGTCGTCGGCCTCGATGTAGCCCTGGGACCGCGCGCGCTCGAGAAGCTGCTCGATCACCAGGTCGTGCAGCTCGGACGGCTTCGAGGTAGAACTGGCAGGCGACACAAATACCTCTCGAACGAACGTGTGGCTTCGACAGACCCTTACCCCTCCCCATCGGGAGGGAGGCTAAGCCTCAGGCCCATGAGGAGTGCAGCGTACCCGGAGCCCGGTAACACACCACCTTAGGGGGCGTCCAGTGGTCCTTCGTACGGACTACGCCGAGTTTCTGGCTGGAACATGGAGCGCGAGAACCGTGATGTCATCGTCATGGTCATACCCGGAGAGCATCTGATCGACCAGGTAGTCGACCAGAATCTCCGGATCGCTCACGGCTTCGGGCGGTGCGTTCTCGGCGACGACCACTAGCTCGTCCAAGCCCGCGTCCACCCCACGACGACGGTTCTCCACAAGTCCATCGGAATAGAACACCACAGTGTTGCCGGGTTCAACCGAAAAACTTGCCTGCTGCCGCTGACTGGGCCAGCCCAAGGGGGTGCCGGGCTCGCCCAGACCGAGGATAGGCGGTCCGTCGGGCCGAACGACCAGCGCGGGTGGGTGACCGGCGTTGGACACCACGAACGACCCCGATTCGGGGTTGAAGACCGCGTAGGCGAGGGTCGTGAACTGCTCCTCGTCCTCGGTGGCGCTGAAGACCCGGTCCAGGCCCGCCAGGACGGCCGCGGGCCTCGGGTCGTTCAGGGCGAGGGCGCGCAGGGCGTTGCGGACCCGGCCCATGACCGAAGCGGCCAGAACTCCCTTACCCATGACGTCGCCGAGGGCCACCGCGAGGCGGTCGTCGGCCAGCCGGAAGGCGTCGTACCAGTCGCCGCCGACCTGGACGTGCCGGGTCGCCGGGTGGTAGCGGGCCGCCAGCTGGACGTCCTGGACCTGCGGGAGGCTGTCGGGCAGGAGACTGCGCTGGAGCATCTCGGCGGTCTTGTGCTCCCGCTCGTAGAGCGTGGCGCGGCCCAGGGCGAGGGCGCACTGGCCGGCCAGGGCCTCCAGGAAGACCCGCTCCTCCTCGGTGATCTCCCGCGGGCGGGTGAAGGCGAACCTGAGCGCTCCGATCGCCGAACCCGCCATGAGCAGCGGAAGACCCACCCAGGCCCGCTCCTCGGTGGTGAGAAGGAAGTTCTCCACCTCGTCGCTGACGAGCTGCCTGCGGAGGTTCTCAGGGGTCCCGGCCAGGAACGGACGGCTCTCCCTGACCGCCACCGACATCACGGTCGCGGCGTTGACGCCGAAGGTGATCGGCGGCTCGGCGGACTCGCCCGAACCCGGGGTGATCACGGTGAGCTTGAGCTTGTCGTCGTCCAGGAGGGCCACCGCCGAGCGGTCGGCGCCGATCGCCGAGCGCCCGACCTCGGTGATCACCGAGACGACCTGGCCGACGGTCAGGGCCTCGGCCAGCATGGACGTGGCCTGCTGGAGCCGCGCGGTGCGCAGGGCCGCGGCCGAGAGCTGCTCGGTCAGGCGGCCGCGCATCTCGTCGGCCTCGCGCTGGCCGGTGACGTCGGTGTTGGCGCCGACCCACTCCACCACGCGGGTGCCGCGCTTGATCGGGACAGCGCGGACCTCGTACTGCCGGAACGCGCCGGTGCGGGTCCTGACCCGGTAGCTGATCGAGAACGTGCGGTTGTCGTCGAGGCACTGGAGCCACTCGGCCTCGACCCGCGAGCGGTCCTCCTCGTGGACGACCGCGAGCCAGCCGCCCGCCCGGTACTCCTCGAGGGATTGGCCGGTGATGGCCCGCCACTCGGGCGCGTCGTCGCTGGCCTCGCCCTCGGGCGTGGTCACCCAGACGATCTGCGAGCTGGCCTCGACCAGGGAGCGGTACCGCTCCTCCTTGCGCCGGATCTGCTCCTCGTCGAGGCGGCGCTCGGTCACGTCCACCGCGATCAGCGCGATCCCGAGGATCTCGCCCTCGGCGTTGTGGGAGGGGAACCAGCTCGTCGACCAGCAGGGGCTCTCGGCGGGCGACGGCGCCGCCCCCGAGGTGTCCTTGGGCCCGGCCGGGGCCTCGAAGCGCAGGTCCCGGTCGGTGACCGCACGGTCAGTGCGGACCACCTCGGAGAGATGTTCGGCCATCGCCGCGGCGGGCTCCTCGGGGAGCGCCTCGGCGAGCGTGCGGTCCACCAGGTCCTCGACCGCGACGCCCAGGAGCTCGGCGAGGATGTCGTTGACCCGGCGGCAGCGCAGCTCGGAGTCGAAGAAGGCGAATCCCATCGGGGATTCCTTGATCAGGGTCGCGAAAAGGGCCGAGTCCGAGGCGTCGAGCCCGGGGACACGGGGCTGAGGCACTGACGTATCCGTGCTCATCGCCGCCACCTCCGGTGCATCCGGTGCCTCATCGGCCCTACTGCGAGGCGAAGTTTCGTCACTATGGGTGAATGGGAGCAGGCTAGCGCTCCCGCCTCCATCACAACAGTGGTCGGAGTCGAGATTGTCTTCGGCTCCTGCCTGTAAGGAAACACCCTATGCGTCCCCTTAGACGGGCGTCCATGGCACGAGCCGCCCCGAGATCCTAGGCCTTGACGCGCCGCCGGTGTTCCGAACTCGCCGGTATACGTTCCGGTCACCTTTCCCCGGCCTCCCCGGCGAAGGGCTCGGACCGTCCGAAAAGTTACACTAAGTCCATGTCCGAACCGGACCTGCCCGCCGCGCGGCGACCCGAGGCCCCGGCCTGGAACTGGGGAGCACCGCCCCGCGCCCGGCTGGTGGTCGGGCTGGTCATCGCGATGACCCTGCTGGCCGTCGCCGTGACCGCGATGGCCATCACCCGCCGGTCCTCGACCGCGGACAGCGCCTACGACCGCGGTTACGCCGCGGGCCACGAGATCGGCTCCCAGTTCGGCTATCCGGGTGATCCCGGCATCCCCGACGACGTCACGGCCATGGACGCCTACTGCAAGGCCACCACGGCCGGGACGGGCGCGCCCGCCGGGTACCCGGGCGGCTCCCCCGACGCGGAGGACTGGATCACGGGCCGCGACGCGGGCTGCCTCGACGGGGCGCTGGGCCGCTGAGATCGCTCCGGGCCGCCGAGACCGCGCTCAGGCCTTGGCCGCGGCCTTCATCTGCTGCTTGTAGGTGCGGACCTGGAGGAGGGTCTCCTCGTCGGTGATGTCGGCGACGGAGCGGCGGGAGCCGTCCTCTCCGTAGTGGCCGGCCGCCTCGCGCCACCCGTCGGGGTGGACGTCGAGGCCCTTGCCGAGGAGTGCCACGAAGATCTTGGCCTTCTGGTCGCCGAACCCGGGCAGCGCCGCGACCCGCTTGTAGAGGTCGGCCCCCGACTTCGCCTCGGTCCACACCCGCTCGGCCCTGCCGTCATAGGTGTCGACGAGGGCGCGGCCGAGGTCCTGGACGCGCTTGGCCATGGCCTTGGGGAAGCGGTGGAGGGCGGGCTTGCGGCCGAAGATCTCGATGAGGGCGTCGGGGTCGAAGGAGGCGAGCTCCTCGGCGTCCAGGTCGTGGCCCAGCCGGCGGGTCAGCTCGTAGGGGGCGGCGAAGGCCCGTTCGAGCGGGATCTGCTGGTCGAGCAGCATCGCGGTCAGCAGCGCCAGCGGGTCCCTGTTGAGCAGGGCGTTCGCCTCGGGGTCGATCGGCAGGGTGATGGGCATCCGTTCCTCCTGGTCAGGAGACCATCATCGCCGATCGGACGGGGGCGCCGCAGGCGGGCCGCCGTCATGACGCGGGTCCGGGGCAACCCTTAAGGATCTGTTACGGAGGGTCGCGCCGGGTATCCGGCGGACCGGCGAGCTGGTCTGATGGAAGGGTGGACGGATCATCGGGAACGCCGGTCGGCCGGCGGGTGGTGCTCGGCATGGCCGGGCTCGGGGCCCTCGGCGTGGCCGTCGGGGCCAAGCTGCAGGGCGGCGTCGACCGGGCGCTCGGGCCGGTCAAGGACTTCGTGCCCGCGGGAGGCGGATTCCGGTACTACTCGGTCGTGTCGTCGGTGAAGAGCAGGGACGAGCGGACCTACCGGCTCCAGGTCAAGGGCAAGGTCACCAACGCCCGGACCTTCACGATGGCCGACCTCGCCGTGCTGCCGCAGACGAACATCACCAAGGACTTCCAGTGCGTGACCGGCTGGCGCGTCCCGGACGTCGCCTGGAGCGGGGTGGCGCTGCCCGACCTGCTCAAGGCCGTCGGCGCCGACCTGACCGCGAAGGGCGTGATGATCACCTCCTTCGACGGGGCCTACGACGAGTCGCTGACCATGGAGCAGGCGCTGCGCCCCGACGTGATCGTCGCCTCCTCGATGCTCGGCGGGCCCGTCACCCACGACCACGGAGGGCCCGTGCGGCTGTTCGTGGCCCCGATGTACGGCTACAAGTCGCTCAAGTGGCTCGGCGGCATCGAGGTCACCGACAAGCTCACCGACGGGTACTGGGAGAAGCGCGGCTACGACGTCGACGCCTGGGTCGGAAAGTCGAACGGACGCGACGATGAGCCGACTTCCTAGGTTCTCGCGCGGCGAGCGCGCGATCCACCACCTGACCGCCCTGCTGATGATCGTCTGCCTGGCGACGGCCCTGTGCCTGTACTTCCCGCCGGTCTCCACGGCCGTGGGGCGGCGCGACCTGATCAAGCCGATCCACATCTGGGCCGGGTACCTGCTGCCGCTGCCGATGCTGCTCGGCTGGATCTCCCGGGCCTTCCGCGACGACCTGCGCCGGCTCAACCGGTTCACCCCCGGGGACTGGGAGTGGATGCGCCGAAAAGATCGCCGGGACACCTCCGGCGGAGTCGGGATCGTCGAAGTCGGCAAATTCAACGCGGGCCAGAAGCTCAACGCGGCCTTCACGGCCGGGGCGATCCTGGTGATGCTGGCGACCGGAACCATCATGACCTTCCCCAGCCCCTGGCCTGACGACTGGCGGACCGGGGCGACCTTCGTCCACGACTGGCTGTTCATAGGGATCTTCGTGGTCTTCCTGGGACACCTCTGGTACGCCGTACGGGACAGGGGCGCCCTGGAGGGGATGACGACGGGTTCCGTGACTCCTGAGTGGGCCGCCGAACATCACTCCGAGTGGTTCCGGGAAGTAAACGGACAATCACCCCCTGCGAGGCCTTGACACCGGGAGCAAACCGGATGGAATGGACGAGGAACCCCCACGGAATCCATCAAGAGGGATCTTGCCCATGCCCCGATTGCTCGCCGAGCCCGTCTCCGGCCGGCTCTCTCGCGAGTTCTCCGCCCTGTCCCCCGACGTGGTGACCAGCTGTGTGACCGAAGTCCACCACTGCGTCGCCCATCTGGGGCTCGACCCCACCCCGGCGCTCGTGGAGCGGATCGCGCGCGAGCACCTGACCGGAATGGTGAAGTCGGAACCGCCGTCCGGACGGGTTCACGCCGAAACGCACGGGACTTCGACCTGCTGACGGGTCTTGCCGGAACCTGCCCGCTCTGTGCGGGTAAGGTTGCCGAATGTGAGTCCCCGCAGCCGTCCGCGACCGTCCGGCGGGCGTCCGCCGTCCGATGACCTTCACGCCATCTTCGACTCGATGCTGCTGCACGCGCGGGAACTCCTGGCCGTCCGGGAGGCCCTGGACGCCGAGCTGATCGTCAGCGAGATCCTCGGCGCCTGGTACGGCAGGAGTCTCGGCGACAGCGACGTCGAGGAGGTGATCGGGGAGGCCCTGCTCGATCATGCCGTCTCCCAGGGCACCCCCGCGGCGCTCGCCCTGCTGGCCGGTGTCGCCTACCTCGGCACGCCCCGCCAGGCGGCCCTCGCCGAGCGCGGCGCCCTCGAGCTGATCGACGCCGGCGTGGCCAGGCCCGGCTGGGCCGACCGCGTCGGGATGGTCGAACCCGGCGAGTGCTACGTCTCCAAGGACGTCTACGGCGACCAGGAGTCGGTGATCTGCACCTTCACCTACGGCGGCCTCGAACGGCACGCCCTGGTGATCCTGCTCGACAACAACCTCGGCGGCCGGTGGGACGGAGCGACCGAGACCGGGCTCGTCCGCGACGCCTGGGTCTCCTCGCACGTCGACCGGCTGCTCGACCACTGCCGCACCGAGGCCGCCGAGAGTCCGCTGATGGAGTTCGCCGAGCTCGACCCGCGCGAGACCAGGGCCAGGCTCGAACCCGCGCTGGAGCTCACCGGCTCGCTCCCCGACGCCCCGGTCAGCGACACCTTCAGCTCCTACCACGCCTTCCTGCGGGCCCGGGTGCGCGCCCTGCCGCCCGGCGGGCGCCGCCCGCCGCTGCCGCGCGACACCCCCGACCGCAGGGCCACCCTCGCCGCCCGCTTCCTGGCCTCCGAGGACGCCGGGGAGCTGTCGGACCTCTCGGCCGCCGGCCCCTGCGTCGACAAGATCATCGCCTACGGATGCACCCGCGACTTCGGGCGGCCGCTGCGGGTCTCCCCGATCAAGTGCGAGATGTTCCTGCTGGACTGGCTGCCCCGCAAGGTCTTCCTCACCCCGGGCGAGCAGGACGCCATGCCGCACGTCCTGGCCGCGTGGGTGCGGTGGGCGTCCCGGCGCACCTCGCTGCCCGAGGTCGGCGTGCGGGCCACCCTGGACGCCGTCTGGGACGCCACCAACAAGTTCGGTGAGGCCTACCGCGACCCGACCACCTTCGGCCTGGACCGCGCCCTGGTGGCCAAGCTCCTGCCCGACGGCGACCTCGAGGCGCTGCCCCGGCGGGCGTTCGCGCTGCCGTTCCTGTCCGGCGAGCTCGCCGCGCTCGACCCGACCTCCAAGGACGACCGCCGCCGGATGCTCGAGTTCGAGCACCCCGGAGCCGAAGAAGACCACCTCGACGCCCATGAGGAGCTGACGAAGCGCCTGTGGGACGGCGATCCGCCCGAACTGTGGGAGACCGCCCGGGCCCTGCTCGACCTCGGCCACGAACGGCACGAGATCCTGCACCGGCTCGTCAAGCTGTTCGCCGAGACCCCTGAAGATCGACAGGAGCTCCGCCGGGCACTCCGAGACCTGCGTCTGGAAGACCTTTAGACTGTGGAGCCGCGGCGGGGGTCTCCCGGTGATGTTCCTGGAAGGGTGGAGTGGTCTCCTTGGAGTGGTCGGAGTTTGCCCAGCGCTTCGCCCTAGAGCTTGCGGGCCTCGACCGCGACACCATCCTGATCGTCCGCGAGCGCGATGAGAGCCGCCACTACGTGCAGGCCATGCGGGAGCCGGACCGGCTCTACGCCGAGTCCGTCAGCAACAACTTCCTCGACGGCCATCTCACCCTCACCCCCGCGGACGAGGAAGTGCTGGTGGAAGCGGGCTGGCGCCCCCCGACGGCCGACTGGCCGCCCGCCAACTGGTGGACCGAGCTGCCCCCCGAATCGGGACACGGGGCGTTCGCTCTGCTCGCCGACATGATGGTGACGGCCCTGAGGGACGTCCAGGGCGTCCGGCGGCCCCTCGATCTGGTCTACGAGTCCTTTCACCGGCACGGGACCGGCCTGATCGAGCTGGCCGGCCTGGGGATCGACGTCTCCGACCCCTCCCGCGTCACCGCCCGGCGGGCCGCGCCCGTCCCGGCTCCCGTGGCCGCCGCACCGCTCGAACAGCAGCTGCTGGCCGCCCGTGAACGCGGCGACCACCTCGGCTACTTCGACCTGCTGCTCGACGCGGAACTCCTGCTCCCGGCCAGCGGACCGGCCGTCGAGGACCCGGGGCTGACCGAGCACACCACCGTGGTCCGCGACGGCGTCACCCTGCTGCCCGCCTTCACCTCGCCCCAGGCCCTGATGTCGGCCGGGTACGCCGGGCTGCACCGCCGCACGACCCTCGCCGTCCTCGCCGCCGCGTGGCCGGATCCGGCCTGGCGGCTCACCGTCAATCTGGGCGGCCCGAGCGAGATCAGCCTCGACGCCGCGATGCTCTCCCGCCTCGACGCGATCCAGCGGAGTTCGCCCCACTCGACCGTCTCCGACGGCCTGCCGATCACCGATCTGCTCACCACTGGACCGATCCCCCCGGACCTGCTCGTCCCCGGCGCCCTCCCGCACCGCGACCTCACCCGCGATCTGCACCGCGAGTTCCCTCGCGAGCTCCCGCCGCCGCGGGTCAACGGGCGCGAGCCCGAGAACGATCCGCTCTCCCCCGCCTACCGGTTCCCCGAGGAGGACCGGCCCCCGACCGGGTCCGTCCTGCCCGCGTCCGTCCTGCCCGCGTCCGTCCTGCCCGCCCCGCCGCTGCCCCTCCCCGACGTGCAGGCCGCCAACGGGGCCTCGCGGCCGCACGAGGGGGACGTCCGGCTGGCCGCGCCGGGCAGGCCGATCCGCCTGCCGCACGGCGCCGAACTCTTCTCGGGCGACGAGCTGACCGCCGTCTACGACGCGTCGTCGGGGCAGTGGGCGGCCAGCCGAGTCCCCGCCGACGGCGCCTAGGACGGACGCACCGTGGACTGGACCGACTTCACCGAGAGACTGGCCCGCGAGCTGGCCGGACTCGACCCGCAGATGGTGCTCGTGGTGCATCAGAGGCACCAGGGCAGCCACTACACGCAGGCGTTCCGCACCGGCGAGATGCTCCGCGCCGAAGCCGTCAGCAGCGCCGTCCTCGCCGGGCACCTGCGGTTCACCGAGGAGGCCGAGGACCGGCTGATCGGCGTCGGCTGGGAACGGCCCGAACCGCAGGGCAACTGGACCTTCGACCTGCCGTGCAACGCCCCCGCCGGGCGGTTCCGCGAGGTCTCGGCGATGATGGTGACGGCCCTGCGCGACGTCCAGGGGGCCGGGGAACCCTCCGACCTCGCCTACGAGGCCTTCCGCGGCACCGTGTTCCTCTCGCTGGTCGAGCTGGGCATCGAGCCCGCCGACCCGGCCCGGATCACCGACAAGCACATCCCGCCGCCGCTGGCCGGGCACGACCTGTCGGCGCTGGCGTCCTCGCCGTCGATCCCGGTCGCCGAGGCGCCGAAGCCCAAGCGGAACATCACCGCGATCCGGCTGTCGGAGGCCAAGGCCAACGGCGACCGCGACGGCTACCTCGCCGCGCTGCAGAAGGCCGAGCTGTACGTCGCGGGGACCGTCTTCTACGGGGACGGCGTCTACGTGCGGGCCTTCACCGCGCCGCCCGCCGAGCCGCACCGGACGACGACCCTGGCCTCGCTGACCGCGACCTGGCCGCAGCCGCACTGGCAGCTCGCCATCGACGACGGGCTCGCCGACTCCGGCTACCTCGACTCCCGCACCCTCGCGCTGCTCGGCGGCTCCCCCAACACGCGCGTCATGCAGAAGGTGCTGCCGCATCCGCTGGTCGTCCACTACCTCGAGGGCGGCTACGACAGGGTCGCCGGATACGTGCACCGGGTCGTGGACGTCATGGCCCTCACGACCCCGCAGCGGATCTACGCCGCGCTGGGCCTCACCGACCCGCCGTTCGCGGCGACCGACGACTCCGTGCACGTCCTGCGGTGGACCGCCCGCGCCGGGGAACTGCTGCGCACCCCGCACGGCGGCCCCGACGAGGCCTCCGCCGACGCGATGCCCGGCGGCTGGGTCGTCGAGCACCCGCCGTTCGACGGCACCGGGTTCGCGCCGGGCGACGGCGTCCCGGTGCCCGAGTTCAAGGTCGACAGCCAGCGGCTGCCGCACGGCGCCGAGATCTACCGGTTCGACCGGTCGGGGCGCCGCACGCTCGAAGCGGTCTTCGACGCCGACACGACCCTCTGGAAGAGCGTCTGATGGACAAGATCAGAGAGGGCTACTACGCGGTCTGGCGCGGCGAGGAGTTCCCCGCCTCCCCCTCCCACGACGAGGTACGGCTCTACACCGAGGTCCCGCTCGCCGGATTCAAGGCGGCCCTGCCGGGCAGGTTCGTCAAGACGGTCCCCTACGACGAGCTCGACCGGCTGCACTATGTCGTCACCCGCTGCTTGTGGAATGATCAGCCGTTCGTGATCCTCGGCGAGCACGACGGCTGGCTGCGGGTGGAGTACACCGGCGGCCGCGCGCCGGTCGCCGAGCGGCTGAAGCTCGAGCGGTTCGACCGGGGCGTGTACCAGGCGTGGGCGCCTGTCACCGAGATCCGGGAGATCCGCGAGGAGGTCTACGAGTGAACGACCGGCTCGTCGCGGGACCGTCCGTGGCCTACGGAATGCGGCCGACCGTGAAGGATCTGCGGATGATGGATCTGAACGCCGACCTCGGCGAGGGGTTCGGGGCGTGGCAGCTCGGCGACGACCTGGCGCTGCTGTCGGTGGTGACGAGCGCGAACATCGCCTGCGGCTTCCATGCGGGCGACCCGCTGATCATGCGGACGACGTGCGAGGGAGCGGTCGCGCGGAACGTCGCGATCGGCGCGCAGGTCTCCTACCGCGACCTCGCGGGGTTCGGGCGGCGCTCCATGGACGTGCCGTTCGAGGAGCTGACGGCCGAGATCCTCTACCAGATCGCCGCCCTGGAGGGCATCGCCAAGGCCGCCGGCGGGCGGGTCTCCTACGTGAAGCCGCACGGGGCGCTGTACAACCGGATCGTCCACGACAGGGAGCAGGCGCGGGCCGTGGTCGCGGCCGTCGGCGACTTCGATCCCACGCTTCCGGTGCTGACCCTGCCAGGCTCGGTGCTGTTCGAGGAGGCGCCCACGACGATGCGGATCGTCGCGGAGTGCTACGCCGACCGCGCCTACACCGCCGAGGGGACCCTGGTGCCGCGCCGCTCCCCCGTCGCGGTGGTGCGTGATCCCGCCCAGGTCGCCGCGCGGGCCGTGCGGATGGCCGTCGAGGGCGAGGTCGTGGCGATCGACGGGACGGTCGTGCCGGTGCAGGCCAGGTCGATCTGCGTGCACGGCGACACCCCCGGCGCGGTGGAGCTGGCCAAGAGCGTGCGCTCGGCGCTGACCGACGCGGGCGTGCATCTGACGCCGTTCGTCTGAGGACGGTCCCGTGATGGAGATCCGGCGGGCGGGCGACCGGGCGCTTCTCGTGGAGACGCCGGTGCCGCACGCCTTCGACGCCGCCGTCAGGGCCGCGGGGCTGCCGGGCGTCGAGGAGGTCGTGCCGGGCGCCTCGACCGTCCTCGTGGTGGCCTCGGGGCCGCTGGACGCGCTGGAACGCGCGCTGCGCGGCCTGTCCGCCGGGGAGTTCACGGGCTCGGGGGAACTCGTGGAGATCCCGGTCGTGTACGACGGCGAGGATCTCGCCGAGGTGGCCGGGCTGACCGGGCTCACCGTGGACGAGGTGGCCGCGCGGCACTGCGGGGCCGAGTACACCGTCGCCTACCTGGGCTTCTCCCCCGGCTTCGGCTACCTGACCGGAGGCGTCCTGGACGTCCCTCGCCGGGAGACGCCGCGGACCCGCGTCCCCGCCGGATCGGTGGCGGTCGCGGGCCCGTACACGGCGGTCTATCCCTCGGCGTCGCCGGGCGGGTGGCGGCTGCTCGGCCGGACCCCGCTGACGCTCTGGGACGTGGACCGGGACCCGCCGTCGCTGCTGAGCCCCGGTACCCGGGTCAGGTTTCAGCCGTTGTAGATGACCTTGTCGGCCCTGACGCGGACGTTGATGCGCTGCTCGTCCGGGGTGTGGCCGGGATAGACGTCGGCGTCGATGTACTTCTTGGCCAGCCGGTCGATGGTGGCGTCGGCGTCGGTGGTGTCGAGCGTCGCGGTGCCCGACACGCTCACCAGGTGGTAGGGGTTCGCCGGGTCCAGCACGCTCACCGAGATCGTCGGATCGTTGCGCAGGTGGCGCTCCTTGGCGCGGCCCACGGCCGTGTTGAAGTAGACGCCCTGGTCGTCGGCGTCGACCCACACGACGGTGCTGTGCAGGGAACCGTCCTTGCGCCGGGTCGTCACCCACCCCGGGATCGGCTGCTGGAAAAGCGCCTTCGCCTCTGCGCTGAGTTCGGCCATGACTCCTCCTTCAAGATCGCTTTCTGCGTGACCATGCCCGCTGCGGGACCGATCATGCGAAGTGTCACACGGTCTGGGTACGTTCTTGCCATGGAGACCCTGACCTGGCCTCAGATCCTCGCCTGGCGGATGGAGCGGCAGTTCCTCCTGACTCCGGAGCCCGATCCCGCGGTGGTCGCCCGGCGGCTGGCCGGGGTGCAGGCGCAGGTGGCCTCGGCGGCCGCCACGTCCCTGGCGGTCCGCGGCGCCTACACCGGAGACGCGGTCGGGGTGAGCCTGGTGAAGACCTGGGCCATGCGGGGCACGCTTCATCTGCTGCCGGTCGAGGAGGCGAGTGCCTACCTGACCCTGTGCTCGACGGTCCGCAACTGGGAGAAGCCCGCCTGGACCAGGGCCTCGGGCGCGACTCCCGCCGATGTGGAGGCCATCGCGAAGGTCGCGGCCGACGTGCTGCCGTCGGGGCCGCTGACCCGGGCCGAGTTCACCGCCGCGGTCCTGGCCGAGACCGGCTCCACCCATCTCGAAGGGGCGCTGTCCAGCGGCTGGGGCAGCATCCTCAAGCCGCTGGCCTGGTGGGGCGTGCTGTGCCACGGTCCGTCCCAGGGCGGGCGGATCACCTTCACCAGTCCCGCCTCGCTGCCCGGATGGCGTCCGGCGCCGCCCGTCGAGGAGGCCGCCCGCACCGTGCTCCGCGCCTACCTGGGCGCCCACGGCCCGGCCACACCCGACATGTTCGACAACTGGCTCATGCGACGGATGAGCCGCAAGGGCGACGTGCGGTCCTGGTTCGCCGCCCTGGAGGACGAGCTGACCGAGGTGTCCGTGGAGGGCGTCGTGATGCGGGCGCTGACCGGGCACGTCGAGGCGCTCACGGCCGCCGAGCCGTCCGGGGCCGTCCGGCTTCTCGGCCCGTTCGACCAGTACGTGCTGGGCGCGGGGACCGACGCGACCTACCTGATCCCCGCCGAGCACCGCGCCAAGGTCAGCAGGGCGGCGGGCTGGATCTCCCCGGTCGTCCTGCACGGGGGCGCGGTCGCCGGAACCTGGGACCCGGCGACCGGCGAGTCCGAGCTGTGGTCGAGGGTCCCCGGGCTGGCGCTGCGGGCGGAGGTGAGGTCCTTCCCCGTCTGAGCGCCGCTCCTCAGGGTGCGGCCAGGTCGAGGGCCGTGCGGACGATCGTGTCGGTGTCGATGCCGTGGTGGGCGTAGACGTCGGCGAGGTCGCCCGACTGGCCGAAGCGGGTGACGCCCAGGTTCGCGGACGGGCGGTGGTGGACCGAGGCGAGGAAGGCCAGGGTGTGGGGATGGCCGTCCAGGACCGTGACCAGCGGGGTGTCGGGCAGGAGCTGGTCGAGGATCCAGGTGGGCGCCTCGTCCTGGCCCTGGCGTGCCCGCACCGCCCGGTAGAGCAGTCCCGGCGAGGTCACGCAGGCCACGGCCGCCGGGACCCCCTGTGCTTCGAGCCGGTCGGCGGCGGCCAGCGCCTCGGGCACCAGCGCGCCCATCGCCGCGATCGTCACCCGGGCCCCGGCCGGGCGGCGCAGCGGGTAGCCGCCCGCCACGACCTGGCGGCGACGGCGTTCACGGGCGGCCGGATCCTCGGGGACCGCGGCGAGGGACTGGTCGATCGGGCGGGTCGACAGCCGCAGGTAGGCCGAGTGGCCGTCCGGCCTGCCCAGGTGGGCGAGCGACTCGAGCAGGGTCCATTCGGTGTCGATCGCGAAGGCCGGTTCGTAGGTGACGCAGCCGGGCTGCTCGATGCCGAGCGACGGGGTCGTGATCGACTGGTGGGCGCCGCCCTCCGGCGCCAGCGTGACGCCCGAGGGCGTGCCGACCAGGATCGACTGGCCGCCCGCGTAGATGCCGAACGACCACGGTTCGAGCGCCCGCTGGACGAACGGGTCGTACATGACGCCGATCGGCAGCAGCGGCTCGCCCCAGCGGCTCCAGGTCGCGCCCAGCTCGCCGAGGAGGCCGACCAGGTTGACCTCGGCGATGCCCAGCTCGATGTGCTGGCCCGTCGGCTTCTCGCGCCAGTGCAGGATCGTCTCGGCGTCGTCGGCGAACCAGTTCTCGCGTTCACGCGGCGACCAGACGCCGACCTTGTTGACCCAGCCGCCGAGGTTGGTGGAGGAGGCCACGTCGGGCGTCACGGTGACGACCCGGCGCGCGGCCTCGGGGGCGGTCCGGGTGAGGTCCATGAGGGTGCGGCCGAGGGCGGCCTGAGTGGTCGAGGTGCCGGTCGGGGTGCGGCCGATGTCGGCGGGAAGCTCGGGCGCGGGCCTGGCGGCCCGGCCGGGGCGGCGCAGCCGGTCCGCGGTGTCGGCGCACAGGCGCCCGGCGGCCGATTCGGGGTCGAAGCGCCGCCAGGGCTCGGCGGGGTCGGTGCCCAGGGTCGCGGCCAGTTCGGTCATCTGCTCGGCTGTGAGCAGGGAGGAGTGGTTCTGCGGATGGCCCTGGGTGGGCAGGCCGTAGCCCTTCACGGTGTAGGCGAAGATGACGGTCGGGCGGCTGTCGTCGATCTCGGCGTAGGCGTGGGCGAGGGCCCGGTGGTCGTGCCCGCCCAGGTCCCGGACGGCCGCCAGGAGGGTCGCGTCGTCGAGCTCCCTGACGAGCGCGGCGACGGCGGGGGCGCCGGGACCGTCGCCCGGCAGCCGGTCGCGCAGCTCCTCGGGGGCGCAGCGGAGCAGCCGCTGGTACTCGGGGTTGGTCATCCGGTCGATGCGCTCGCGGAGCTGCATCCCGCCGAGCCGGGTGAACAGGTCCTCCAGGAGCCGCCCGTACTTGAGCGTGATCACCTGCCAGCCGGCGGCGGCGAACATGCCCTCGAGGCGTCCGGCGGAGATGTTGGGGACCACCCGGTCGAGGGACTGCCGGTTCAGGTCGACGATCCACACCACCTCGCCGAGCTCGGCGACGGCCGGGTCGAGGATCGCCTCCCACACCGCGCCCTCGTCGAGCTCGGCGTCGCCGACCAGGGAGTACTGGCGTCCGATCCCGGCGGTGCCGACGAACCTGCGGGCCATCGCGCCCCAGATCGGGGCGGTGGCGCCGATGCCGACCGAGCCGGTCGAGTAGTCGACGGGGTCGGGGTCCTTGATCCGGCTCGGGTAGCTCTGGAGGCCGCCGAAGCTCCGCAGGGTGGTCAGGTAGCGCTCGTCCAGCTCGCCGAGCAGGTAGTTGATGGCGTGCAGCACCGGGGAGGCGTGCGGCTTGACCGAGACGCGGTCCTCGGCGGTGAGCTGGCCGAACCAGAGCGAGGTCATGATGGACACCATCGACGCCGACGAGGCCTGGTGGCCGCCGACCTTGAGCCCGGTCGGGTTGGGCCGGACCCGGTTGGCGTCATGGACGATCGAGGTCGCCAGCCACAGCACCCTGTCGTCGATCGACCGCATCACGTCACTCATGTGTGACATTTTACAAACCGCAGTTCCTGGCCGGGACGGGCCTGGGCCGCCACCGCGAGATCGGCCGAGCGCACCACCCCGAGCACGGGGTAGCCGCCGGTCGTCGGATGGTCGGCGAGGAACACGATCGGCAGGCCGTCCGGCGGGATCTGCACCGAGCCGAGGGCCATCCCCTCGCTGGCCGGCTCGCCCCGGCGGGCCCTGGGGATCACCGCGCCGGACAGCCGGACGCCGACCCGGTTGCTGTCCTGGCTCACCCGGTAGGGGCGGGCGGTCAGGAGCGTCAGGGCGTCGGGGGTGAACCAGTCGGCACGTGGCCCCGGCAGGATCCCCAGCACCGGTTCGCGGTCCCGGACCGGGGCGGTGCCCGCCCCGGGGAACGGGCCGCGCAGATCGCCGACCGGCAGCCGGTCTCCGGCGCGCAGCGGCGCGGGGCCGAGCCCGGACAGCAGGTCGGCGGAGCGGCTGCCGAGCACGGGGGCGACCGCGATCCCGCCGCGCACGGCGAGGTAGGTCCGCAGGCCGCGGGCGGGGACCCCCAGCTCCACCCGCGCCCCGGCGGGCACGTGGAGCGGGGTGTTCGGCGGCTCCGGGCGGCCCGCGACGGTCAGCGGCGCCGGGGCTCCGGTCACCGCGATCCACGCCGCGCCCTCGAACCTCAGCGCCGCCCCGCCGAACACGAACTCGGCCGTGGCGGCCTCGGGGAGGTTGCCGACGAGGCGGTTGGCCAGATCGTGGGAGGAACGGTCGGCGGCCCCCGAACCCGGCACGCCGAGATGGGCCAGGCCCGGACGGCCCAGGTCCTGCACGAGGGCCAGCGGCCCCGGGCGCGACACCTCGATGATCATGGCGTCAAACTATCTTGTGGACGTCCTGGGCGGTCAGGGTGATCAGGTCCTCGGTCGTCGGCGCGGCCAGGGTCGCCGCCCGCACGTCCCGGGACGTGCACGCCTTCTCATAGATCGTCCGGGCGAAGCGGGCGTTGCCCAGGGAGTCGATGGCGTGACGGCCGCAGGCCCGCTGGAACAGCAGGGCGAGATCGTCGAGGGCCTCGTCCGACCAGTGGTCGCCGTTCTCCGCTGCCATCGCGACGGCGATCTGGAGCAGCTCGTCCGGGCCGTAGGAGGGGAACAGCACCCGGGTGTCGAACCGCGAGCCCAGACCCGGGTTGGCGGCCAGCAGCCGGTCCATGTCCTCGGGGTAGCCCGCGAGGATCACCACGAGCCGGTCCCGGTCGTCCTCGGCTCGCTTGAGCAGCGTCTGGACGGCCTCCTGGCCGAACGCGTCGCCGCCGGAGTAGCCGGTGCCGATCAGGCTGTAGGCCTCGTCGATGAACAGGACCCCGCCGAGAGCGGAGTCGACGGCCTTGCTGGTCTTGATGGCCGTCGCCCCGAGGTGCTCGCCGACGAGGTCGCCACGTGAGACCTCGATGACGTCCGGGCGGGCCAGCAGGCCCAGCGCCGCGAAGATCCGGCCGAGGACCCGGGCCACGGTCGTCTTGCCGGTGCCGGGCGGGCCGGTGAAGACGAAGTGCCGCATCGGCGGCTGGGCGGGCAGCCCCTGCGCCGCGCGCAGCCTGCGGACCTGGAGCTGGGCCGTGATCTCCTGGACCTGCCGCTTGACCGGCTCGAGCCCGATCATGTCGCTCAGCTCGCCGAGCGCCTGCTCCAGCGTGGGCGTCTCGGCGTAGCCGCGGTAGCGCGCCGTCAGCTCCTCGTAGGCCGACCGGACGTCCACCGCCCGGACGGTCAGCAGCTCCGTCGCCGAGGGATGGGCGTGCGTCGACACCACCCGCAGGTCACGCGCCCGGGAGGCGCCCTCGGCCAGGGAGCGCACGAACCGGCCGTTGCCGAGCTGGTCGAGGACCCCCCGCCGGGTGATCTCGGAGAAGCACTCGGTGAGCAGGGTCCTGGCGTCCTCGGCGAGCACGTCGCCGCGCAGCTCGGTGTGGCGGACCGAGATCTCCAGCAGCTCCGGCGGCTGGTAGCTGGGGAAGGACACCCGGGTGCCGAACCGGGAGGCCAGCCCCGGGTTGGAGTCGAGGAAGTCCTCCATCTCCGTCTCGTACCCGGCCAGGATGATGACGAGGTTGTCGCGGTCGTCCTCGGCCCGCTTCAGCAGCGCCTGGACGGCCTCGTTGCCGAACCGGTCGGCCTGGCCGTCGCCCCCGTTGACCAGCGAGTACGCCTCGTCGATGAACAGGACGCCGCCGAGCGCGGAGTCGACGACCTGGTTGGTCTTGAGCGCGGTCGCGCCGAGGTACTCCCCCACGAGGTCGGCGCGGTGCACCTCGACGACATGGGCGGAGGGCAGCAGCCGGAACGCGTAGAAGATCTTGGCGAGGGTGCGGGCGACGGTCGTCTTGCCCGTCCCGGAGGGGCCGGCGAACACCAGGTGGCGCAGCGGCTTCTCGATCGGGATGCCCGCCTCGGCCCGCAGATGGGCCGCCTCGATCGAGGCCGCGATCGACCGGACCTGGCGCTTCACCGGCTCGAGGCCGATCATGTCCTCGAGCTCGGCCAGGGCGTCCTCGACCGAGGGCTCGGGCTCCCTGCGCGGCTCCGGCACCGACGGCAGGGGTTCCGGCTCGGCCACGGTCCGCGGCTCGATCCGCGGCGGCGGCTGCTCGACCACCACCTCGGTCTCCTCGACCCAGCCGGAGCCGTAGGACTCGGCGGTGACCGCGCGCCGCGCCTTGTCCCACCGGTAGGCCAGCACGAGAAAGGCCCCGGCCCAGGCGGGCCCGGCGTGGAGTTTCGGCGCGGCCTGCGCGAGCCCGGCCGCGGCGGCCCCCGCCACCAGCAGGGCCAGCAGGGCGCTGCGCCACGGCACGTAGCCGCTGAGGCGCAGCGCGGCCATCGCGACGGGCAGGGCCAGCAGCGCGAGGACGATTCCCTGGTGCGCGGGTTCGGGGTAGATCCGTGCCAAGGGCACGCAGGAGGCGAGCCAGGCGGTCACCACCGCCAGCACGGCCACCCCGGCCGGAGACCGAAGCGTCAGATCCACCACCACCAGCAGAACGAGGGCGCCCACGAGGGCGCTCAGCACCGGTAGGTCCGCGACGACGGCCACCGTGACCGTCACCGCCAGCACAAGGATCCCCGTAGATCGCCTTATGCCCGAGTGAATCCGAAAATATCCGGCTTGCATGCGTTCGAATAGGTCCCGTGCCGCACCTTGTCGCGGACGGGCCCGCATCCCACCGCCGAGCACTCCCATTGAACCGACAGCCTGACCTGCTGTAGGCCCGTAGTCCAGTACCGAACGGCGTCAGTCATTGACGAAGCGCAAGATCTCCTGTCCGAGGTCCTCCCCCGCGTCCTCCTGGAGGAAGTGGCCCGCCCCCGCCAGCACCGGATGGCGGCGGTCTTTGGCGCCGGGGACGAGGCCCTGGAACACTCCCGCCATGGGACCGGTGATCGGGTCGCCGTCGCTGAAGGCCACGAGGAAGGGCTTCGACCAGCGGTTCAGCTCGTCCCAGGCGTCGCGGTTGGGCTGGGCTTCGACGTCGTCCGGTGCGGCGGGGACCAGTCCCGGCATGGCCCGGGGGCCCGCCTTGTAGGAGTCCGCGGGGAACGGGGCGTCGTAGGCGGCCAGCACCTCGGGCGCCAGGGTCGTCCGGCAGCCGGACTGGATGCCGCGCGGGACGTCGAAGGAGGGCGCGGTCCGGACGGCCTCACGGAAGCGCAGCCACGTCTCGGGCATCGGGAAGTCACCGGTCGGGAGGCCGGTGTTGGCAGCGACGATCGCGGCGTAGCGGCCGGGGTCGGCGACGGCCAGCCGCAGCCCGATGAGACCGCCCCAGTCCTGGCCGACCAGGGTCACGTCGCGCAGGCCCAGCGCCTCGACGAAGGTCCGGGTCCAGGCGATGTGGCGGGCGTAGCTGTGGTCGGCGACCTCGGCCGGCTTGTCGGAGCGGCCGAAGCCGATAAGGTCGGGCGCGACGGCCCGCACTCCCCCGGCCACCAGCACCCGGATGACGTGCCGGTAGAGATAGGACCAGGACGGCTCGCCGTGCAGCAGGAGCACGACCGGCCCGCTCCCCTCGTCGACATAGGCCATCCGCGGCCCGTCGGGAAGCTCCACGTAGCGCGGCGCGTAGGGGAAGTCCGGCAGAGCGGCGAAGCGTTCGTCAGGGGTTCGCAGCAGTCTCATAAGCACATGCTTACCACCGCGTGCGCATTCTTCCCACGGGCCTCAGATCAGGCCGGACCTCAGATCAGGCTGAGCTGGCCCTCGCCCGCCAGGGGGTCGCGATGGCGCTTCAGGTGGCGCCAGCGCGGGAGGTCGTCGAGGTAGGACCAGGACAGGCGGTGGTGGGCGGTGGGGCCCGACTCCTCCAGGGCCGCCTGGTGGCGGGGCGAGGGGTAGCCGGCGCTGTCGGCGAAGCCGTAGGCGGCCAGCGCGGGGTCGGACTCCGCCAGTTCGGCCATGTGCCGGTCCCGCGCCACCTTGGCGATGACCGAGGCGGCGGCGACCGAGACGGACCTCTGGTCGGCCTTGACCTCGGTCCGCACCGCCCAGGGCCTGCCGAGGAAGTCGTGGCCGCCGTCCAGGAGGATCATGTCGGGCCGCTCCGGCAGCGCCTCGATCGCCCGGACGGCCGCCCTGCGCAGGGCTTCCGTCATCCCGAGCTCGTCGATCTCCTGCGCCGTCGCGACGCCGATGCCGTGGCCGAGCAGCCAGGAGGGCAGCAGCTCGGCGAAGGCCTCGCGGTGCACGGCCGTCAGCAGCTTGGAGTCCGTCAGCAGGACGGGCCGCTTCCGGCGGGGCAGCGACGGCGGCTCGGAGAGATCGGTGACGGCCGCGCAGACCATCAGCGGACCCGCCCACGCCCCGCGCCCGACCTCGTCGACGCCCGCGATGGTGCGGGCACCCGCGGCGCGCAGCCGTTCCTCGATCTCGTAACCGGCCATCGGAACAGTCTGGCAGGGTCACTTGCCGGCAGGGTCACTTGCCGCTGCTGGCCGTCCAGCGGAATCCCCAGCCGTAGTCCTCGTCGGCGAGCTGCTTGCCGCCCTTGCGGCCCTTCACCGCGTAGTAGCGGGCCTCGCGGTTGACGACCAGCTCGCCGTTGACGTTGTCGATCCGGGCGATCACCGCGGTCCTGGCGCGCGGGACGTCGCACTCGTCGAGGAAGATCTCGATCGGCGGTGAGCCCTGCGGCAGGAGGGTCACGACGGCCCCGAGCCCGGCGAAGCTCTCCGCGCCCTCGTAGATGGCGGCGATGACCAGCAGGCGCCTGAACTCGGAGCTGTGCCCGAGGTTGATCGTGAGGTTCTCGCCCTCGTCGCGGGCGCCCGTGCGGTCGTCGGCGTCGAGGAGCAGGTAGGGCGGCCGGTCGAGCTCGCCGAACTGCTTGGCGAGCGGGTCGATCATGCCCTTGCGGCCGTCCTGGAGTTCCCACATGCAGCACAGGTCGAGGTCGACCTTGGCGAAGCCCTGGGAACGCCAGTTGAGGTTGACGCGCATCGACCCCGAGGTCGCGCCGCGCTTGGTGAGCGACACCGAGGGCGCCTGCTTGGTGAGCGTCACCTTGGAGAGGCTGACCGGCGGCGCGGCGGGAGGCGGCGGCGGGGTGTCGTCGACCGAGATCCCGAAGTCGGTGGCGAGCCCCGCCAGGCCGGTGGCGTATCCCTGGCCGACGGCGCGGAACTTCCACGCCCCCTGCCTGCGGTACAGCTCACCCAGCACGAACGCGGTCTCGGTGGTGGCGTCGGACGGCTCGAACACGGCGATCTCGGCGCCGCTCACGGCGTCGACGACCTTCACGCGCAGGCCCTGATAGGAGCCGAACGTGCCGCCGTCGGACGAGGCGACGACCGCGACCGTCTCGATCTGCGGTTCGAGCCGGTCCAGGTCGACGAGCAGCGTGTCCACCACTCCGGCGGGCCCGCTGGTCTTGCCGCCGTGGCGGACCGCACCCGAGGGATGCGACGGCTGGTTGTAGAAGACCATGTCGTCGTCCGACCTGACCTTGCCGCCTGCGAGCAGCAGCGCGGTGGCGTCGGCGTCGGGTCCGGCCGTCCAGCCGAGTTCGACCCGGACGGAGGCGGCGGGAACGGGAAGGTTGGCACCCTTGGGCAGAGAGGACATCACAGGCTCCAGCAAACACGAGAAAAAGGGGGCGTGGACACCCCACGCCCCCTCTATAAAGGCTCGGAACCGAAGCGCGCCATGCACGATCCCGCGCCGTCTGCGAGAACCCTACGACGGCCACGGCGCGTACGCGGACTACAACACTCTGAATTCTCCGTGACTTCTGAAATCCCGCTGCCGCTTCTCAGTTGATCTTGAGAGCCGCCCGGGCGGGCAGAACCGTCGCGATCCACCCGAACAGGACGGTCGCCGCGGCGAAGGTTCCGTACAACAGGGGCGGCACGTAAGGTGCCTCCCCGGTCAGACCTTTGATCATAGGAATGAGCGTGGCGGCGGCGATCGCCGAGCCGAGCAGGACCGCTCCCCCGGTGACCAGCAGGGACTCCCAGCCCAACATGTGGAGGACCTGGCGGCGGGTCGAGCCGATCAGCCGCATCGAGCCGAACTCGCCGCGCCGGTCGAGCGCGGTCATCACCAGCGTGTTGAGCGCGGTGATCGCCGCGAACCCGCCGAGGACGGCCGCCATCGTGTTGTTGGCCCAGGCGTTGACGGCCAGGTCCACGTCGTACTGTTCGGCGTATCCGGCGCGGGAGGCGACCGCGCCGAAGGAGGCGAGATCCGGGGAGTCCCCCTTCACGAGGATCATCGAGTCGAAGCCCGGCACACCGTGGCCCGCGACGTCGGCACGCGGCAGCGTGATCTGGGCGATGCCCAGGCCCCTGCCGTACAGGGCGACGATCCTCGGCCGGGTCTCGGTGCCGTCCGGCAGCCACATCCTCAGCCGGTCGCCGAGCCCCGCCTTCGCCCCGTCGGCCAGGGAGGCGTCCACCGCGACCGTCCCCGGGGCGAGATCCTCGAGCCGTCCGGCCCGCACGCCGAGATCCTGGACGGCTCCCACCGGGCCCTCGATCGCCTGCGCGGACGCTGTCTGCGGCGTTCCGTACGCCCTGACCAGCACCGAGGTCGACAGCACCCCGACCGCCTGCCGGACTCCCGCGAGCTCCCGCACCCGGCCCACCGCGTCGGCGGGCAGGTCGCCCCGTACGATCCGGTCGGCGGTGATCCCGTCGCGGACCTGGCCCGAGGTGGCATGGCTCATGCTCGTCTGGAGGAAGACCAGCGTCGAGGAGAACGCCATCGCGAGGATGATCGGGGTCATCGCGGAGGCGAGCCGCCGGGCGTTGGTCCTGGCGTTGGCCGCGGCGAGTTCCGCCGGTGCTCCCGCGCCGCGCAGCGGCAGCCCGAACAGCGCCGCGCACAGCCGGGCGATGACCGGGCCGAGCAGCGCCGTGGCCAGCATGAACAGCAGCACCACGCCGAGCGCCAGATTGGCGGCGTCCTCGCCGCTCTCCCTCGCGGCCAGCCCCGCCATGGCCGCCCCACCGGCGACCGCCCCGATCCCCAGCGCGGTCCGGACGATCCCCGGACGGGTCCGCTCCACGGAGGCCTCGGCCAGCGCCCGGCCCGGCTCGATCCGGGCCGCCCGCCGCGCCGCGAGCGGACCCGCCAGCAGCGCGGTCAGCAGGCAGAGTCCCGCCGCCGCCAGCAGGGGCCACGGCGAGACCGCGAGGCGTACCCCTTCGGGGATCGCGCCGCGCTCGCGCAGCGCGCCGAACCACCAGCGGGCCAGCAGCAGACCGGGGAGCGCACCGGCCAGGGCCGCGGCGGGCGCGACCAGCAGACCCTCGGCGAGCACGGCCCGCCGCACCTGCCGGGGCGTCGCGCCGATCGCGCGCAGCAGCGCGAACTCCCGGGCCCGCTGGGCGACGGCCAGCGCGATGGTCCCGGCCGCGGTGAAGATCGCGACCAGGGTGGCGACCCCGCCGAACGAGCCGCCCAGTCCCGTCAGCACCTCCTTGGCCCCGGCCAGCCGCGGTTCGACCAGCTCCCCGCGTTCGGAGCCGGTGTAGGCCCGCACGCCCTTGGTCTTCTCGATGTCCTTGGCGATCGCGGCGACGTCGGCCCCCGGTGACAGCGTCACCGCGATCGCGTCGACGCTAGCGGGGACCCCTGACAGAACGGCGGCCTCGGCGTCGGCGAACCAGACGCCGGGGGCGTTCCCCGCCACCCGGAAGGTCCGTGTCGTGTCGCCGAACACCAGCCGGACCTCCGTTCCCTCGGCGTGCCCGGTCAGCACCACCTCGCCGGGGCCCGGGGGGCGTCCGGTGAGCGAGGCCGCGGTGCCGTCGAGGGCGGCCATGCCCCAGCCGCGGCCCTCGGCCGTCGTGCCGCCGTCCCTGACCGGCACCGCGATGTCGCCGACGGCGGAGGCGACGCCCTTCATCGCGGCGATTCGCGGCACGAGCGCGGCGTCGAGGCGGGCGCGGCCGGGCAGCGGGATCCGCTCGGTGTCCTCGTCGGAGACCCGGTAGGTGAGGGCCTGGTCGGCCGCGGCGACGAGCGGGATCCGCTCGTAGCGCCCCGCGGGCACCGTAGCCCTGACCCCGCTCTCCAGCAGCACCCCGCACGCCATGACGATCGCGGCCGACAGCGCGAGCGCCACGAAGGTCCCGGCGAACGCGACGGGCCGGAACCGGATCGACGCCCTGGCCAGCCCGTTCACGCCGGCACCAGCCGGGCCGCGATCGCCTCGGCGGAGCCGCCCCTGACGCTGCCGCCGATCTCGCCGTCCGAGAGGAACAGCACGGCATCGGACCAGGCCGCCGCCGCGGGATCGTGGGTGACCATGACGACCGTCGCGCCGAGCTCGTCCACCGAGGCCCGCAGCATCCGGAGGATCTCCGCGGCCGTCGCCGGATCCAGCGCCCCGGTCGGCTCGTCGGCGAACACCACGTCGGGCGCGCCGACCAGCGCGCGGGCGATGGCCACCCGCTGCTGCTGCCCGCCCGACAGTTCCCCCGGACGCCGCCCGGCCAGCTCGCCGATCCCGACCCTGCCGAGCATCTCCCGGGCCGCCCTCCGGTCGCCCCTGCCGCCCGCCAGCCGCGACGGCAGCAGCACGTTCTGCTCGGCGGTCAGCGACGGCAGGAGGTTGAAGCTCTGGAACACGAACCCCAGCCGGGTCCGCCGGAACTCCGTCAGCCGGTTCTCGCTCATTCCGCTGATCTTCGTTCCGCCCAGCGTGACGGTCCCGCCGTCCGGCCGGTCGAGCCCGGCGGCGCACTGGAGGAACGTGCTCTTCCCCGAGCCCGAGGGACCCATCACCGCGGTGAAGCTGCCGGACGGCAGCCTCAGATCGATGCCGCGCAGCGCGTGCACGGCCCGTCGTCCCCGGCCGTACCTGCGCCGCACCCCGTTCAGTTCCACCGCGTAGTCCATGACGTGATCCCCTCGTAGCCGCTCCCCCGACGCTACGAAGCGGCCGCGCCTCCTCCCATGGAGATCCCAGGTGTCTTCCGGGTGGGGTTAACCCCCGATCCGGCGGAGGCCTCCGATCGAGGAGAAACGGACCGTTCCCGCAACCTTCCGGGGCCCCTCCGCGTCCCACTGAGGGGGGCACCCGGAACACCGCCGCATGAACGCGCTACGATATATCGATGAACTATCGAGATATTCTGGTAGCCGAGACCTACGGCTACCGTCCCCTGTTCATGAACCTCGCCACCCCGCCGGGCGCCTACGACGCCCCCGTGCTCGTCTGGATCCACGGCGGCGCCTGGCTCGGCGGCTCGCCCGCCCTGAGGCCCGGCTGGCTCGGCTCGACCGATCTGGTCGCCGAGGCCGTCGCCGCCGGATTCGCCGTCGCCTCGGTCACCTACCGGATGAGCGCCGAGGCCGTCTTCCCCGCCCAGCTCGACGACGTGAGCGCCGCGGTCGAATGGATCCGTGAGAACGCCGCGGGCCACGGGCTCGACGCGTCCCGGATCAGCGTCTGGGGAGAGTCGGCCGGCGGCCATCTGGCCGCGATGCTCGCCCTCACCGACCCCGGGATCCGCTCGGCGGTGCTCTGGTACGCCCCGGCGAACCTGCTCACCAAGCAGGACCACCATCTGGCCGGCGCGCATCTGCACAGCGATCCCGCGCATACGCCCGAGTCGCTGCTGATCGGCGGCAACGTCCACGACCACCAGGCCGAGGCGATGGCCGCCAGCCCCGTCGCCCATGTCTCCCCCGGCGCCCCGCCCGTCCTGCTGATGCACGGAGAGGCCGACCGCGTCGTGCCGTGCGAGCAGAGCGTCGAGCTCTACGAGGCGCTGCGGTCGGCCGGAGCCTCCCCCGAACTGCGGCTGGTCCCGGGGGCGGACCACTGCTGGGAGGGGGGCGACGTCGCCGCACTGGTCGCCGACAGCCTGGACTTCTTCGGGAAGAACGGCTGAGGGCCGCGGGTGCCTCCCAACACCCACGGCCCTCAGACGGCCCCTAGGGGTTCTGGACGATCGTGAAGGTCGACGTCGTGTTCTTGATGTTCTGGAAGTTGTTCGCGAACGTGAGCCCGTTGAAGGTCGCCGAGCCCACCGCCGGGCCCTGACCCGCCTCGGGCATCTCGTTCACCCAGATGCCGAACCCGGACTTGGCGTCGAACTCGTCGCCGCTCTTCTGCGCGCCCGAGATCCTGACGTTGGTCAGCACCAGGTCCTGGATCGGCTTCAGCGGACCGCCCGCGTACTTCGTCTGGAACATGATCCCGTGGTAGGTGGGATCGACGATGTCCACGTTGTTGATGCGGATCGCCTGGAAGGGGAACTCGCCGGAGAACAGCCACAGGGCGGGGAAGGTCTGCTGGCCCCAGAAGTGGCCGCCGTCCCTGACCAGTGAGATGTTCTCGAAGACCGAGTTCGGGGCCTCGAAGCCCAGCGCCGGGATCCCGCCGAACTGCAGGGTCGCGATGGTGAGGCCCGAGTAGGTGAGCGTGTCGGAGATCAGCAGGTTCCGGAAGGTGTTCCCGGCTCCGCCGTAGACCGCCAGGCCCGCCGCGCGCCAGGTCAGGCTCGAGGTCAGGTTCTCGAAGACGTTGCCGGTCTCCTGGCCTCCGCCGCCGTCGATCGCCGGGAACAGCGCGAAGCTGTCATCACCCGAGGTCCGCGACTCGACGTTGCTGACGGTGTTGTTGCTGCTGCCGTTGGTCAGGTTGACGCCGTCCGCCCACGTGTCGCGCACCCGCGAGTTCCTGATCGTGGAGTTGTCGACGTTGGTCCCCCAGAACATGCAGACCATGTGCTCGACCCAGATGTCGTCGACCGTCATGTTCGCGACGTTGGTGAAGTCGAAGACCTTGCCGGGGCCGTCGATCCGGGAGGTGTAGTTCCCGAAGAAGCCGAACCCGGAGAAGGTCGAGCCGTTGGAGGAGGCCTCGGTGCGGAAACCCGCGTCCGTGTTCTCCTGGCCCTGCGGGGTCGTGAAGCGGGTGAACCAGGGGCCCGCGCCGACGACCTTCACGGCCTTGCCGTAGACCTGGAACTTGTTCGAGGTCTGGTAGAGGCCCGGGGGCAGGTAGACGCCGACGAGCGTGCTGCTCTGGCGGACCTGGTCGAGGGCGTTCTGGACGTCCTGGTGGGTGGTGCCCGCCGGGACCGCGTACTTCGAGGCGTCCGGGTTCGGGACGACGGTCGCGAGCTCGGTGTCGACGAAGTCGATCGCGTAGGTCGAGGTGTTGGCCGCGTCCTTCTTGAGCGTGATCTTCGAACCCTGCGGGACCGTGGTGCCGAGCAGGACGTTGGCCTCGTCGTAGATGTGGCGGGGGCCGCCGGAGCCGGGCGAGTTGTTCGGGCTCGCCTCGTTGCCGTACATCCAGGTGTAGCGCGAGGTCAGGTCGATCGCCTTGAGGAAGACGTCGTTGACGTAGATGTTGAGCGTCGAGGTGATGCCGCCGCCACCGGCCGAGTCCGGCAGGGAGAAGCGGGTGACGAGGGTGTTGGTCGGCGACTTGGTCGTGAAGGACACGGCCGAGCCGGTGGTGTTGAGGGTGACGGCCCTGCGGCCGGACGCCTCACCGGCGAGGTCTCCGATCTTGCGGTTCGGGCCCACCAGGGCCGCCCCGCCCGACAGCGCGGCGTCCTCGGCCTCGAGGTGGTCGAAGGGCAGGTTCGCGCCGCGGCCCGCGTAGAAGCCCTGGGTGGAGGTGTTGTTGGCGCGCTTGGCCGCGACCTCGTTCGCGTCGTCGGCGACCGTGGTGCGGACCGAGTAGCGGCCGCTGCCGGCCGTCCAGGTTCCGGGGAGCGCGATCGGCCCGGCGGTCTGGCCCGGGGCGATGGCGCCGGTGAAGGAGCCGCTCAGGGTCTTCACGACCGCGTTGTTCGCGTCCAGGACCTCGACGGTGACGGCGTGCGCACCGCCCGCCGTGGCCTGGGTTCCGAGGTTGCCGAGCGTCACCGCGAAGGAGACGGCGGCACCGGGCTGCGGGTTGCCGGGCGACCAGGTGGTGGCGGCCGGGACGATGTCGGAACTGGCGACCTGGGCGACGACCAGGCTCGCGGACGCGCCGGTGTTGTTGGTCTCGTTCAGCTCGATGATCTCGTCGGCCGCGTCGGCCTTGGCGGTCACCGCGTAGGTGCCCGCCGGACGGGCGCCGGCGTTCAGCGTGACCGTCGCGGAGGCCCCCGCGGCGAGCGCGCCGACGTTCACCGAGGCGCCGACCTTCTGGCCGCCGATCAGGAAGTCCAGCTTGCTGGCCTCCGAGGCCGCGGTGCCGCTGTTGGTGACCGTCGCCGAGAAGGTGACGGCGTCGGCCTCCGTCGGGTTCGCCGGGGTCCAGGTGACCTTGCCCGCGGTGAGGTCGGCCGCCGGAGCGGGGGTGCCGCGCACCTCGTACTCGGCGACCTGGGCGCCCGGGGCTCCGGAGTTCGCCGTGACGACCAGCCTGACCTGCGCGTACGTGCCGGAGACGGGGATCGTCGCGGAGTTGCCGGTGGAGGGGGTGAAGTTCCGGTCCACGGTCGGGGCCAGCGTGGTCCACGCACCGGTGGAGGAGTTGCGGCCCTCGACGCCGATCTTCTGGGTGCGGGCGCCCCAGGCCTGGTCGGGGTTCAGCTTGACCAGGACGGAGTCGAGGACGCCCTTGGCGCCCAGGTCGACCGCGAGGGTCGCCGGGTAGGCGCCGCCCGCCGACTCCCAGTACGTGGCGAGGCTGCCGTCGTTGGCGTTCGGGCCGAGGAAGGTGAAGACCGTCGAGGAGGCGGTGATGGGCTTGCCCGCCGCAAGGTTGGAGAAGGTGCCGGTGCCCTGGCGGGTGACGGTGTTGGAGTTCCCCGACACGTTGCCCGCGGCGTCCCTGGCGCGCACGGTGTAGGAGACCGTCGCGCTCGTGGGCTGGCCGTCGGTGTAGGTCAGGACGTTGCCCGCGACGCTGCCGCGCAGCTGGTCGTTGGCGTAGACGTCGTAACCGGTGACGCCGACGAGGTCCGAGGAGGCGCCCCACGTCAGCTTGACCTGGCCGGGCGTCTGCTCGGTGAAGGCCAGTCCGGACGGGGCGGTCGGGGCGGTCTGGTCGCCGGCCGACGGGCCGTAGACCTCGACCTCCGAGAGCTGCCCCGCGGGCCAGCCGGTGTTCCCGGTGACGTTGATCCGCACGTAGCGGGTCGGCGTGGAGCCGTAGTTCAGCGTCACGGTGTTGTTCGCCGCGGGGTCGAAGACCCGGCCGCCGGAGCCGACGAGGTCGGTGAAGCTCGTGCCGTTGGTGCTGCCCTGGACCGAGAGCGTCTCGGTGCGGGCGCCCCAGTTCGCGGCGGGCAGCTTCAGCACGACCTTGTTGGTGTCCACCGAGGAACCGAGGTCGATCTGCACCCACTGCGGGAAGGCGTTGTTCGCGCTCTCCCAGTAGGTGCCCTGGTCGCCGTCGGTGACGTTGGGCGGGTTGTAGGGGTTGGTGCTGGTGCTGGCCGACGTGGCCCTGCCCAGCGCCAGGTTGGTCTCCGCCGCGGCGGCCGGCGCCGTCAGCACGAAGGTTCCTGGTACGGCCAGCGCTATCGCCAGCAGCAGACGGGAGTGCCTGGATCTCATCCCGGATCCGCAACCTCTCAGGTCAGCGCGCAGCCGTGCGCCGCGCGTCGGGGGGTGGCACCTGCCGTGGGAGGGCGGCATGTGGGACGCGTCACAGACGATAAGGAACTGGACAGAACAATGCAAGAGTTCAACAGCAATGAGAAAAATCTGTGCAAGAGAGGTTCACTCTCGCGAGGGAGGGCACTCGCCCGGGTGAGGGAAGTGGTCTTCCGGGCGACGGCGCAGGCTGGACCCCATGAGCGTCACGTGGAAGTGGGCGCCGGTCGCGTGGCTCGGCGGATACGCGGCTCTGCGCGTCTGGTGGGCGGCCTCCGGGCTGCCCGGCGGCCTGTCGGGCAGGTTCGGCGACCTGGTCGTCTTCACCGGCTGGGGCGCCGCGGGACTGTGCCTCGCGGCGCTGGTCACGGCCGTCGCGGTGGCCTCCAGCGACCCCGCCGGGGCACCGCGCCCGGCACTGCTGGGCGCGGGATGGGCCGCGAGCGCCGCGCTGGCAGCGG
This sequence comes from Actinocorallia longicatena, assembly GCF_039534125.1. Taxonomy (NCBI): domain Bacteria; kingdom Bacillati; phylum Actinomycetota; class Actinomycetes; order Streptosporangiales; family Thermomonosporaceae; genus Actinocorallia; species Actinocorallia longicatena. The sequence goes on along the minus strand of NZ_BAAAUV010000020.1, from coordinate 55,565 downwards.
CGGCGGCCATGCTGCTCCTGGACGCCGTAGGCGCGATCTTTCCCGGCCTCGGCCTGGACTTCTCCTTCGCCGAGGCGCTGAACCGGGCGGCCTGCGCGCTGGGCGGCGTGCTGCTCGGCCGGGCCACCCTGACCGCGCAGCGCCGGTGGGGAGGAGGCCCCGCATCGGCGCTCGACCGCACCCCGGCCTGGGCCTACGCGGCGGCCCACGGCGCGGTCGTCGGCTGCCTGGTGCGGATCCTCGCCCAGGCCGTCGTCGGGTTCGGCTCGTCGCCGCTCGACATGGCGTCGGCGCTGGCGTTCGAGGCGGCGTTCCTGCTCGCGGGGACCCTGCTGCCGCTGGCGCTCGTGCACCGGTGGGGACGGATCTGGCCGCGCTGGGTGCCGTTCCTGCGCGGCCGGGCGGTGCCGCGCAGGCTGGTGCTGTGGCCCGCGACCGGGGTGGCCTCGGGCATCGTCGTCTACTTCGGGCTCATGCTGCTCCAGATGGTGTGGGAACGGCAGCACGGCCGCAACCCGTTCCCCGCGGGGAACGGGCTCGACCTGCCGGAGACGTTCTTCTGGGTGGCCGTCCCGGCGTACTTCGCGTGGGGGGTGGGGCTGGCGTTCGCGGCCGTCGCCGACGACCGCGGGACGCGTCCCGGCTCAGGGCAGCAGGCGCCGCTCCAGCCTGCGGACCCCGAAACGCAGGCCCGCCAGCCCCATCACTGACAGATAGACCACCGGGACCAGCAGTCCCGGCCCGACGTCGCCGAGCGCGGGGCCGCGCAGCAGCTCGATGCACTGGTAGAGCGGCAGGCAGGCGATCAGCGGCCGGAGCCATCCCGGATAGACCGACAGCGGGTAGAAGGTCGTCGCGAACAGGAACATCGGCAGCATCACGAGCTGGACGAGCTGGAAGTCGTGCCAGTCCCGCAGCCAGGTCACCGCGTACAGTCCCGCCCCCGCGAACGCGAACCCGATCAGGGCCGCGCCCGGTACGGTCAGCACCGCCCACGGCGAGTGGACCAGGCCGAAGACCGTCACGAGCACCAGGAACCCGCACGAGGCGATCAGCCCGCGCAGCACCGCCCACCAGGCCTCGCCCATCGCGACGTCCCGGACGGTCATCGGCGTCGCGAGGATCGGGGTGTAGGTCCGGTCGGCCGTGATCCGGCCGAAGACCGTGAACACGGTCTCGTTGACGGCGCCGTTCATCGCCGAGGTGGCCAGCAGGGCCGGCGCCACGAACTCCGCGTACGGGACGCCGTCGAGACCGGGCACGTCGCCCACCAGCTTCCCGACGCCCACCCCGATCGAGAACAGGTAGAGCAGCGGTTCGAGCACCTCGGCCGCGAGATAGGGCCAGCCGCGCCGGTAGACGAGCAGATTGCGCTCCACCATCAGACGTGCGCTCACGCGTGCAGCCTCCTCCGGTAACGGTGGGCCCCTGCGACGAGACCGGCGCCCGCGAGGACGCACAGATAGGTGACATGGATCGCGGCCGGGCCCGCGGCCGCGGTGCCGAGGGACAGGGACCTGCACAGCTCCACCCCGTGCCACAGCGGCAGCGCCTCGACGATCCAGCGGGGCACGTCCGGCAACGAGTCCGTCTCGAAGAAGGTGCCGGAGAACATGTACATCGGCATGATCCCGAACCTGAACAGCGCCTCCAGCGCCTGCGGCCGGTCGAGCCCGACCGCCCAGGCCGTGATCGGCGTCGCGAACGCGAGACCGGTCAGCAGCGAGGCCGCCAGCAGCGGCGCCGCCCGCGCCGGGCCGGTCACCCGGAACAGGACCATGACCAGCACGAACGCCGCGCCGCTGGTCACGATCCTGAAGGCCTGGAAGGACAGGTGGGCGCGCTGGATCGCGCCGGGGCCGAGCGGGGTCGCGGCGGCGGCGAGGTAGCTGCCGCGCACCGCCCGGTAGACCGGCCGCATCGCCTCGACGGCCGCCGTCTGCATCATCGCGGCGGCCAGCAGCCCCGGTGCGAGGAAGGCGACGTAGTCCATGCGGTCGACCAGAGCGCCGAGCCCCACCCCGAGCCCGGACAGGAACAGCAGCGGATTGAGCACACTGATCACGAACGTGCCGCGCCAGATCCGCCGGTAGTGGAGCATCCAGTAGGCGAACATCTCACTCCACCAGGCTTCGGCCGGTCAGGGTCAGGAAGACGTCCTCCAGGGTGGCCCTGCGGACCAGCGAGGTGATCGGCGAGACCGCGCGGCCGTGCGCGGCGGCCAGCGCCCGCTCACCGTCGTCGGCGTAGAGCAGCACCCGGTCGGGCAGGACCTCGAGCCGTTCGGCGATCCCGCCGAGCTTGTCGGCTGCTGCCTCCTGCTCGCCCGGAGCGAAGCGCAGTTCGAGGACCTCGCGGGTGGAGTGGGCCTCGATCAGTTCACGCGGCGAGCCCTCCGCCACGAACCTCCCCTGGTCCATCACGGCGATCCGGTCGCAGAGCTGCTCGGCCTCGTCCATGTAGTGGGTGGTCAGGACGAGGGTGACCCCGTCCTGCTTGAGGCGGAACAGCCGGTCCCACAGCACGTGCCTGGCCTGCGGGTCGAGGCCCGTGGTCGGCTCGTCCAGGAGCAGGATCTCCGGTTCGTTGATCAACGACCGGGCGATCGTCAGGCGGCGCTTCATGCCGCCCGACAGGGCCGACACCCGGTCGTCGAGCTTCTCGGTGAGCTGGGCGAACTCCAGCAGCCGGGCGGAGCGCTCCCTGATCTCGGGGCGCCTCAGCCCGAAGTACCTGCCGTAGATGTAGAGGTTCTCCGCCACGGTCAGCTCGTCGTCGAGCGTGTCCTCCTGCGGGACGACGCCCAGCCTGGCCCGGATCCGGGGACCGTCCGCGACGGGGTCGAGCCCCAGCAGGGAGAGCGATCCGCCGGACGGCCGGGACACGCACGCGATCATGCGCATGGTCGTCGACTTCCCCGCACCGTTCGGGCCGAGGAAACCGAAGGCCTCGCCGCGCCGGAGTTCGAAGGAGATGCCGTCGACGGCCGTCAGGCCGGTTCCGTGGATCTTGGTCAGTGCTTCGGCGCGGACGAGGACGTCGGTCATCGCAGCCACACCGCCGTGTCCGGTGGCAGGAGGGCGCCGTCGAGCTGGCCGCTGGCCAGCAGCACCTCGCCCTCGAACGGCACCGCGACCTGGGACAGGTTCACCACGACCCGGACGCCGTTCTCGCGCCGGAAGGCCAGCACGTCCCCCTCCGACGGCAGCCAGCTCATCGAGCCGTCGCCGAGCTCGGCCGAGCGGATCGCCAGGCCCTGCCGGTAGAGGGCGAGCATCGAGGACGGGTCGGCGTCCTGCGCCTCGACCGTCAGGTCCTTCCAGTCCGCCGGCTGCGGCAGCCACGGGTCGCCGTCGCCGAAGCCGAACGGGGCCTCTCCGCCCGACCACGGGAGCGGGACCCGGCAGCCGTCGCGGCCCCGGTCGGTGTGGCCGGAACGTTCCCAGATCGGGTCCTGCAGCAGGTGGTCAGGAAGATCCTCGACCTCGGGCAGCCCCAGCTCCTCCCCCTGGTAGACGTAGACCGAGCCGGGCAGCGCCAGTGACAGCAGCGCGGCGGCGCGGGCGCGGCGGGTGCCGAGGACCGGATCGGTCTCCATGCCGTGCTTGCGGTCCTCGTGCGAGAAGGACGTGTCGGTCCGGCCGTAGCGGGTCGGCGGGCGGGTCACGTCGTGGTTGGACAGCACCCAGGTCGCCGGGGCGTCGCCGAGCGTCGCGAAGGTGTCGTCGATGACGGCCCTGAGCGCGGGTGCCTCCCACGGCGCGCCGAGGAAGGGGAAGTTGAAGACGGTGTGCAGCTCGTCCGGGCGCAGGTAGCGGGCCAGCCGCTCGGCGTCGGGGAGCCAGACCTCGCCGATCAGCATCCGGTCGGCGTAGCCGTCGGACAGCCGGCGCCAGGCGCGGTAGACGTCGTGGCAGGCGTCGCGGTCGGTGTAGGGGTCGAGGCCGTCGGGCTCGGCGTCCGGGTCCTTGATGAGGACGGCCGCCGAGTCGATGCGGATGCCGTCCACGCCCCTGTCGAACCAGAAACGGAGCACGTCGAGGAAGTCCTGGTGGACCTCGGGATGGGTCCAGTTGAAGTCGGGCTGCTCCGGAGCGAACAGGTGGAGGTACCACTCGCCGTCCGGGACCTGCGTCCACGCGGGGCCGCCGAAGATCGACTGCCAGTCGTTGGGCGGCCCGTCGCCTGTTCCCGGGCGGAACCAGAAGCGGGCGCGCTCCGGGGAGCCCGGTGCCGCTGCGAGCGCCTGCCGGAACCAGTCGCTCGCCACGGACGTGTGGTTCGGCACGACGTCGATGATCACGCGTATGCCCAGGTCGTGGGCCTCTTCGATGAAGGTCTCGGCCTCGCCGAGCGTCCCGAAGGAGGGCTCGATGTCCCGGTAGTCGGCCACGTCGTAGCCGCCGTCGGCCATCGGCGAGGGGTACCAGGGGTTCAGCCAGATCGCGTCGATCCCCAGCTCTGCGAGGTAGGGCAGGCGGGCGCGCAGCCCGGCCAGGTCACCCACACCGTCGCCGTTACCGTCGGCGAAACTCCGCAGGTAGACCTGGTAGATCGCGGCTCCCCGCCACCACGTTTCGGGCATGCTGACGCACTCCTTATTGCAAATGGATTGGATGACTGCTTTGGGAGGAGGTGGATCAGCCCTTCAGGCTTCCGGCCGTGAGTCCGGCCATGATGTGCCTTTGGAACAGGAAGAAGACCAGGATCGTCGGCACGCTGGCGATCACGAGTCCGGCCGTGAGCGTGGTCTGCGGCATGTTCGCCGAGGAGTGCACGAGGCCGACGCTGATCGTCATCTTGTCCGGGTCGGACAGCGTGATCAACGGCCACGCGTAGTCCTTCCAGACCGCGACGACCGTGAAGATCGACACCACGCCCAGGATGGGGCGCGAGATCGGCAGGATGATCGACCACAGGATCCGGAACGCCGACGCGCCGTCGAGCTGGGCGGCCTCGAGCAGATCCGTCGGGATCGAGTCGAAGAACCGCTTGAGCAGGAAGATGCTGAAGCCGTTGGCGACCGCCGGGAGCCACAGGGCCCACGGGCTGTTCTGCAGGTCGAGATGGACGATCGGGACGTCCTTGATGGTCAGGTAGGCCGGCAGCAGGATCACCAGCGGCGGGATCATCAGGGTCGACAGCATCATGAACAGCACGACGTTGCCGAACACCGGACGCAGCTTGGACAGCGCGTAGGCCGCCGCCACGTCGAAGCCCAGCGAGAACGCCCAGGCGCCGCCCGCGTAGTAGATCGTGTTGACCAGGTACCGGTCGAGGTTCATCAGGTTCCAGGCGTCCTTGTAGGACTGGAAGTTGAAACTCGACGGGAAGTAGGTCGGCGGTACCTTCGCGAACTCCTCGCCCGACTTCAGCGCCCCGGTGACCATCCAGTACAGCGGGAAGACGAAGACGGCGGTGAAGAGGACGACCATGAACACGACGGTCGCCCAGTAGATCCGCCTGCCCCAGCGCGAGCTGAGCTGGAGCGGCGAGACGATGGTCCGGTTGACGGAGCTCACTTCTCCTCCCGGGAGATGCGCAGGTAGGCGGCCGAGAAGACCAGCAGGACGAGCATGAGCATCACGCCGAGCGCGCTGCCGCCGCCGTAGTTACCGAAGTTGAAGGCGTACTGGTACATCAGGTACACGACCGAGACCGTGGCGTCCTCGGGCCCGCCGCCGGTCAGCAGCATCGGCTCGATGAACACCTGCATGGTCGCGATGATCTGGATCAGCAGCATGACCAGCAGGATCAGCCGGGTCTGCGGGATCGTCACATGCCAGATCCGGCGGAAGATGCCCGCCCCGTCCAGTTCGGCGGCCTCGTACAGTTCCGGCGGCACCGACTGGAGCGCCGCGAGGTAGATCAGGGTGCCGCTGCCGAGGTTCATCCACGTGCTCACGATCACCAGCGAGATCAGCGCGGTGTCCGTGGAGTCCAGCCAGGCCAGGGTCGGCAGGTGGAACAGGTCGAGGATCTGGTTGAACAGCCCGGGTCCCGGGTCGTAGAACCACTTGAACAGCAGCACGGAGACGGCCGGCGGAAGCATGACCGGCAGGTACACCACGAAGCGGAGGTAGCCGCGGGCGTGGCGCAGCTCGTTCAGGACCAGGGCGATCACGAACGGGATGATGTATCCGCACAGCAGGGCCAGCAGGGTGAACATCGCGGTGTTCTTCCAGGCCGGCGCGAAGGCGGAGTCCTGGAAGACGTCCGTGTAGTTCTGCGTGCCGACCCAGACCGGCGGGTCGACGAAGTTGTTCTCCTGGAAGCTCAGGATGATCTCGCGGATCATCGGATACCAGGAGAACAGCGCGAAGCAGATCAGCGCACCGCTCAGGAAGCCGTAGGCCGTCAGGTTGTCGCGGACCTTCCGGCCCCCCTTGCGGGGCTTTCTCTCCACCACCTCTGGCACGGGGCGGAAGTCGTTCTTCTGCAGAACCGTCATGGTCGTCCTCATCGGGAGGGCCCGGAGGCGCGGTTCGCGCGCCTCCGGGCGTCCGGTGCTCTGTTACTTGGTGCGGGCGAGAAGGGTGTTGACCTTCTTCTCCGCGTCGCTCAGGAGCTTGGCGATGTCCGCGTCCTTACGGGTGAGCACGGCCGACATGACCGTGTCGAGGATCGCGTAGACGGCCTGCGCGTTCGGGGGCTCGGTCCGCGGGGTGATGCCGACGGAACCCTGGATGTAGGGCGAGAAGTTCTCGGTCGGAACGGTGCTGTACTGCTTGGCCAGCTCCTGCTCCTTCTGACCGGTGGCGTTGGCGCCCCAGAGGATGTTCTCCGGGATGCCGACCGGGCGTCCGCTGGTCTTGTTGCGGGCGTAGTCGAACTGGCCCTGGCCGAGGGTGAGCTCGTGGAAGTCGAGCCACATGACGGCGGCCTTGATCTCGTCCGGGGTCGCCTTCGGGTTGATCATGTAGCCGTCGCCGCCGAGCAGGGAGCCCTGGGCCTCGGGGAGGGTGGTGACGCCGATGTTCTTGGGGTCGGCGCCGAAGTTGTTGAACGTCTCGGTGACCACGTCAGGGGCGCCGATCATCATGCCGAGCTTGCCGGAGCCCATGAGCTTCATGAGGTCCTCCCAGCGGTACAGCTGCTTGGTGCCCATGCTGTCGTCGGTCCAGCGCATGTCCTTGAGGTTCTGCAGGACGGCCTGGCCCTCGGGGGTGTTGAAGGCGGCGGTCTTGCCGTCCTCGGACACGACGCTGCCGCCGCGGCCGTAGATCGAGGTGGTGAAGTGCCAGCCGCCGGTGTTGCCCGCGGAGTACTCGCCGTAGCCGATGGTGCCGTTGCCGAGACCGGCGATCTTCTTGGCGGCGTCGCGGACCTCGGCCCAGGTCTTGGGCGGATTCGCCGGGTCGAGACCGGCGTCGGTGAAGAGCTTGCGGTTGAAGACCAGGCCGGTGGTGTAGGCCTTGCGCGGCAGGCCGTAGGTCTTGCCGCCGGTGTCCTGGAAGGCCTTCATGAACAGCGGGTTGACGTCCTTCACGGACTGGAGGCCCGCGATGTAGGGCGTGATGTCCGCGGCCTGCTTGTTGTTGATGATCCGCTGTGTGTCCGTGTAGTAGACGTAGTACGCGGTGTCCATCTGACCGCCGGCCAGCTTCGCGTTGAACGTCTCGGGGACGATGCAGGGGAACGCGTCGTCACTCTTGATCGTGATGTTCGGGTGCTGCTGGGTGAACTTCGCGATGTCGGCGTCCCAGTCGGCGCGGAAGGCCTTCGCCGTCTTGGGCGGGGCGCACCCGACGGAGATCGACACCTTGGTGTTCGGGTCGAGCGGAGCGACCGCTTCGGCCGTCGCGCCCGCCGCGGGCTTCTTCTCGTCCTTGCTGGACTTGGCACCACAGGCGGTGGCGGTGAGGGCGAGTGCCGCGGTGAGCAGCACCGCCACAGGACGGGTTCTCATCTGTTGTTCCTCCTGGGGGCGATTGCGAGAAACATACAGAGACGGGCATCACACGGCAAGACCTGAACAGATCTACGCAAATTTGCGACACAAGATCGCACGAACGCAGTGTGACGCCAGTTTTCGCAGCTAGAACGCAAGAAGCCGCCGCCCGGGGCCGGGCAGCGGCTTCGTAAGGAATCGATTCAGAAGCGAAAAGTAGCCGTCACAATCACGTAACAGGGGTGCGCGCCGGGGCGGTGGAGCCCCGGACGACGAGCTCGGGCTCGTACAGGAGCTCCTCCCCCGCCTCGCCCGCGACGGCGCCCCGCTCCATGGCGTTGACCAGGATCGCGACGGCCGCCCGTCCCATGGCCTCGATGGGCTGCCGGACGGTCGTGAGCGGCGGATGGGTGCAGTTGATGAACGCCGAGTCGTCGAAGCCGACCACGGACAGGTCCTCGGGCGCGGACAGGCCGGCCCGCCGGATCGCCCTGATGGCCCCCAGGGCGAGGATGTCGGAGGCGCAGATGACGCCGGTGAATCCGTTGGCGATGATCCTCGACGTCACCGAATGGCCGCCCTCTATGGAGAACATCGCGTGCTCCACGGCGTTGTCGGGCACCTTCATCCCGGTCCGCTCGGCGATCTGGCGGAACGCCGCCAGCTTCCGCACGGACGGTATGTGGTCCTCGGGCCCCAGCAGGAGCGCGATCCGCTCGTGCCCGAGCGAGGTGAGATGGGTGAACGCCTGCTCGACGGCCACCGCGTCGTCGGTCGACACCCGCGGGAAGGTGAGCTCCGGCACCGCCGCGTTGACCAGGACGACGGGCAGGCCCAGCTCCATCAGCCGCAGGTAGTGCTCGTGCGGTGAATCGGTCTCCGCGTAGTGCCCTCCGGCGAACACCATCCCCGAGACGTGCTGGTCGACGAGCATGTCGACGTAGTCGGCCTCCGACAGGCCGCCGGCCGTCCTGGTGCACAGCACCGGCGTGAAGCCCCGCTGCGCCAGTGCCCCTCCGATGACCTCGGCGAGCGCCGGGAAGATCGGGTTGCCCAGTTCGGGCAGGACCAGCCCCACCAGCCTGGCCCGTTCGCCCCGCAGCTGCGTGGGCCGTTCGTATCCCAGCACGTCGAGTGCCGTGAGCACCGCCGCCCGCGTGGCGTCGGAGACCCCCGGCCGCCCGTTGAGCACCCGGCTGACGGTGGCCTCGCTGACCCCGACCTTCTTCGCGACCTCGGCCAACCGCCGAGTCTTCGCGTTCTCCCCTGCAGGCTGACTCATCGCGCAAGCATACGACGCCCTCACGAAATTTGCAGACAATCTTGCACCCAGTCAACTCAAGTCACGGCCTCCGGGTCGGCGCCGCTTGCGCAATCGGCGTCGAGGCCCTTGCCCGCAGGGGCTCCCGCGCCCGGGACGATCGTCCGGTGCGCGGCCCGTTCCATCCGCCCGCCGGACGGGACACCGCATGCCGGTGACACATGGTGACAGTCTGGACGCGGAATGTCGTACCGGGTGCGTAGCGTTCGGAGAGCCCGGAGAGTCCGGGCGGAAGGAGCCGTGATGCCCAGGAAGAACGGCGCGCCCCACCGGCGCGCGAACGGCGTCATCTCGGCGGCGCTGCCGGTGCTGTGCCGCGAGGCCGACCTGCTGACCCTCGCCGCCGCCTCTCCCACCCGCGCCTACCCCTCGCACCGCGGGTACCTCGGCGCCCTGGCATTAACGCTGACGTCCCTGCGCCGCACCGGAGCCGAGATCCACCTCTACCCGCTCGACCCGGCCGACTTCCTGCAGTTCTGCCGCGAGCTCGACCTCCCGCCGGACGCCCCCGACGCCCGCACCGCCTACGCCACCGAACCGCGCCTGCTCCCCCCGCTGCTCTACCGGGGCGAGCCCCTGCCCGAGGTCCTGCACGCCCTCCAGCATCTGAGGGACGACGAGCAGACCCTCCTCGCCGCCGACTCCCTCCTCATCGCCGAGGCCGCCAACGAGGCCGAACTGTCCTGGATGCGCACCCGCGCCACCGACTTCGCCGCCGCGACCCTCCCCTCCCTCCTCAAGGCCGCCGGCCCCGGCCGCCACACCCTCTCGATCCACCTGGGCCCCCTCAGCGCCCACACCGTCGCCACTCTCTCCCCCGAACCGCCCTTCTCCCTCCTCCAGCCCTCCCCCGAGGCCTTCTGCGACCTCCTCGGCACCGCTTATGTCCTCGCCGACCCCGCCCTGGTCACCCTCCGCACCCACCACCCCGACCACCCCGTCCTCCGCGGCTGGCAGACCACCGCCCAGGGCCTGGTCCCCCTCACCCCGGCCCAGCTCCGTACCGCCTACAACGCCCACGCCCCCACCCCCGCCGACCCGTCCCTCACCTTCAAACCGGCCCACCCGCTCCCACCCGCCTGACCCCACCCACCCGCCTGACTCCGCCCAGCCGCCTGACCCCTCCACCCACCTGTCCCTGCCCGGGGAGCGGGCCGGGCCCTCTCCCCGGCCCGTCCGTGAGGCCCCGCCCCTCCCGGAACCGGATGGTTCCGGGAGGGGCACCGGTGCGGAGGGCTCAGGCGAAGGCGGTGAGGTCCAGGGCGTCGAGGCGGTCGGGATCGGCGAGGACGTCGATGGAGAGGATTCTGCCGTTGACCACCGAGAAGGCCATGATCGAGAACGGGCGGCCGTTGATGATCACGACGGCGCCGGGGGTGCCGTTGATCAGGGCCGGGTGCATGTACTGGGCGAGGGTGCGTGCCCTCGACGCCTGGGAGGCGACCGTGCCGGGGCCGCGGAGCACGACCGTCTGGGCCGGGCGGGCGGTGCCGCCGTCGGAGCGCAGGACGACGTCCGGGTCGAGGACGGCCAGCAGCGCGTCGAGGTCGCCGTTCCTGGTGGCGGCGAAGAACGCGGCGACGACCTCCCGCTGGAGCACGGGATCCGGATCGGGTGCGGGAGCCTGCTCCCGCACCCTGCGCCGGGCCCGGCTGGCGAGCTGCCGGGTCGCCGTGGGCGTCCGCTCGACCAGTCCGGCGATCTCCTCGAACGGCACGGCGAACATGTCGTGCAGCACGAACGCCACCCGCTCGGCCGGTGCCAGCGTCCCCAGCACCACCAGGAGGGCCAGCCCGACCGAGTCGGCCAGCAGTGCCTCGTGCTCCGGATGGCCGCCGTCGTCGCGGCCGATGATCGGATCCGGCATCGACACCTCGAGCGGCTCCTCGCGCCGCTGCTCGCGCGAGCGCAGCACGTTCAGGCAGACGCGCCCCATGACGGTCGTGAGCCATCCGCCCAGGTTCTCGATCTCACCGGCCCCGGTCCGGCTGAGCCGCAGCCAGGTCTCCTGGACGGCGTCGTCGGCCTCGCCGACCGAGCCGAGCATCCGGTATCCGATCGACCGCAACCGCCCCCGGTGCTCCTCGAACAGACCCGCCAGAACATTCTCTTCGCTCAACCCGTCACGTTCCCCACGCCCCGCGGGTCATCAGGCCAGACCCTTCGAACTCAGGAGAAGATCATGGCACTCATCCTGGTCACCGGCGGCACCGGCACCCTCGGCACCCATGTCACCCCGCTGCTGCGCGCCGCGGGCCACGACGTCCGCGTCCTCACCCGCACCCCTCGGGAGGGCGCGGGATATGTCACCGGCGACCTCGTGCGGAACGAGGGACTGGCCGAGGCCGTCGCCGGAGCCGAGATCGTCCTCCATCTCGCGGGCGGTCCCAAGGCCGACGACGTGGCCGCCCGCCACCTGGTCGCCGCCGCGCGGGACGCCGGTGTCGCGCACCTCGTCCACATCTCGGTCATCGGCGCCGACCGGGTGCCGCTGGCCTGGCTCAGGACCAAGCTGGACGCCGAGCGGGCGATCGAGGATTCGGGGATCCCCTGGACGATCCTGCGCGCCGCCCAGTTCCACGACCTCCTGTTCAAGGTCGTCGCGAAGATGGCGAAGCTGCCCGTCCTGCCCGTCCCCGGCGGCCTCCGCTTCCAGCCCGTCGACGCCCGCGAGGTCGCCGCCCGCCTGGTCGAGCTCACCCTGGGCACCCCGCAGGGCCATGTCCCCGACCTGGCGGGCCCGAAGCTCTACACCCTCCCCGAACTGGCCCGCCCCTACCTGGAGGCCCGGGCCAAGCGCCGTCCGAGGCTCCCCGTCCGCATCCCCGGCAAGGCCGGGCGCGCCTACCGCGAGGGCGCCAACCTGACCCTGAAGGGAGCGACCCTCGGAGAACGCACCTGGGAGCAGTACCTCACCGACCACGCCGCCTGACCCGTGCGCCAGTCCCATGAGAACGCGAAAGGGGATCCGGACGGATCCGGATCCCCTCATGTCACAGCGCCCCTCAGGGCACCGGACCTAGCTCTGTCCCAAAGCCGGCTGCCTTGAAACGGACCCTAGCTGCAGCCGCTGGTGCTGCCGCAGCCTTCGCAGACGTAGCAGGAGCCCGCGGGGCGCATGTTGGTGCCGCAGGTCATGCAGAGCGGGGCGTCGGCGGTGCGGCGGCCGTGGGACTCGGTGGCGTCGACGCGGGCCGACGGCACCGGGACGATCGGCAGCGACGGCTTCTGCTCGATCGGAGCCGACTGCCCGAGGATGTCGAGCTGCTCCTCCACCTGGTTGTGGAGGGAGGCGGGGTCCTCGCCCGCGGCCTGCAGGGCACGCTCCTCCGCGGAGAAGATGCCCAGCTCGGCGCGCGACTCGAAGGGCAGGTGGTCGAGCGCCAGCCGGCGGAAGATGTAGTCCATCATCGAGCTGGCCATGCGGATGTCCGGGTCGTCGGTCATGCCGGCCGGCTCGAAGCGCATGTTGGTGAACTTGTCGACCCAGGTCTCGAGCGGGACGCCGTACTGGAGGCTGATGGAGATCGCCATGGAGAAGGCGTCCATCACACCGGCCAGAGTGGAGCCCTGCTTGCCGAGCTTGAGGAAGACCTCGCCGAGCTCGTCGTTCTCGTACGTCGAGGCGGTCATGTATCCCTCGGCGCCCGCGACGGAGAAGCGGGTGACGGTGGCCGAGCGCTTCTTGGGCAGGCGCTTGCGGACCGGGCGGACCTCGGCGGGAGCGGCGGCGGCGACCGGGGCGGAGACCTCGGCGGCGACCGGCGCCTCCTTCTTCTTCGCGACCGACAGCGGCTGGCCGACCTTGCAGTTGTCGCGGTAGATCGCGAGAGCCTTGAGGCCCATCTTCCAGCCCTCGAAGTACACCTTCTCGATGTCCTCGATGGTGGCGCTCTCCGGCATGTTGACCGTCTTGGAGATCGCGCCGGACAGGAACGGCTGGGTCGCCGCCATCATCCGGACGTGGCCCATCGGGCTGATCGACCGCTCGCCCATCGCGCAGTCGAACACCTCGTAGTGCTCGCGCTTGAGGCCGGGGGCGTCGACGATGTGGCCGTTCTCGGCGATGAACTCGACGATCGCCTCGACCTGCTCGGCCTGGTAGCCGAGCTTGCGCAGCGCCCGCGGCACCGTGTGGTTGACGATCTCCATGGAGCCGCCGCCGACCAGCTTCTTGAACTTCTTGAGCGCCAGGTCGGGCTCGATGCCGGTGGTGTCGCAGTCCATCATCAGGCCGATGGTGCCGGTCGGCGCGAGCAGCGAGGCCTGCGCGTTGCGGTAGCCGTTCTTCTCGCCCAGCTTGAGGCAGTCGGCCCACTCGCGGGTGGCCTCGGCGTGGATGGCCTTGTCGATCGCGTCGATCGTGCGGATGTCGTCGTTGGCCGCGGCGTGCTTGCGCATGACCCGCTTGTGGCCCTCGGCGTTGCGGGCGTAGCCGTCGTAGACGCCGACCGCACCGGCGAGCTCGGCGGACCGGCGGTAGGCCGCGCCCGTCATGAGCGAGGTGATCGCGGCGGCGATGGAGCGGCCGCCCTCGGAGTCGTAGGCGTGGCCGCTGGCCATGAGCAGGGCGCCGAGGTTGGCGTAGCCGATGCCGAGCTGGCGGAACGCGCGGGTCGTCTCGGTGATCTTCTCGGTCGGGAAGTCCGCGAAGGTGATCGAGATGTCCATCGCCGTGATGATCAGCTCGGTGAGCTTCACGAACGGGGCGATGTCGAAGGAGTTGTCCGGCTTCAGGAACTTCAGCAGGTTGATCGACGCCAGGTTGCACGAGGAGTTGTCCAGGTGCAGGTACTCCGAGCAGGGGTTGGACGCGGTGATGCGGCCCGACTCCGGCGAGGTGTGCCAGTCGTTGATCGTGTCGTCGTACTGGACGCCCGGGTCGGCGCACTCCCACGCGGCCTGCGCCATCAGGCGGAACAGGTCCTTGGCCCGGATGGTCTCGATGATCTCGCCGTTGAGGCGGGCGCGGAGCCCGAACTCGCCGTCGCTCTCGACCGCCCGCATGAACTCGTCCGAGACGCGCACCGAGTTGTTCGCGTTCTGGTACTGCACGGACACGATGTCCTTGCCGCCCAGGTCCATGTCGTAGCCGGCGTCGCGCAGGGCGCGGATCTTGTCTTCCTCGCGCGCCTTGGTCTCGATGAACTCGGCGATGTCGGGGTGGTCGACGTCCAGGACGACCATCTTGGCCGCGCGGCGGGTCGCGCCGCCCGACTTGATCGTCCCCGCGGACGCGTCGGCGCCGCGCATGAAGGAGACCGGGCCGCTGGCGGTGCCGCCGGAGGACAGCAGCTCCTTGGACGAGCGGATGCGGGAGAGGTTGACCCCGGAGCCGGAGCCCCCCTTGAAGATCACACCCTCTTCCTTGTACCACTCCAGGATCGACTCCATCTGGTCGTCCACGGAGAGGATGAAACAGGCGCTGACCTGCTGCGGGGACTTCGTGCCCACGTTGAACCACACCGGTGAGTTGAAGCTGAACACCTGGTGGGCGAGCGCGTACTTCAGCTCGTGGTCGAAGATCTCGGCGTCCTCGTCGGACGCGAAGTAGCCGTGCTCGACGCCGGTGCGGGTGTAAACGTCCACGACCCGGTCGATGAGCTGGCGCAGCGAGGACTCGCGCTGCGGGGTGCCGACGGCGCCCCGGAAGTACTTGGTGGTGACGATGTTGGCGGCGTTGACCGACCAGAAGCCGGGGAACTCGACGCCGCGCTGCTCGAAGTTGACGGACCCGTCACGCCAGTTGGTCATGACGACGTCACGACGCTCCCAGGTGATGTCGTCGTAGGGGTGCACGCCCGGCCGGGTGAAGATGCGCTGCATCTTCAGCCCTTTGCGTGGTGCCTTCCGCCGTGCTGTCCCGCTGACGGTCTCCGTCATAGTCTTCCCCCACTCCCGGGTCCCTCCCGCAGGACCCACAATGCGTACACATGACTGATAACGCCCGATCGAGCGTGCCGGACGGGCGGCCGGACGTTCGGGGCGTTTTTATGATGCGCTCGCGGTAGTTACAGCACTCGCGCCGGCTTCCTCATTCCGGCGGCGACGCTGACACCCTCCGCAGGGCGTCGATCTCCTTCTCGAAGTCGTCCAGCGACTCGAAGCCCCGGTAGACCGAGGCGAATCGCAGATAGGCGACCTCGTCGAGCTCCTGCAGGGGTCCCAGGATCGCCAAGCCGATCTCGTGGGACTGGATCTCGGCGGCGCCGGTCGCCCGGATCGCCTCCTCCACCTTCTGGCCCAGCAGAGCCAGCGCATCCTCGTCGACCGGACGGCCCTGGCAGGCCCTGCGCACACCGGCGATGATCTTCTCCCGGATGAACGGCTCGGTGACCCCGCTGCGCTTGGCCACCATCTGGAGCACGCTCTCCTGCGTGGTGAATCGTTTGCCGCACTCCGGGCACGAGCGGCGGCGCCGGATGGCGGCCCCGTCCTCGGTCGAGCGGCTGTCGATGACCCGGCTGTCGGTGTTGCGGCAGAACGGACAGTGCATGCTCCCTCTCCCTCTTCCCCGGTGTAGACCGTTGGTCAACGCTCCGCCACGAGAACACAACCTGTGGCGAACTACATCTGTGTAAGTACTAGATGTTGTGGTCCAAACCTAGGGCTCCGCCACTCCCTACGCAAGCCGAACGAGGGGTCCCGGCCATAGACGCCCGTCACACGCGCCCCCTTCGGCGTGTCGGACGAGGCACCTGACGGAGAGTGCGGAATTCAGGGGAGGACGAGCCGCTGCCCGGGCTCCACGACGACGCCGGACAGATGGTTCAGGTCGACGATCCGGGCCACCACGAGCCTCGGGTCCTTGCGGGGCTCGGCCGCGACCGCGATGTCCCACAGCGTGTCCCCCGGCTCCACCACGACGCTCTCGCGCGCGCTCGAGGGCCCGCCCGCGAACGCCGCCCGGCCACCCACCCCCAGCCCCAGGACGGCCAGGGCCGCGAAGGCCACCACGACGATCCGTCCCCGCCGGGTCAGCCTGATCGGCTCTCTGCTCATGCCACCCACCTCACACCAGGTCTTCGAATAGCTTTTCGATAGAACGGATGTACGATGTTCTAGCGCATGAGGGGAACAGAACACCAGTACCAATCTCGAACAATTGTTTGATCATTCGGCCGGGAGACGATAACGTTCTGTGTTGCACAAGACACCAGAGCTGCAAACACGAGACAGGAGGCGAAGGCGCCATGAGCAAGGTCTCGGAGACGCCTGACGGACCCCTGGACGAAAGCGGCCTCACCCAGCGCCAGCGGATGGTGCTCGAGGTGATCCGGGACTCGGTCCAGCGGCGGGGCTACCCGCCGTCGATGCGGGAGATCGGCGAGGCCGTCGGGCTGACCAGCACGTCCAGTGTGTCCCACCAGCTGCGCACGCTGCAGCGAAAGGGCTATCTCCGGCGCGATCCGAACCGTCCGCGCGCCGTCGAGGTGCGGGGGCCCGCGGGGACGCGCCCTGTGGTCAGCGATGACTACGCCGAAGGGCCGACCCCGGCTTACGTGCCGCTCGTCGGGCGGATCGCGGCCGGTGGCCCGATCCTCGCCGAGGAGTCGGTGGAAGACATCTTCACCCTGCCCAAGCAGCTGATCGGCGAGGGCGAGCACTACCTCCTGAAGGTCCAGGGCGACTCGATGATCGAGGCCGCCATCGCCGACGGCGACTGGGTCGTCGTCCGGCAGCAGCCCGACGCCGACAACGGCGACATCGTCGCCGCGATGATCGACGGCGAGGCCACGGTCAAGACCTTCAAGCGCAAGGACGGCCATGTGTGGCTGATGCCGCAGAACGCCGCCTACGACCCGATCCCGGGTGACGAGTCCAGCGTGCTCGGCAAGGTCGTCGCGGTTCTCCGCAAGATCTGACGCCTCCTGCCCCCGTGATCGCCGCGCGTCACGGGGGCGGGATCGCACCGAAGGTCAGGCGGCCCAGCCGAGATCGCGGATCTCGCGGTTGGCCTCCTTGAGGTCCTTGGCATTGTCGATGCCGCGCCAGTAGCCGTCGATCTCGAAGGCGCCGAGCAGCCCCTCCTCCGCGAGACGGGGGAACGTGGCGGTCTCGTGGTCGCCCAGGTCCGGCAGCAGCGCGGCGGCCTCCGGCTCGAAGAGATAGACCCCGGCGTTCACCCAGTGCGGCAGCACGGGTGCCTCGCGGAAGCGCTCGATCCGCCCGCCGGGCGCGAGATCGACGATCCCGTAGGGCGACTTCAGCTCGGTGACGCCGATCGTGGCGAGCGCGCCGGAAGCGGCGTGGCGGGCCTCGAGGCCCGCGAGCGGGAAGCGGGTGACGATGTCGCCGTTGAGCCCGATCCAGCGTTCTCCGGGGAACGGGAGCGACCGGGCGGCGTGCTTGAGGCCGCCGCCCCGGCCGAGCGGCCTGTCCTCGACCACGACCGTCACCGCGAGCGGGAGCGCGCGCTCCATGACATGTCTCCTGAGGACCTCGGCGAGGTAGCCGCAGGAGACGACGGCGTGCTCCACGCCCTCGCTCGCCAGCCACTCCACCTGGTGCTCGAAGATCGGCTTGCCGCCGACGTCGACCAGGGCCTTGGGCACCCGGTCGGTGTAGGGCCTGAGCCGGGTGGCGTTGCCCCCGGCCAGGATCACGGCCTGCCTCACACGCGTCACGCTGGTTCCTCCTCGTTGCGGGTGGAACCAGCGTGACGCGTGAAAGTTACGCCAGAATGACCAGAGGCTGACGCTTTGTTACGAAGGCCCTGGTCAGGACGCCCGGGTCAGCACCCGGTCAGACGACGATGTTGACGATCTTCGGCGCCTTGACGATCACCTTCCGCACCGGACGTCCGGCGATGTCGGCCTGGACCTTCTCGCTCGCCAGCGCCAGCGCCTCCAGGTCCCCCGCGGAGATCTCCGGGGAGACCTCCAGCCGGTCACGGACCTTGCCCAGCACCTGCACGACACAGGTGACCGAGTCCTGGACCAGCAGCGCGGGATCGGCGACCGGCCACTGCACCCGGGCGATGGAGCCCTCGTGACCCAGCGCCTCCCAGCCCTCCTCGGTGACGTACGGGCTGATGATCGACAGCATGATCGCCAGCGCCTCGGCGGCCTCGCGCACGGCCGGGTCGCCCGCGCCGGGGCCGGAGTCGATCGCCTTGCGGGCGGCCGAGGTCAGCTCCATCATGCGGGCGATCGCGACGTTGAACCGGTAGCCGTCGACCAGCTTGGTCACCTCGGCGACCGTCTTGTGGGTGAAGCGGCGCAGGTCCAGATCACCGGAGGCGAAGTCCACGCCGGGCGCGCTGCTCACCTCGGTCATGATCCGGTGGGCACGGGCCAGGAACTTCAGCGACGCGGCCGGCGACATGTCGGCCCAGTCGATGTCCTCCTCGGGCGGACCGGCGAACAGCATCGTCAGCCGGACGGCGTCGACGCCGAACTCGTCGATCTGCTTGCCCAGGTCGACCCCGTTGCCCAGCGACTTCGACATCGCCTTGCCCTGGTTGATCACCTGGCCCTGGTTCAGCAGCCGGGTGAACGGCTCGACGAAGTCGATCATGCCCAGGTCGTGGATCACCTTGGTGAAGAACCGGCAGTACAGCAGGTGCATGACGGCGTGTTCCTTGCCGCCGATGTACTGGCCGGCGGGCATCCACCGGCGGACCTGCTCGGGGTCGAACGGGCCCGCGGTGTAGCCGGGCGAGGTGTAGCGGAAGAAGTACCAGGACGAGTCGACGAAGGTGTCCATCGTGTCGGTGTCGCGCTTGGCGTCGGCTCCGCACGAGGGGCACTTGACGTTGACCCACTCCTCGACCCCGGCCAGCGGGGACACGCCCTTGGGCGCCAGCGCCTCGCCGCGCACGCCCTCGGGCAGCCTGACCGGCAGGTCCTCGTCCGGGACCGCGACCTCACCGCAGGACGGGCAGTGGATGATCGGGATCGGGGTGCCCCAGAACCGCTGGCGGGACAGCAGCCAGTCGCGCAGGCGGAAGTTGACCGTGCCGTGGCCCAGGTCCTTCTCCTCCAGCACTTCGATGATCTTGGAGATGGCCTCGGTCTTGCTCAGGCCGTCCAGGGGGCCGGAGTTGATCAGCCGGCCCTCGCCGGGGGTGGCGGTGCCGGTCTCGGCCGGGTCGGCCGCACCGGTCTCCAGGACGACCCGAACGGGCAGGTCGAAGGTCTTGGCGAAGTCCAGGTCGCGCTGGTCGTGCGCCGGGACGGCCATGATCGCGCCATGCCCGTAGTCGGCCAGGACGTAGTCGGCGGCCCAGACGGGGATCCGCTCGCCGTTGACCGGGTTGACCGCGTGGACGCCCAGGAAGACGCCGGTCTTCTCCTTCTCCGTGGACAGCCGGTCGATGTCGGTCAGCTTGGCGACCTCGGCCTTGTAGGCCTCCAGCGCCGGACGCCGCTCGTCGGTGACGATCCGGTCGGCCAGCGCGGCGTCGGCGGCCACGACGAAGAACGTGGCGCCGTACAGGGTGTCGGGCCTGGTCGTGTAGACCGTGACGGCCCCGTGCCCCTCGATCTCGAAGGTGACGTCGGCGCCCTCGGACCGCCCGATCCAGTTGCGCTGCATGGTCAGGATCGGCTCGGGCCAGCCGCTCAGCTGGTCCATGTCGTCCAGCAGCCGCTGGGCGTAGTCAGTGATCTTGAAGTACCACTGGGTCAGCTCGCGCCGGATCACGACCGCACCGCAGCGCTCGCACTGCCCGGCGACGACCTGCTCGTTGGCCAGCACGGTCTGGTCGTTGGGGCACCAGTTGACCAGGCCGCCCTTGCGGTAGGCCAGGCCGCGCTCGAAGAACCGGGTGAACAGCCACTGGTTCCACTTGTAGTAGTCGGGGTCGCTGGTGTGCAGCCTGCGGGTCCAGTCGAAGGAGATCCCGTAGCGGCGGAAGGAGTTGGCCTGGGTCTCGATGTTGGCGTAGGTCCACTCGGCGGGGTGGGCGTTGCGCTTGATCGCCGCGTTCTCGGCGGGCAGGCCGAAGGAGTCCCAGCCGATGGGGTGCAGGACGTTGTGGCCCTGGTGGAACCAGTAGCGGGCGACGACGTCGCCGATCGCGAAGACCTCGCCGTGCCCCATGTGCAGGTCACCGGACGGATAGGGGAACATGTCCAGCATGTAGCGGCGTTCGCGCGGGTCCGCGGGATCGTCACTGGCCACGAAGGTGCCGAGTTCCTCCCAGCGGGCCTGCCACTTCTCCTGGACGGCTGCCGGGTCGTACGTCTGCTCGTCTTCGCTCACTGCTGGTTCCTCTGTGGGGTCCGGAATGGGCTGCATCAATGCAAAAGCCCCTCACACAGGGAGGGGCTGCCGTACTGATGCTTCGTGATCAGTACGGCGGGCTGAGAAGCAGCCTCGATCGCATACCCCAAGCCTAGCGCACAAGCAAGCGCGACGAGCTTGCCAGTGCCAACTGGCAAGTTTTATGTTCGCCCTACTAGAGGTTGATCTTGTGTTGGGCTTGGATGTGGTTACCCGTAAGTAAACTCCACCCATATGCCCCAGGCGCGAGAAGAGGAAACTCCATGCTCAACCTGTCCGTGCTGATCGAAGACGCCGCCCGCGAAACCCCGGATCGGGACGCGCTCGTCTTCGGGGACATGCGTCTGTCGTATTCCTTCGTCAACACGGTCGCGAACCAGGTGGCCAACCTCCTGGTGTCGCGGGGCATCCAGCCGGGCGACAAGGTCGCCATCTCGTGTCCGAACCTCCCGTACTTCCCGATGATCTACTTCGGCATCCTCAAGGCCGGAGCGGTCGTGGTCCCGCTGAACGTGCTGCTCAAGCCGCGCGAGGTCGCCTACCACCTCGGCGACTCCGACGCCAAGGCGCTGTTCTGCTTCGAGGGCACCCCCGAGCTCCCCATCGGCGAGGTCGGGCACGCCGGCTACCAGCAGGCCGACGGCTGCGAGCACTTCTTCCTCCTCCCCGCCTCCCTCGCGACCACCGAGTCGCCGATCGAGGGCGCGGAGCTGTTCTGGGCCGCCCTCGGCGGCCAGCCGGGCACGTTCGAGCCGGTGCTCACCGAGGCGACCGACACCGCGGTCGTCCTCTACACCTCGGGCACCACCGGCCAGCCCAAGGGCGCCGAGCTCTCGCACGGCAACCTGCTGAGCAACGCGATGGTCTCCGACACCCTCTTCCAGCGGACCCTGCACGACACCTTCCTGGTGACGCTGCCGCTGTTCCACATCTTCGGCCAGACCTGCGTGATGAACGTCGGGATCTACCGGCGGGCCACGCTGGTCCTGGTGCCGCGCTTCGAGCCGAAGGCCGCCGTCGAGCTGATGGTGAAGGAGAAGGTCAACCAGTTCGCGGGCGTCCCGACCATGTACTGGGCGCTGCTGACCGACGACACCGCCGAGTCCGACATCGCCGCCATCCGCGACAACCTGCGGGTCGCGGTCTCCGGCGGCGCGGCCCTGCCGCTCGAGGTCCTGAAGGGCATCAAGGCCAAGTTCGACGTCGACATCCTCGAGGGCTACGGGCTCTCGGAGACCTCTCCGGTCGCGGCCTTCAACCGTCCCGACCGCGACACCAAGGCGGGCTCGGTCGGCCTGCCGGTGTGGGGCGTCGAGCTCAAGCTGATCGACGACGAGTGGAAGACCGTCGAGGGCGAGGGCCCCGGCGAGATCGCCATCCGCGGCCACAACGTCATGAAGGGCTACTACAAGCGGCCCGAGGCGACCGCCGAGGCGATCAAGGACGGCTGGTTCCGCACCGGCGACCTCGCCACCCGCGACTCCGAGGGCTACTACTTCATCGTCGACCGGTCCAAGGACATGATCATCCGCGGCGGCTTCAACGTGTACCCGCGCGAGATCGAGGAGGTCCTGATGACCCATCCGGCCGTCTCCCTGGCCGCGGTCGTCGGCGTCCCGCACGACACCCACGGCGAGGAGGTCAAGGCGTACGTCATCAGGACGCCCGGCGACACCACCACCGAGGAGGAGCTCGTGGCCTGGGGCAAGGAGCAGTTCGCCTCCTACAAGTACCCGCGGCTCGTCGAGTTCCGCGAGGCCCTGCCGATGACCGCCACCGGAAAGATCCTCAAGCGCGAACTCCGGTAGTCCATAGTGGGGTGATGCCGAAAGGTACCCCCGCGAACCGGCTCGGCCCCGCACTGCTCGCCCTGGCCGTCATCGGACCCCCGGTGGCGGCCGGCGCCTCGCTCTGGGACGCCCTGCGCGCGCATCCCGTCCAGTTCGTCCTGGGCCTGGTGGTCTACGAGATCGTCGTGTTCGTCCTGGCCGTCACCGGAACGGCCTTCACCAGGGCGCAGAAGAGCTGGGGCGAGTCCCTCGGCACGGCCCTGGACGGCGCCGTCCGCCGCGGGCTGTCGCGCTACGGCCGGCACTACCGGCGCTATCTGATCCAGGAGAACACCGACCTCGATCTCAAGGGCCTGTCGACGGTCGGCCAGTACGCCCTCCCCCTCGACACGGTCTTCGTCGACCTCGGCCTCGCCCCGCGGCCCGCGCACGAGGCCTCCGACGCGGTCGTGTCCGCGGCTCCCCCCGCCGCCACCGCGGAACGCTCGACGATCTGGGAGCTGCTGCGCGCCCGCGAGCCGCTGGCCGTGATCGGCGCTCCGGGCGGCGGGAAGTCCACGCTGCTCCGCCATGTGACGCTGGTCCTGGCCAGGGGCGGGCGCTCCGCGCGCAGGATCGGCGCCCCGCGCGACCGCGTCCCCGTCCTGCTCCAGATCCGCAAAGTCGCGCCGGCCATCGTCGGGAACCCGTCGATCTCGCTGCCGGACGTCATCCGCGGCTCGCTCCAGACCTCGCGCGGGGAGCCGCCCCGCTGGTTCGACCGGCAGCTGGACGGCGGCCGCTGCGTCGTCATGCTGGACGGCCTGGACGAGGTCGCGACCCAGGCGGACCGCCGCGCGGTCGTCGACTGGGTGGACCGGCAGATCGCGACCCATCCGCGGAACGTCTTCGTCGTCACCTCCCGCCCCTACGGCTACCGCGGCCACCCGCTGAGGTCGGCGACAGTCGTGCAGGTCAGGCCGTTCACCCGGCAGCAGATCGCCCGGTTCCTGGCGACCTGGTACCTGGCGAGCCTGCGCCGCAGCGCGGGCCGGACCGACGAGTCGATCGAGCGGCACGCCCGCGAGGACTCCGACGACCTGCTGTCCCGGCTGCGCGGCAATCCCGAACTGCTCGACCTCGCCGCCAACCCGCTCATCCTCACGATGATCGCCAACGTGCACCGCTACCGGGGCGCGCTGCCGGGCGGCCGGGGCGACCTCTACAAGGAGATCAGCGAGGTCCTGCTGGTCAAGCGGCAGGAGGCCAAAGGCATGGTCGTGGAGATGACCATCTCCCAGAAGCAGTCGGTGCTCCAGCGGCTCGCGTTCCGGATGATGACCGACGAGGTCGGCGAGCTCCCCCTGGACGACGCCGCCGACGCCATCGCGGGCGAGCTCCTGCGGGTCCGCCCCGACGCCGACCCCTACGAGTTCATCACGGAGATCGAGCAGGGCAGCGGGATGCTCCAGGAGCCCGAGAGCGGCGTCTACGCCTTCGCCCACCTCACCTTCCAGGAGTACCTCGCCTCGGTGCATCTGCGGGAGCGGGGCGAGGCCGCCTTCCTCGCCGGCAAGGTCGACCGCGGCTGGTGGCGGGAGACGACACGGCTGTTCGCGAGCCAGGCGGACGTGTCGCCGATCGTCCGGGCGTGCATCGACGCCGCCGAGCCGCGCCTGACCTTCGCGGCCGAGCTCGCCAGGGAGGCCCGCCAGCTCGATCCCTCGATCCGCGCCGAGCTGGCCGGCCTCCTCGCGCCGAGCGGCGACACCACGACCGGGCGCTGGCGCGCCGCGGTCACGGCGGACCTGGTGCGGAAGGCCGCCGAGGTCGTCACGGTCGCGGAGGAGCTGGCGGTGCTGCCCGCCCCCGTCTCGGTCGCCGCGTACCGGCTGTTCCTCCAGAGCCCCGACGGCCGGGACCGCCATCCCGACCACTGGCCCGCGGACCGGCGCACCGCCACCCTGGCCGGGGAGGAGGAGGCCGCCGAGCCGATCCTCGGCATGCGCCGCCAGGACGCCGTCGAGTACGCGAGGTTCGCCGGAAGCCTGCTGCCCGGCGGCTGGACCTACCGCCTCCCGCGGGTCGACGAGGCGCGGCGGATCCACGCCGGGCTCGGTCTCGACCTGCTGACCGGCCTGTGGTGCGAGGACTCCCACGAGCCCTGGGGCGGCAAGGAGAGCGCCATCACCGCCGTGCTCAACGGGCAGAACCGCGAGGGCTTCCCCGACACGACCGAGATCGAGTTCGGACGGGTGCTGCACGGTTTCGGCGTCATCAACCAGATGGACCTCGACCGGCTCACCGAGCCGCCCGAGGTGGCCGTCCGGCTCGCCGCCCTCGGCCGGCGGCTCCCCTCCCCCGAAGAACGCGGGGAACTGCGCCGGACGGCCGCCGAACAGCTCCTCTCGGCGGGCACCGACACGTCCGTGAACCAGGCCCGCTGGACGACCTGGACCGAACTGTGCGTCTGGGAGGAACGGATCGCCGGTGCCCTCCAGCCTCGGGAGGCCATCGTCCTGGTCAGGGAGTGACGACGCGGAGCCTTTCCACCTTTTCGACACGGAGGCGCACAGGCGTCAAATGGTTGAAAAATCAATTTTCAAGCGGCCGACGGCCGCAAAAGCACGCGCCCGGCGGCAATGAAAGGTGCCGATTTGCGGTCCTTACCCCTAGCATGTGAGTAGTTCACATCGGGGAGGGTTCTGTGGCGGAGAGGGCACCTTCGTGGGTGAGTGACCCCCACATTCCGAGTGTCGCCCGGATGTACGACTACTACCTGGGCGGGAAGGACAACTTCGCCGCCGATCGCGAGGTCGGCGACCGGGTGCTCGCTGCGATGCCGTATGTGCGCGCGTTCACCAGGGCCAACCGGGTTTTCCTGGCGCGGGCGGTGACGCTGGCCGCCGAGGACGGGGTGCGGCAGTTCCTCGACATCGGGTCCGGCCTGCCGACGCAGGAGAACACCCACGAGGTGGCGCAGCGCAACGACCCCGACGCGCGGGTCGTCTACGTCGACCGGGATCCGATCGTCATCACGCACGCTCGGGCTCTGCTCGAGGGCAACGGCCAGACCTCCGTGGTGCAGGGCGACCTGCTCGACATCCGGCGGATCCTCGACGATCCCGGCGTACTCGAACGCATCGACTTCACCCGGCCCGTCGCGGTGCTCCTCCTGGCGATCCTGCATTTCGTGGCCCGCGACGAGGACGTCCTGGAGATCCTCTCGGTCCTGCGGTCGCGGATGGTCTCCGGCAGCTACCTCGTCCTGTCGCACGGGCACGCCGGCGACGTCGGCGAGGAGCTCGAGGCGGAGGTGCGCAGCGCCTACGAGAAGACCAGCGCGGGCGACATCATCCCCCGCCCCTACGCGCAGGTGCTCACCTACTTCGACGGCCTGGAGCTCGTCGACCCCGGGCTCGTGCCGGTCGAGTTCTGGCGGGCCGGGGACTCCCACGAAGACCACGACCTGTCCAGAGCCGGATTCCTCGGCGCTGTCGCGAAGGTGCCTTGATGCTGCCCACCGGGTTCTTTTTCAGCGAAGAGTTCAGCCGCGACCCCTACGCCGTGTACGCGGAGCTGCGCAAGCACGGGCCCGTCCACGCCGTGGACTTCCCGCCGGGCGCCACCGCCTTCCTGGTCGTCGACCACGAGCACGCGAAGGCCGCGCTGAACGACCCGCGGCTGTCGAAGGACTCGCGGAACAGCGAGGTGCCCGTCCCGGCCGAGCTGTTCTTCGGCGACACGATGCTCGGCGCCGATCCGCCCGACCACACCCGGCTGCGCGGCGCGGTGTCGAGGGCGTTCACGGCGCGGCGGGTCGAGGAGCTGCGGCCGCGCGTCCAGGAGATCACCGACGAGCTGCTCGACGGGCTCGGGACCGACGCCGACCTCATCGAGGAGTTCGCCGTCCCGCTGCCCATCCGGGTGATCTGCGAGCTGCTGGGCGTTCCCGCGGAGGACCAGCCGAGCTTCCGGGCCTGGACGGCGGTCCTCACCGTCCCCGCCCTCGGCCGGGAGGCGCGTGAGCGCAGGCGGACCGCGGCCGGCGAGTTCAACGCCTACCTGAGCGAGATCTTCGCCGAGCGGCGGGCCACTCCCGCCGACGACCTGATCAGCGCCCTGCTCACCGACGGGACGCTAAGCGAGCCCGAGCTCCTCAACACCATCGCCCTGCTGATCATCGCGGGGCACGAGACGACCGTGAACCTGATCGGCAACGGGGTCCTGGCCCTGCTCACCCATCCCGGCCAGCTGAAACTGCTGCGCGACCGGCCGGAGCTGCTGCCGTCGGCCGTCGAGGAGCTCCTGCGCTACGACGGGCCGCTCGAGCGCGCCAGCCAGCGCATCGCCCTGGAGGATCTGGAGATCGCGGGGACCCCGGTGCCGAAGGGCGCCTGGGTGCACGTCTCGCTGGCGGCCACCCACCGTGACCCGGCGGCCCACGACTTCCCCGACGAGCTCGACATCGCCCGCAGGCAACCGCGCCACCTCGCCTTCGGCCACGGCCTCCACTTCTGCCTCGGCGCGCCGCTGGCCAGGCTCGAGGGGCAGATCGCCTTCGGATCCCTGCTCGACCGCTTTCCCCACCTGGCCCTGTCCGTCTCCGCCGAGGAGCTGGTCTGGCATCGGGGCGGATCGATCGTCCGGGGACTCACGCGCCTGCCGGTCCGCCTGCACTGAGCGGGCGTTGCCGCACCGGTGATGATCATGCCGTGGTCCGCCCCGGCCGGAGCGACGGGGGTCACGGCGGCCGTGGTCGACCCGCCGAACTGTCGGTGCCGTTTCCTATGCTCGGGCCATGGCCACCGTCCAAGGTGTGCGGGAGCTGGCGCTGAGCCTGCCGCGCACGCACGAAGCGCTCGTCCACGACCGCGTGAAGTTCCGGGTGGGCCGGATCGTCTACCTGGCCTTCTCCCGCGATGAGACGATCATGGGCTTCGCCTTCCCCAGGGAGGAGCGCGCCTCGCTCGTCGCGTCCCGGCCCGCCGTCTTCCATCTGCCCCGGCCCTCGGAGCTCCGCTACAACTGGGTCCAGGCGCATCTGGCCGCCCTCGGCGAGAGCGAGACCCGCGAGCTGGTCGTCGAGGCCTGGCGGATGGCCGTCCCCCAGAAGGTCTCCCGTACCGTCCCCTGAGAGCCTGGTCTCATGAAGTACCTGATGATGATCTACGGCAACACCGAGAAGTGGTCCTCGCTCCCGCAGGAGGAATGGAAAGCGCTCACCGAGAAGGTCGACGCCTACAGCCGTCCGCTGCTGGAGTCCGGCGAGATGCTGAGCGGCTTCGGCCTGGCCGACGCCGACAGAGCCCGCGTCGTCCGCTCGCGGCCGGGCGGCACCATCGTCACCGACGGCCCCTACCTGGAGACCAAGGAGTACATGGCCAGCGGCTATCTGCTCGACGTCGCCTCCGAGGCCCGCGCCCTGGAGATCGCCGCCACCCACCCCTACGCCGCGGAGGAGTCCATCGAACTCTGGCCGATCGAACACGAGGCCCGCGCCTGAGGGTGCCCGGGGCCTCACCGGGGGGTGAGGTCCTCCGGCCCTCCGTGGCCATGGCGGCGCCGTTCCGCTGAGCGCACGCTTGACTACACAGAGCAACTAGTTGCCGCTCCCTATGTCATCCGAGCGTTCTGAGGAGTCCGCCATGAAGCATCCGGGCGCGATCGTCCTGGCCATCATCCTGACCCTCGGCGGGAGCTTCGTGCTCACCACGGACAGGCCGTCCCTCGCCGCGCCCCTCGGATACTGCGCCGGGGCGCAGAGGGCTCCGGCGTCCGAGGCGCGGCGCGTCCGCGTCGCGGCCGTCGCCGAGGCCCGGGGGCTTCCGGGAAGGTGCTGGTAGCGGGGCTCAGTCCCGGCCCATGAAGCGGGCGGGGACGAGCGCCTTGGCCGGAACGAGCCCCTTGGTGGGGACGAGCGCCCGGGAGGGAGAGAAGGCCTCCGGGGAGGCGAAGGTCTGCGCCGTGGCCATCGTGGCCACCGGCGTGGAGGCCTGGGCCGCGGTGAAGACCGAGGCGGGGAACTCGCGGCCGCCGTCGGACAGGCCGACCGGCCGCGCGATCCGCACGAGGGCCGGCAGGACGGCCAGAAGCACCAGGACGATCCCGGCGGCGAGCTGGTAGCGTCCGGCCAGCTCCAAGCCCCGGTCCGCGGCGGCGGACCCCTTGCCGACCATGAAGAAGCAGATGAATCCGGCGGCGGAACCGGTGAGGTAGCCCGTCGCGAGCATCCCGGCCGTGATCTTCCAGCCCCTCCCGGTCCACAGGCCGTACAGGGCGATTCCCGCGGCGATGATCAGCGCCACCGCGGAGATCAGGCCCAGCGAGATCAGCAGGCCCATCAGGAGCTCCGGAGGGTCACCCTCCGTCGAGCGCCCGACCCTCGACTGGGGCCGCCCGCTGAACAGGGAGGCCAGGGAGACCGCCCCCATCCCCGCGGCCGGCCACAGCATCAGCCCGGACGCGGTCAAGCGGGCGATCCGCGCCATCACCGGTGTCTTCTCCACGGACCCTCCATTCCTCGGACTTCGAACTTCTCACCTCACCCAAAGTAGGCGCCTCTTCACCAAGCGAACCTCCCGAAACCTCATTCCCGACCACATGAGGCACCAAGGAATGGAAAAACGCCAATTGATTCCCCGCTCCGGGTAAAAGGTCACGTCCGGGTACGGTCCGGTCCAGAGCCGGTACAACCCCCTGGAATCAGGGGTTCTTGATGAGGTCGGCGGCCTTTTCGCCGATCATGACGCTGGGGGCGTGGGTGTGGCCGCGGTTGATGCGCGGCATGATCGAGGCGTCGGCGACGCGGAGGCCCGCGATGCCCCGGACCCGGAGGTCGGGATCGACGACGGAGGTCTCGGCGGTGCCCATGTGGCAGGTGCCGACAGGGTGGTAGAGGGTCTCGCTGTTCGCCCTGACGTGCTGTTCGAGGGCGTCCTCGTCGGCGTCGCCTGGGTAGGGGGCGTAGGGCTCGCCCACGTAGTCCTTCATCGCGGCGCTGGCCAGGAGCTTCTCTGCCGCGTGCATGCCGAACAGCAGGCGCTTCAGATCGGACTCGCCGGTCAGGTAGGCGGGTTCGAGGACCGGGTGGACGGCCGCGTCGGCCGAGGCCAGGGTGATCCGGCCGATGCTGTCGGGCTGGAGCAGCACGACCCCGACGGTCACGCCCTCGCCCGTCGGCTCGTCGAGGCCGTGGTTGACGAAGGGGCCGGGGGCGAAGATCAGCTCAAGGTCGGGCGCCTCGAGAGCCGGGTCGCTCTTGAGGAAGACGACCGCCTCACCGACGTTCGTCGAGAACGGGCCCTTCTTGAACAGCAGGTACTTCGCGAGGTTCAGCGGGTTGTCCGCCCCGGACAGCGTCACCTTCTGCGGGCACTGCCGCATGACGCCCACCGACAGGTGGTCCTCCAGGTGCTCGCCGACCTGCGGGGCGGCGTGCACCAGATCGATGCCGTGCTCGGCCAGCAGGTCGGGGGCTCCGATGCCCGACAGCATGAGGAGCTGGGGCGAGCCGATCGCCCCCGCGCTGAGGATCACCTCGCGGCGGGCGTCGATCTCCTGCGAGCCCGCCAGGACACCCGTGGCCCGTCCGTCCTCGACCAGCACCTTGCTGACCTGCTTGTCGGTGATCACGGTCAGGTTGGGACGGCTCAGGTTCGGCTTCAGATAGGCGTCGTGGGCGCTCCAGCGACGGCCCTTCTTCTGGGTGACCGGAGTGATCGAGAAGCCCTCGTTGGTGGGACCGTTCAGCTCGTCGAGCCTGGTGTAGCCCAGTTCCTCGCAGGCCTTGAGGAAGGCGAGGGTGGTGACGTTCGGAGAGCGCTGCTCCTCGACGTGCAGCGGCCCGTCCGTGCCGTAGACGCCGCCGGTGTTGGACCCGATCCGCTTCTCGGCCTTCTGGAAGTAGGGCAGGACCTCGTCATAGGACCAGCCGGGCACCTCCCAGCCGTCGTAGTCCTCCCTGACGCCCCGCACCCACATCATGGCGTTGATGCTGGAGGAGCCGCCCAGGACCCGTCCGCGCGGCCAGTACAGCTCGCGTCCGGCCAGCTCGGCCTGCTTGGACGTGGTGTAGTTCCAGTCGTAGGCCGTCTTGAAGACCTTGGGGAACGCCGCGGGGATGTGGATCTCCATCTTCTTGTCCGGCCCGCCCGCCTCGATCAGCGCGACCGTCACCCCCGGATCCTCCGACAGGCGTGCCGCCAGCACGCACCCCGCCGACCCCGCTCCGACGATGACGTAGTCGTACTCCACGGCGCGCTCCTCCGGAATGAATGACTGGTCACCCGGACTAAACACCCGCGATAGATCTCTTGTCCAGCAGCAGAACCGGCAAAGCGCGCGCGGAGGAGGCCGGTAACGGTCCCGGCCTCCTCCACGGTCGATCAGATCTTGGTCCAGGCCTCGCTCAGCACGCCCCGGAGCTTCTGCTCGATCTCGTCGAAGATCGCCTGGTCGGCGATCAGCGGCGGCGAGAGCTGGACGACGGGGTCGCCCCGGTCGTCGGCGCGGCAGTACAGCCCGGCCTCGAACAGCGCCTTGGACAGGAAGCCGCGCAGCAGGCGCTCGGACTCGTCGTCGTTGAAGGTCTCCTTGGTGACCTTGTCCTTGACGAGCTCGATGCCGTAGAAGAACCCGTCGCCGCGGACGTCGCCGACGATCGGCAGGTCGAGCAGCTTCTCGAGGGTGGAGCGGAAGGCCCCCTCGTTGCGCCGCACGTGGCCGAGCAGGTCCTCGCGGTCGAACAGGTCGAGGTTGGCCAGCGCGACCGCGGCCGAGACGGGGTGCCCGCCGAAGGTGTAGCCGTGGGCGAACATCGTGTCGCCGTGCTTGAACGGCTCGAACAGCCGGTCGTGCACGAGCATCGCACCGAGCGGCGAGTAGCCCGAGGTCAGGCCCTTGGCCGAGGTGATGATGTCGGGGACGTAGTCGAACTTCTGCCCGCCGAACATCGTGCCCAGCCGCCCGTAGGCGCAGATGACCTCGTCGGAGACCATCAGCACGTCGTACTTGTCGCAGATCTCGCGGACGCGCTGGAAGTACCCCGGCGGCGGCGGGAAGCAGCCGCCGGCGTTCTGGACCGGCTCGAGGAAGATCGCGGCGACGGTGTCGGGACCCTCGAAGATGATCGCCTCTTCGATCCGGTTCGCCGCCCACTGGCCGAAGGCGTACTCGTCGTCGGCGTGGTACTCGGCACGGTAGAAGTTCGTGTTCGGCACCCGGAAGGTGGACGGCACGAGCGGCTCGTACGGGGCCTTGAACGCCGGGATGCCGGTGATCGACAGCGCGCCGTGCGGGGTGCCGTGGTAGGCGACCTGGCGGCCGATGACCTTGTGCTTGGTGGGCTTGCCGACCAGCTTGAAGTACTGCTTGGCCAGCTTCCACGCCGACTCGACGGCCTCGCCGCCGCCGGTGGTGAAGAAGACCCGGTTGATGTCGCCGGGCGCCTCGTTCGCCAGCCGCTCGGCGAGCTCGATCGACTTGGGGTGGGCGTACGACCACAGCGGGAAGAACGCCAGCTCGGCGGCCTGCTTGGCGGCGGCCTCGGCGAGCTCCTGGCGGCCGTGCCCGGCCTGCACCACGAACAGGCCGGCGAGGCCGTCCAGGTACTGCTTGCCCTTGTCGTCGTAGATGTAGGCGCCGTCCCCTCGGACGATCACCGGCACCTCGCCGCCGTTCTCGTAGGTCGAGTGGCGGGTGAAGTGCATCCAGAGGTTGTCCCGGGCTGCTGCTTGCAGGTCGGTCATCACGTCTTCCTCGACTTAATCCGTGGCCGTATTCAAAGATGAGTACGGATTCACGTGTCAGATTACCTAGGAACGACGATATCCGAAGGTCATGGTGATGCGCGACCCGAAACCGGATACCGAATGACGTTCTGGTCATCCCGGACGGTCCGGAGTAGCGTCGGGCGGCATGGACGAGATCATGACGATCAAGGCGAACGGGCTCGAGTTCGGCTACCTCTCGGCCGGGTCGCCGACCGGCCCGCTGGCCCTGCTCCTGCACGGTTTCCCCGACACCCCGCACACCTGGCGGCATCTGATGCCCGCCCTGGCCGAGGCCGGATATCGCGTGGTGGCGCCCTACATGCGAGGGTATGCCCCCACCTCCGTGCCGTCCGACGGGGCCTACCAGACCGGCGCCCTGGCCTCCGACGCCAACGCGCTGCACGAGGCGCTCGGCGGCGGCCCCGACTCTGTGATCATCGGCCATGAC
This sequence comes from Actinocorallia longicatena, assembly GCF_039534125.1. Classification (NCBI taxonomy): domain Bacteria; kingdom Bacillati; phylum Actinomycetota; class Actinomycetes; order Streptosporangiales; family Thermomonosporaceae; genus Actinocorallia; species Actinocorallia longicatena. The sequence goes on along the minus strand of NZ_BAAAUV010000020.1, from coordinate 23,134 downwards.
TGGGGCGCCGCGACGACCTACGGGGCCACCAACGCCGAGCCCGGACGCTGGCGCAAAGCGGTCACCCTGGCGCTGCCGCCCGTCTCGGCCCTGCTGTCCGGATTCCTGACCTACGATCAGCTCAAGCGCTCCTTCTACATCTTCGTCTTCCAGACGCCGCTGGCCGAGCTGGCGCTCAACGAGCAGTTCCTGGCCTCCCTGTGGCGCGACTGGTCTCCCGGGCACACCGAGGACCTCACCCCGGTCTTCGACGCGATCCTCCGCTCCCCCGAGAACACCGGCGCCGCGCTCGGCTACTACCGGGCCATGCTCGACACGTCGCGGCACCAGTCCGCCTACGCCGAACGCCAGGCGGCCACCGAGACACCCGGTACCGTCCCGACCCTCTACCTGCACGGGGCCGACGACGGCTGCCTGGCCGCCGACGCCATCGGTCTCGACGCCCTGCCCGACCACCTACCGCCGGGCTCGCGCGCCGACCTCGTCCCCCGCTCCGGGCACTTCCTCCAGGTCGAGCGGCCCGCCGAGGTCAACGCCGCGATCCTGGAGTGGCTCGCCCCCTGATCCATCCGTCATCCGCGGGAGAGGTCACGGCCACCGGCCCTCCACCTCGGCGCCCTACGGTCGGACGGTGGCCCTCCTCCTCGCCCTGAGCGTCGCCCTGATGCTCCTCGCCGGTCTCCTCGGCCCCTCGGCCACCCTCCCCGAGGGCGACTGGCCGGTGCGCCTGGGCGACCCCGGCGACCTTCCCGTGATCGCGCTCCTGTGGTCGTCGCTGCTGCTCGGCCTGGGTGGAACCCTGCTGGGGCTGCGCCGCGCCGGGCCGGAGCCGGGGAGCGGGACGGCGCGCGGGCTCTTCCTGTTCGGGACGGCCTCCGCCGTGGTGCTGGCCCTGGTGCCTCCGCTCGGGTCGACCGACCTGATGGACTACGCGACCTACGGCCGGCTCGCGGTGCTCGGGCACAATCCGCACGAGTGGACGCCCGCCGACCTCCGCTCGCTCGGCGATCCCGTCGCGCTGCTGTCCTCGGAGGCCTGGCGGAACACCCCGTCGGTCTACGGTCCCGTGGCGACGGCCGTCCAGTGGGGGGCGGCCCTGCTGGGCGGGGGCTCGGCCGCGGCGATCGTCCTCGTGCTGAAACTCGTCAACGCGCTGTCGTTCGTGGCGGCGGGGGCGGTCCTGACCCGGCTGACCTCCCCCGTGCGCGCCCATCTGCTGTGGACGGCCAACCCGCTGATGCTCTGGGCGGTCTGCGCGGGAGGTCATCTCGACGGCCTCGCCACCGCCGCGGCCATCGGCTTCCTCTACCTGCTGCTGCGCGGGCATCCGCTGGTCGCCGGGGTCCTGCTCGGCTGCGCGAGCGCGGTCAAGGCTCCCTTCGCGCTCTTCGCCTCCGCCGCGCTCGTCACCCCGGGACGGCGCTGCCCGGACGCAGGGCCGGTGGCCGTGGGCGCGGCGGCGGTGCTCCTCGCCGGGTACGCGGCCGTCGGGACCGCCGCGGTCCGCGCGCTGGCCGAACGGGGCGGCACCTGGTCGTTCCTGTCACCGTGGCTCCAGCTCAACCGGTGGGTGCCGGTCGGCTCCTGGCTGCCGTGGGCGGCCGCGGCGCTGCTGGCCTGGGTGTTCCTGCGCGGCCTCCCCGACGGTCCGAGGGAGGTCCGGACGGTCCTGGCCCTCGCGCTGGCCTGGGTGCTGACGACGCCGATCTACCACCCCTGGTACGACGTGATGCTGTTCGGAGCGCTGGCGATCATGCCCGCCTCCCGGCTCGACACCGTGCTGGCGCTGCGCGGGACCGCCACGGCCCTGTGCGTGCTGCCGGGGGTGCGGCTGTCCTCGCCCTGGTTGTCCGACGCCGGGAACAGCGCGTCGACCTCGGTTCCCCTGGTCCTGCTCGCCTTCACGCTGCTGGTGGCCGTCATGGCCGGGCGCGGGGCGTTCGGCGCCGCTCCGGTTCCCCTGCCGCCTCCCGGTGCGCCCCTGGAGCCCGCGGGCGCCGGACTGCGACAATCCGGCACATGAAGCCCGAGGAAGTGAAAGCGGCCGAAGCGAAAGCGGCGGTGGCGGCGGTGTTCGACCGCTCGGCCGGAACCTACGAGCAGACCGGGCCCCGGTTCTTCGCCCCGATGGGACGGGCGCTGGCCGGCCGGGCCGGCATCGCGCCGGGCGACCGGGTCCTGGACGTCGGCTGCGGCCGGGGGCACGTCCTGCGGCCCGCGGCCGAGGCGGCGGGTCCCGGCGGGACGGTCATCGGCACCGATCTCGCACCGGGCATGGTCGCGGGCGCCGCGGAAGCGGTCGCGGACCTGCCGTGGGCCTCGACCCGGCTGGGCGACGCCGCGGCGCCCGACTTCCCCGACGCCTCCTTCGACGTCGTCCTCGCCGGGCTGGTGATCTTCTTTCTGCCCTCGCCCGAGGACGCCCTCGCGGAGTACCGGCGGGTGCTTCGTCCCGGCGGCAGGCTCGCCTTCAGCACGTTCGGGCGGCAGGATCCGGTGTTCGAGGCCGCGGTCAAGGCCATCGCCGCGTTCGCTCCCCCGGGTGGCGGCGAGCGTCCCGTGGACCGCTTCCGCGATCCGGCCTCGATCAGGGAGCTCCTGGCCGGCTGGGACGTCCAGGAGATCACGGACGTCACCGTCGAGACGCGCTTCACCGGCACCGGCCAGTGGTGGGACTGGCTGTGGTCGCACGGCATGCGGGCCCTGCTGGAGCAGCTACCCGAGGAGCGTCTCCCCGAGGCCAGGGCCGCCGCCTTCGAAGCGGTCGCACCGGCCCTCACCTCCGAGGGCGGCCTGGTGATCCACACCGATCTGCGGATCACCACGGCGACGCCGTGAGACCGGCTCAGGCGTCGATCGTCCCGGCGCCGAGCAGGGCGAACAGCAGGATGCCGATCACGATGCGGTAGACGATGAACGCGCCGAGCGTGTGCTTGGCGACGTAGCGGAGCAGCCACGCGATCGAGGCGTAGGCGACCAGGAACGACACGATCGTGCCGACCGCCAGCGGGACCGCGCCGACCTCGCCGCCGACCGCGTCCTTCAGCTCGTAGATCCCGGCGCCGGTCAGCGCCGGGATCGACAGGAAGAACGACAGGCGCGTCGCGGCGACCCGGTCGAGGCCGCGGAACAGGCCGAACGAGAGCGTCGCGCCCGAGCGGGAGAAGCCGGGGAACAGCAGCGCGAGGATCTGCGAGGAACCGACGATCATCGCGTCGGCGAAGGTGATGTCGGCCTCGCCGCGCTTGAGCGTGGCCACCCGGTCGGCGTACCACATCACGCCGGAGCCGACGATCAGCGAGGCGGCGACCACCCACAGAGAGGCCAGCGGCCCGGTGATCAGCGGCTTGGCCGCCAGGCCGACCGCGACGATCGGGATCGTCGCGAAGATCACCCACCAGGCGAACTTGGCGTCGCGGGTCTGCTCGACACGCTCCCCTCCCCTGCTGAGGAGGGCGGGCAGGCCCTGCGCCCAGGCCACGGCGAAGCGCAGGATGTCCTTGAAGAAGTAGACGAGCACCGCCGCGATCGCCCCGACCTGGATCACCGCGCTGAAACCGACCACCGAGTCGTCGTCGACGGGGATGCCCATCAGCCCTTCGACGATCTTCAGATGCCCGGTCGAGGAGATCGGCAGGAACTCCGTGATCCCCTCGACGACGCCCAGCACCACGGCCTGGCCCACATTGATCACGCTCAACCCGGCGATCCCCTCTAAAGACACGGCAGAGAGGCCGCCCTTAACGGACGGCCCCTTGATCGTGCTTCAGAATGTCAGATTCCCCAGGTCGCGCGCAGCGGCATGCCCGATACGCCCGAACTAGGCAGCTTCACGCCCAGAATCTGGTGGAGCTGGATGAAGTTCCGGTCGAACCCGAGCCTGCATCCGGCCATGTAGAGCCGCCAGACCCGCGCCGTGGCCTCGCCGACCTCCTCGACGGCCTCCTCCCAGTGGTCGTCGAGGTTGCGGCACCAGTCCCGCAGCGTCATGGCGTAGTGCTCGCGGAAGTTCTCCTGGTGGCGGATCTCGAACCCGTGGTCGTTCATCTGCGACTGCAGATAGCCGGGGCCCTCGAGCTCGCCGTCCGGGAAGACGTAGCGGTTGATGAACCCGTCGGGACGGATGGAGTCCTGCGTGTTGTCCTGCCGGGTGATCGCGTGGTTGAGCATCCGGCCGCCCGGCTTGAGCTTCCGGTTGAGGAACTGGAAGTAGGCGGGCACGTTGGCCTGGCCGATGTGCTCGGTCAGGCCGATCGAGCTGACCGCGTCGAAGCCGGCCTCGGGAACGTCGCGGTAGTCCATGAAGCGGACCTCGGCCAGCTCGCTCAGCCCGTTCTCGGCGATCGCCTTCTGCGCCCACTCGGCCTGCTGCTTCGACAGCGTCACGCCCAGGGCCTTCACCCCGTACTCGCGCGCCGCGTGCATGACCATGCCGCCCCAGCCGCAGCCTACGTCGAGCAGGCGCATGCCGGGCTCGAGGCCGATCTTGCGGGCGACGAGGTCGAACTTGGTCGCCTGGGCCTCCTCGAGGCTCGCGCCCAGGGACGGGTAGACCGCGCAGGTGTAGGCCATCGAGGGGCCGAGCACCCACTCGTAGAACCGGTTGGACACGTCGTAGTGGTGGTGGATCGCCTCGGCGTCGCGTTCCTTGGAGTGCCGCCGGAACCTGCTCTTGCGCGGGGCCTCCTGGGCGGGCGGCTTCACCCTGGTCGCCGCCGCCGCGCGCAGCAGCGGATCGTCGGCGACACCGCCGAGGACCCGGAGCCGGTCGGCGAACGTCAGCCCGTTGAGGGTGTCCGAGAGCCTGGTGAGGGTCTCGTACATGTCGCCGTGGACGTCGATGTGGCCGGATACGTAGGCGCGGGCCAGGCCGAGCAGGCCCGGCGAACGGATGAGATAGGACACCGCGTACGGGGTCCTGATCTCGATGCGCACGTCGGCGTCGGGGCTTCCCGCCCGGCTGCCGTCGTACGCCGCGAACTCGACGGGGACATCCTCCCCGTTCGTCACTCTCTCAAAGACCTTTGCCAGGGTCATGAGCCCCTCACACACTTCTCGTATAGGTCGTACAGCCGGGATCCGGAGTCGTAACGCTCCTTCAGGGACCGGTAGGTGGTGCCGTCGTAGTGCCTCCAGAACTCCTCACGGGAGTAGTAGGCGGTCGAGTACAGGGACTTGTGACCGTCCAGGGAGTCGACGACACGCTCGATGCGGCGGTTGTGGTGGTCGGGGAGCTTGCCCGGCTGTTGCGGGACCGTTCCCCAGAAACCCACGTTCACATAACTGCGGCCCTGCTCCAGCGGGTAGAGGGGCCATTTCTCCCGTGACTTCAGCGGGCAGAGCCAGATCGGGCTCATCCGCACCTCGTCGTGGAAGAAGTCGAGGAAGCCGGGAAGGTTCTCCGTGGGGACCTCGATGTCCTGGATGACGTCCTCGCGGGGCGGCCTGCCCGTCCAGCGGTCGATGCGCGCCGACAGCTGGGAGCGCTTGTCCCAGGCGACGAGCTTGCGGTAGACGTCGGACCGCTTCTTGGCGTCCGGCCACAGGCGGCGGACCAGTGGCTTCTTGAGACCGAACGCGCCGGAGCACCAGAACCAGTCGGTGTCCCAGCGCCACAGGTAGTCGTGGACGGTCAGGAAGTCCGTGCTGCGTTCGCGCACCGACTGGTAGAAGATCTTCTGCCCCGTGTAGTCGGAGACGTAGGGCGCCTCGTCGGTGAACTCGCCGGTGGTCAGATAGATCTCACCGGGGCCGAACACCGTGCCGTCGAGGAAATCGACCTCGTCGCCGGTCTCCTGGATCGCCCTGGCGGCCTCCGCCGCGTCGGTGAAAAGGCGGTGCCTCAGCCGGACGTACTTCTTGACCGGGATGAGGTCGATGGTCAGTTTCACGGCATAACCGAGAGTTCCGTACGAGTTCGGAAAGCCGTAGAAAAGGTCCGCGTGCTCGTTGTCCCGGCTCGCGGTGACCACCTGGCCGTCTCCGGTCAGGATGTCCATCTCGCGGACGGCCTCATGCGGCAGTCCGTACTTGAACGAGCTGGACTCGATGCCCAGGCCCGTCACGGCACCGCCGAGGGTGATGGTCTTGAGCTGCGGCACCACGGTCGGCATCAGGCCGTGCCGCAGGGTCGCCTCGACGAGGTCCTCGTAGGTGGTCATCCCCTGGACCACCGCGGTCCGCGTCTCCGGGTCCACGTGCAGGACCTTGTCGAAGCCGCTGACGTCGAGCCCCGGAGCCGCCGGAGCGTCCCGGAACCTGAACAGGTTCGATGTGGCTTTCGCCAAGCGCACGGGCGCACCCGGCGGTATGGCGTCATACGACGCACGTAGCGCGATGACGGCTTCGTCATGTGAGGATCCGACTGCGAGCATGGGCGCCTCCCCCCTCCGATCTTCACACTTGTCAGATCACATAAACCTCCGGTCCCCTGGAAAATTCCTCATTCGACGGAGTGACTACTTCAGGAAACGGATGGTGTACGGGTAGTTGAATGTCCCTTGTGCGACGGCCGAGAGGCCCGCCACCAGGGCGACCAGCCATGCGACGACGTACAGGAGAGCGCCGACGCCGAACGTCACGACGGCGACGAGCAGCAGCGTGAGCTGGAAGTTGACCGCCGCGGCGGCGTGCCTGCGGACGTAGGCCGAGCGCCGCCCGCTCAGGAGGAAGAACACCAGCGGGCCGACGAACAGCGTCGCGATGCCGGAGGCGTGGGCCAGTCCCGCCAGCATCCGGTCCTCTCCGGTCGCCTCCTCGGCCACCGCGAGAGCCGAGGGCGCCACCAGATCCCTGGTGAGCACCTCCAGGTCCCCGTAGGTCTTGCTCGTGATCGCGAGATGCACCCGCTGCTCGAGCTCCTCCTCGTCCAGCCGCCCTTCGGCGTACGCCTGGTTGAGCCGCTCGATGACCGGCTCCCGCTCCGCATGCCCGACCCGCAGTTCAGTGAGTTCCATACTTCGATGCTGCCCCCGCCCCGCCCCGATCTCCATCAGGGACAACCCTGACTGACCCCTGGTCCCACCGGGTCGCGGGTGCTATCCCTGCTGCTTGACCTTGGACGGCGGGCGCTCGACGTACTGGTGGCCGGGGACCAGCTTCGCGCCGGCGAACAGGTCGCTGACCGTGACGAAGTGGAAGCCGCGGCCCGAGAGCGAGGCGAGGATCTTCGGGACGGCGCTGACGGTCGTCGGGTGGATGTCGTGCATGAGGACGACGTCGCCGCGGCGGGTATTGGCCAGGACGCGCCGGGCCACCACGCTGGAGCTGTGGTCCTTCCAGTCCAGCGGGTCCACGGCCCACAGGATCTGGGGCATCCCGAAGGACTTCGCGGCGGAGGCGACCCTGGCGTTGGTGGCACCGTAGGGCGGCCTGAGCAGCACCGGCCTGACGCCCGCGGCCTTGTGGACGACGTCCTGGGTGCGCTTGAGCTGGCTGCGGACCCCGCTCGCGGAGAGCCTGGACAGATCGGAATGGTCCCAGCTGTGGTTGGCGATCTCGTGGCCGTGCGCGACCTCCTCCTGGACCATGGCCGGGTCCTCCTCGACCATCGTGCCGACGACGAAGAAGGTCGCCTTGGCGTGGTAGTCGTCGAGGATCTTGAGGAGGCGTCCGGTGTCCTCCATCGGGCCGTCGTCGAACGTCAGCGCCACGCATTTGATCTTCCCGCAGTTCAGGCGCACCACGTCGCGGGTCAGGCCGCGCCGCTCGTCGGGGTCGGCGTCCTTGACCGAGGCCGGTTGCGCCCGGACGTTCGGTGCGACCACACTGACGTTGGTTGCGTCGATCTTCGTTCCGCCACAGGCGGCGGTGACGGTCAAAGCCGCCATTCCCACAATCGGTGCGATGCCTCTCATGTCCTCCCCGTCCCCTTAAACCGTTTGTGATCATGCCCGTACTCAGGGTGGCGGGAACCACTTCGGGGGATTTTTTCGTTATCGTTGCGCATCGTCTTTCCACCTTGGGGGGATCGCTGCGGGGGGATCATGAGGTTCTGGGACAAGTTCGGTATCCGGCGCAACCGGGGCAACACGATCACCAAGTTCGACCGTGAGGCCACCGACTCCGACATCGAGGCGCTCATCGCGTTCGCCAAGAGCCGTCGCGGCGTGGAGTTCTACGTCGAGCCGGAGACCTTCGCGACCGACACCACGGCCGTCGCCGTGGCCCACGACGGGGAGTGGACCCGTCGCAGGGTCGGCGCGCCCGCCGTGATCGCCAAGGTCGCCCGCGATCTCGCCATCCCCTGCTACGACGTGCAGATCATGGGCTACCCGCCCCGGATGCGCGAGTGGAACGCCCGTAACAAGAAGGAACGCGGCACGCTCTAGGCGTACTGACATCCAGGGTTGTCCACAGGGGCCGGAACGGTCTTGGTGGGTTATCTGTTCTGCTCCTGGCATGGACGACATGCGCAAGGCCGCCGCTCCCCTGGTGATCCGCGGCCCGCTCGATCTGGCCGGAGCCGTTCCCTACCTCCTGGGCTTCCACCCGTCGCGGAGCCTGGTCGCCGTCGGCTGCGGGGGCCCGCACGGCACCTGCGCGCTGCGCTTCGGTTTACCGCTGAGCGGTAAGGCCGCGCACCATCTGGCAGCCCTGCTCGCCTGCCATGACTTCACCGCCGCCCTGCTGGTCGGCTACGGCTCCGCCGAGGAGGCGGAACCGGCCGTCGCCGCCGCCCGCGAGGCCCTGTCCACGGCGGGGCTCCAGGTCCGTGAGGCACTGCGCGTCGAGTCCGGACGCTACTGGTCCTATCTCTGCGACGCCCCCGGATGCTGCCCGCCCGAGGGCACGCCCCTGACCACCACGCCGCTCGAGGCGAAGGCCGTCCTCGACGGGCTGGTGGCCCATCCCGACCGATCCGCCCTGGCCGCGACCCTGGCCCCCGTCACGGGGGCCGCCCGTGAGCTGATGCGCGCGGAGACCCTCAGGGCCGAGGCCCGGGCCGCCGCCCCGCCCTTCGCGGCGCGGGCGGGCCTGAAGCTGGTCCGCGAGACGATCGCCAGGGCCCTGCGGGGCGAGGCGTTCCCCGCCCCGCGTGAGGTCGCGGAGCTCACCGTCGCGCTGGCCTCGCTGCGCGTCCGCGACGAGGCCTGGGTCCTGATCGCCCCCGACGAGCTGTCCGCTCACCTGGCCCTGTGGCGCCACGTGATGACCCACGCCGAACCCCGCTACCTGCCCGCCCCCGCCTGCCTGTTCGCCTACGCGGTCTACCTGTCCGGCGACGGCGGGCTGGCCAACCTCGCCCTCGACCGGTCCGACGAGGCCGACCCCGGCTACTCCATGTCCACCCTGCTCCGCCAGGCCCTGCTCTCCGGGCTCCACCCCAGCGACGCCCGCATCACCCTCACCCCCGAGGACCTCGCCGTCGCCTACGACGACCCTCCGGAAACAAAGGCCTCCTTAGCAGGCAGGACACCGGTGACTAGGTGGTCAAAACTGGGTGACGTGGGTCATAGGGTACGGGGGTGAGTTTCATGCGTGAGTGGCCTCGGCCCGCCCGGTGGGGCGTTCGGATCGTGGCGTTGCTGCTGGTCATCGTCGTTCTCGCCGCGCTGTGGCTGGTGTGGACGGTGCGGCGGGCGTTCCCCGACTACAGCGGGACCGTGAAGGTCCCCGGGCTGGCCGCCAAGGTGGAGGTCAAGCGGGACCGCTACGGGATCCCGCAGATCTACGCCGACAGCCCCGACGATCTGCTGAAGGCCCAGGGCTACGTCACCGCGCAGGACCGGTTCTGGGAGATGGACTTCCGCCGCCACGTGACGGCCGGAAGGCTCTCGGAGCTGTTCGGCGACACCACGCTCGACACCGACAAGGTCGTGCGGACCCTGGGCTGGCGCAAGACCGCCGAGCAGGAGGTCGGCCTGCTCAAGCCGGAGACCCGCCGGCTGCTCGAGTCCTACGCCGCGGGCGTCAACACCTGGCTCGACCAGCACGAGAACACCGCGACCCAGGCGTTCGAGTACTCCGTGCTCGGCTTCCAGCGCAGCGGCTACAAGCCCGAGCGCTGGACCCCCGCCGACTCGATCTCCTGGCTCAAGGCCATGGCCTGGGACCTGCGCTCCAACATGGACGAGGAGCTCGGCCGTGCCCTCGCCGACCAGAAGCTCCCGAAGGACAGGGTCGACCAGCTCTACCCCGGCTACGCCTACGACCGCATGCCGGTGATCGTCAAGGACGGGAAGGTGACGGGCGGCACCTTCACCTCGCCCCAGGCCAAGACCGGCTCCGCCCGGGCGCTGAGCAGCGTCTTCGAGGCGATCAACGCCATGCCGGAGATGCTCGGCAACGGCGCGCCCGAGATCGGCTCCAACTCCTGGGTCGTCGGCGGCGCCCACACCACCACCGGCAAGCCGCTGCTCGCCAACGACCCGCACCTCGCGCCGCACCTGCCCTCGGTCTGGTACCAGGCCGGGCTGCACTGCCGCACGGTCTCCGAAGCCTGCCCCTACGACGTCACCGGCTTCACCTTCTCCGGTCTGCCCGGCGTCGTCATCGGCCACAACCAGCGGGTCGCGTGGGGGTTCACCAACCTCGGCCCCGACGTCACCGATCTCTACCTGGAGAAGACCACCCCGACGACCTACGAGTACAAGGGCGTCCAGGAACCGCTCCAGACCCGCAGCGAAACGATCAAGGTCGCGGGCGCGAAGGATGTGACGATCACCGTCCGGGCCTCCCGCCACGGCCCCCTGATCTCCGATGTCATGGACGATCCGAAGAAGCTGGCGACCGGCGGCCAGTCCGTCGCCCTGCGCTGGACCGCCCTCGATCCCGGCACGACCGCCGACGCGATCTTCGCTCTCAACAAGGCCACCGACTGGAAGTCCTTCCGCGCGGGCGCCGCCCAGTTCCAGGTGCCCTCCCAGAACCTGGTCTACGCCGACGTCGACGGCAACATCGGTTACCAGTCCCCCGGCCGGATCCCCGTCCGCACCAAGGGCGACGGCACCCGGCCCGTCCCCGGCTGGGACGGCGCCCACGAGTGGAAGGGCGACATCCCCTTCGAGCAGCTCCCCACCTCTTACAACCCGCCCGAGGGCTACATCGTCACGGCCAACAACGCCGTCGTCGGCCCCTCCTACCAGCCGCTCCTCACCAAGGACTGGGGTTACGGCTACCGGGCCCAGCGCATCGACGAGGTGATCAAGCAGACGGGCAAGCTCGACATCGCGGCGATGAACGCCCTCCAGCTCGACACCCGCAACGGCTTCGCCTCGACCCTCGCCCCCGAGTTCCTGCGCGTCGGCAAGGACGTCAAGGGCGCCGACCTCCTCACCGGCTGGGACTTCACCCAGCCCGCCGGCTCCGCCCCGGCCGCCTTCTACAACGCGGCCTGGCGCCATCTGCTGCTCCGCACCTTCAACGACGACCTCCCCGAGGGCACCCGCCCCGACGGAGGCGACCGCTGGTTCGAGGTCGTCCGCACCCTGCTGACCCACCCGGACGACCCCTACTGGGACGACTCCACCACCCCCACCAGGGAGACCCGCGACACCATCATCAGGGCATCGATGGAGGACGCCTCCGCCGAGCTCACCAAGCGCCTCGGCAAGAACCCCGCCAAGTGGAAGTGGGGCGACCTGCACACCCTCACCCTGACCAACGAGACCTTCGGCACCTCGGGCATCGCCCCCATCGAGAAGCTCTTCAACCGGGGCCCCCTCCATCTCTCCGGCGGCCAGTCCATCGTCAACGCCACCGGCTGGGACGCCCAGGAGGGCTACGGTGTCGACTGGGTCCCCTCCATGCGCCTCGTCGCCGACCTCTCGAACTTCGACAACTCCCGCTACATCAACCTCACCGGTTCCAGCGCCCACCCCTACTCCAAGAACTACTGGGACCAGTCCCCCCTCTGGGCCAGGGGCGAGACCATCCCCTGGCCCTCCACCCCCACCGCCATCACCCCCCGAACAACCGACACCCTCACCCTCACCCCCTGACCCACCCCGGCTCCGCCCTCCCAAGGGCGGAGCCACCCGCTCTCCGCCCCCACCGCTCGACCCGGCTCCGCCCTCCCAGGAGCAGAGCCACCCGCTCCCCCACCCCACCGCTCCACCCGGCTCCGCTCGCCCACCCCACCGCTCCACGCGGCTCCGCCCTCCCAAGGGCGGAGCCGCCGCTCCACCGCCCCGCCCATTTCACCCCCAAGAGCGGAGCCACCTGCGCTCCCACTCCAACCGCTCTGCGCCCGCCCGCCCACCGCTCCGCCCGCCCCTTCGCTCCTCCCTCCCGGACGGCAGAGCGCTGGACTGCTGACGGGGCAGGGCTGGAGCCTGGGTTCGACCTAGAGTGGCGCGCTATGCATGAGTTCGTACTGGGTGCCTCGCTGGGGTTCGGGGCGGGGGTGGCGCCCGGGCCCCTGCTGGCGGTGCTGTTGAGCACGACGCTGCGGGGCGGGGTGCGGGCAGGGGCCAAGGTCGCGTTCGCCCCGATCGTGACCGATCTTCCGATCGTGGTGCTGGCGCTGACGGTGCTGGCGGCGTTGCCGGAGCGGGCTCCATCGGTGCTGGCGCTGGCCGGTGCGGCCTTCGTCGGCGTGCTCGCCGTCGAGACCTATCGGAGCGCTCGCCGTGCGACGCTCGACGCCGAGCCGGGCGAGGAGAACGGCGTCCTGCTCCGAGCGGCCCTGGTCAATCTGCTCAACCCCCACCCGTGGCTGTTCTGGATCACGGTGGGCGCTCCCCTGCTCCTGACGGCCTGGACCACCGGCCCCCTGAACGCGGCGGCCCTCCTCCTGGGGTTCTACGGCGTCTTCGTCCTCTCGAAGCTCACCCTCGCAGCGCTCGTCTCGCAGGCCCGCGGCCACCTCACCGAGTCCCGCTACCGCAACCTCCTGAAGGCCACCTCAGCCCTCCTTCTCGCCACCGGAGCCGCCCTCGTCTGGGAATTCCTCCCCGGCCTCCTCTGACCGCTTGTCCCAACCCGACCCCGGCCCGGGGTGCGGGCGCAGGCCCGCGAGAGGGGTTCAGGTGGAGAGGCGCTTGAGTGCGGAACGGACCGTTTCGGGGTCGGTGGTGGTCCAGAAAGGAGGGAGGGAGGCCTTGAGGAAGGAGCCGTAGCGGGCGGTGGCGAGGCGCGGGTCGAGGATGGCCACGACGCCCTTGTCGGCGGTGCTGCGCAGGAGACGGCCGGCGCCCTGGGCCAGGAGAAGGGCAGCCTGGGAGGCGGCCACCTGCATGAAGCCGTTGCCGCCGCGGGCGCCGATGGCGCGCTGGCGGGCAGAGGCGACCGGGTCGTCGGGGCGGGGGAAGGGGATGCGGTCCATCACCACGAGGGAGAGGGAGCGGCCGGGGACGTCGACGCCCTGCCAGAGGGACAGGGTGCCGAACAGGCAGGTCTCCTCGGACTCGGCGAACTGCTTGACGAGCTGGGAGGTCGAGTCCTCGCCCTGGCACAGGATCGGGAAGTCGACCTTCACCGCCTCCGCTGCCTGCTCGGCGGCGCGCTTGGAGGAGAACAGGCCGAGGGTGCGGCCTCCCGCGGCCTCGATGAGCGCCGTGAGCTCGTCGATGTACTCCTGCTGCAGGCCGTCGCGGCCGGGTGTCGGAAGGTGCTTGGCCAGGTAGAGGATGCCGCTGCGCGGATAGTCGAACGGCGATCCCACGTCGAGGCCCGACCAGATGATCGGACGGTCGTCGTCCTCGGACGTGCCCTCCTTCGGATCGTCCGGGGAGGTCCCCTCCTCGTCGTCCACCGCGGGGGCCGGAGCGGGCACCTCGGCGGGAGCGCCGATCGCCTCCTCGGAGACCACGGTCTCGCCGACGACGGGGGCGCCGGCGGGCGGCGGGCTCGCGAGGGTGGCCGCGGTCCCGGTCGGGTTCCGGGGCAGCCCCCACTGGTGGGCCAGCGGCTCGAAGGAGCCACCGAGGGTGAGGGTCGCCGAGGTCAGGATCGTGGTGCGCGACTTGAACAGCGACTCGCGCAGCAGCCCGCCGACCGCGATCGGCGCGACGTGCAGCGACGGCGGCCACTTGCCGTCGCGGCTCTTGGACAGCCAGACGACGTCCCACCGATCGGGGATCGAGGCCTCGAACGAGCCGAGGATCCGCGAAGCCGTCTCCTTGACGTCCTCCAGCGAGGTCTTGGCGGCCCGCCGCACCGCGGACACCGACGGATCGGCGTCCTTGGCCTCGGGCCCGAGGGCGTTCAGGCACGCCTGGGCCGCGTCGCGGATGGCGACGAGCGTGTGTCCCAGATGGGACGGAAGGTGGTCGAACCGCGACGCCTCCTGCTCCTCCATGCCGAGCCGCAGGTCCTCGCCGAGCTCCTTGAGCCGGTCGGCGGTGGAGTCGGCGACGGCCTTGCCCGCCCGCCGCGCCGCCGCCTCGACCGATCCGGCCGAGATCTCCCCGGTGGCCACCGAGGTCACCCGGTCGACCAGGTCATGGGCCTCGTCGATCACCACGGCCTCGTGCTCGGGCAGGACCTGGAAGTCCTCGAGCGCGTCGATCGCCAGCATGGCGTGGTTGGTGACGACCACGTCGGCCTCGGCCGCCGCGGCCCGCGCCAGCTCGGAGAAGCAGGTCTGCGCCTGCGGGCACCGCTGCCCGCCCAGGCACTCCTTCGCCGAGACGGCCACCTGCCGCCACGCCTGCTCCGGGACGCCCGGCACCAGCTCGTCGCGATCGCCCGTCTCGGTCTCCTCGGCCCACTCGTGCAGCCGCTGGACGTGCCGCCCCATCGTGGAGATCTGAGCGGTGTCGAACAGCGAGTCCTCGGGATCGTCGGGCGCGCCGACCTGGATCCGGTTGAGGCACAGGTAGTTCCGCCGCCCCTTGAGGATCGCGTAGTGCAGATCCCGTCCCAGCAGCGGCTCCAGCGCGGCCGCGACCCGGGGCAGGTCCCGGTCGACGAGCTGCTGCTGCAACGCGATGGTCGCCGTCGAGATCACGACCGTGGACCCCTTCGACACCGCGTACCGCACCGACGGGATCAGGTAGGCCAGCGACTTCCCCGTACCCGTCCCCGCCTGGACGGCCAGGTGTTCCCTGCGCCGCAGGGCGATGTCGACGGCCTCGGCCATCTTCTTCTGCCCTGGTCTCTCCGATCCGCCCACCGCTCCCACACCGGCGGCGAGCAGATCGCCGAGCGGCGGAAGATCCCTGACGGCGATACGAGGCTGAGGAGCAGGCGCAGACACCCCGCAACCGTACCGGCCGCCACCGACCTTCCCGGCCGTTATCCACAGCCCCACGGTCATCCGCGGCGGCGCGGCTCCAGGAAGGCGGCGATCCGCCCGATGGCCTCTTCGAGCACGTCCGCCTGCGGCAGCGTGACGATCCTGAAGTGGTCGGGGGCGGGCCAGTTGAAGCCCGTCCCGTGCACGATCAGGATCTTCTGTTCCTCGAGCAGGTCGAGGCAGAAGCGCATGTCGTCCTCGACCGGGTAGGCCGCCGGGTCCAGCCTCGGGAACACGTACAGGGCTCCCTTGGGCTCGACGCAGCTCACCCCGGGGATCTCGTTGAGCAGCTTGACCGCCCGGTCGCGCTGCTCCAGCAGGCGTCCGCCGGGCAGGATCAGGTCGCGGATGCTCTGCCTGCCGCCGAGCGCGGCCTGGATGGCGTGCTGCGCCGGCGCGTTCGGGCACAACCGCATGTTGGCCATGACGTCCAGGCCCTCGAGGTAGTCCGCCGCCTCGGACTTCGGCCCCGAGACGAGGACCCAGCCGGACCGGAACCCCGCCACCCGGTAGGCCTTCGACAGCCCGCTGAAGGTGAGGCAGAGCAGGTCGGGCGCGAGGGCGGCGATCGAGTGGTGGACCGCGTCGTCGAACAGGATCCGGTCGTAGATCTCGTCCGAGAAGATGATCAGGTTGTGCCGCCGCGCGACGGCCGCGATCTCCAGCAGGGTCTCTTGCGAGTACACCGCGCCGGTCGGGTTGTTCGGGTTGATGATCACCAGTGCCCGCGTGCGGGGCGTGATCTTCGCCTCGATGTCCTCCAGCGACGGCTGCCAGCCCGCCCCCTCGTCGCAGAGGTAGTGGACGGGGGTGCCGCCGCCGAGCGCGACCGAGGCGGTCCACAGCGGGTAGTCCGGGGCGGGGATCAGCACCTCGTCGCCGTTGTCGAGCAGCGCCTGCAGCGTCATGACGATCAGCTCGGACACGCCGTTGCCGAGGTAGACGTCCTCGACGTCGATCCCGGTCAGCCCCTGCGACTCGTAGTGCTGCACGACCGCGCGCCGCGCCGACAGCAGCCCTTTGGAGTCGCTGTACCCGTGCGCCTGCGACAGGTTCCGGATGACGTCCTGAAGGATCTCCGGCGGAGCCTCGAACCCGAAGGGAGCCGGGTTCCCGATGTTCAGCTTGAGCACCCGGTGCCCCGCGTCCTCGAGCTGCTGCGCGCGCTTGAGCACCGGCCCACGGATCTCGTAACAGACGTTGGCCAGTTTGTCCGACTGCTTGACCGCCATGTCACAAGCCTAGTGGTGCCGCAGTCCAGGCTGCCGGACCAGGCTGTGACCCGGACGACATACAAGCAGGCTTGCTTGCTTGTAAGTATGAGACGTATCGTCCACTTATGTCAGTCAGCAGGCGCCGACACCGGCGGCACGACAGCCGCCGCACCCAGGCCGAGCGCCGATCCGCCACCCAGACGAGACTCCTCGACGCCACCGCCGCGACGCTCGCCGACCTCGGCTGGGCCGGTCTGTCGACGACCGAGGTCTCCCGCCGGGCGGGCGTCTCCCGAGGGGCCCAGCAGCACCACTACCCGACCAAGATGGAACTGGTCGCGGCCGCCCTCGAGCACCTGCTCGGCCGGCTCCGCGACGAGTACCAGGACGCCTACGCCGACCTCCCCGACGAGCGGCGCGACGTCGCCGGAGCCCTCGACCTGTTCTGGGAGACGATCCGGCAGCCGCCCGCGATGGCCCTGCTGGAACTGGCCCTCGCCGGCCGCACCGACGACTCCCTCCGCGATCTCTCCAAGCAGCTCAACAACCGCGTCGTGGAGATCGTCAAGGAGGTCTTCCACGAGCTCTTCCCCGAGTCCCTGCCGGAGGAGTCCGTCGACACCCTCATCAGGGGGCTGTTCGCCCTGCTCGTCGGCCTCTCCCTCCAGCACTCCCTGGACGACGACGAGCACGGCCACCAGGAAGCCGTCCTCACCATGATCAAGGCCTTCGCGCGGGACCTGATCCCGCCTGCCGCGACCGAAAGGTAAGAACCATGGCCAAGCCCCCCGCCGAGCTCGCCGAAGAGGTCCGCGAGACCGTCCGCGACCGCAAGTCCTACCTGGGCGTCATCGACCGCCTGAACAAGGCCAGCGTCGACAAGCACTGGGAGGCCTACGCGGACATCCCGTGGGACGACCCCGAGTTCCACATGGACCCCGACGACCCCCGCTGGGTGCTGCCGAGCGTCGACCGGCTCGGCTCCACCGCCTGGTACCAGGCACAGCCCGTCGAGATCCAGGCGCGGATCGGCCTGTGGCGGGTCGCGACGGCCATGAAGATCGGCCTGCAGTTCGAGAACCTGCTCAAGCGCGGCCTGCTGAACTACGCCTACCGCCTGCCGAACGGCCGCCCCGAGTTCCGGTACGTCTACCACGAGACGACCGAGGAGTGTCACCACGGCATGATGTTCCAGGAGTTCGTGAACCGGACCGGGATGCCGATCAAGGGGATGCCGCGGGCGCTCAGCGCGATCGCCCAGCTCGCCCCGCTGATCCCGCTGATCTCCACCGAGCTGTTCTTCGTGTTCGTCCTCGGCGGCGAGGACCCGATCGACTACGTGCAGCGCAAGTCGCTCAAAGAGGGCCACATCAAGCACCCCCTCGAAGAGACGATCATGAAGATCCACATCGCCGAGGAGGCGCGTCACATCTCCTTCGCGCGCCACTACCTCAAGCACCGCGTGCCCGGCATGACCAGGCCCCGCAAGAGGGCCCTGGGCGTGCTCACCCCGATCATCCTCGGCGCGATGGCACGGATCATGCTGTCCCCGCCCGGGTCGATGGTCCGGCACTTCAACATCCCCAGGGACGTCGTCCGCGAGGCCTACAAGAACGAAGCCGCGCAGGAGGAGATCCGCAACTGCGTCGGCAAGATCCGCGAACTGATGAACGAACTGGACGTCACCACCAGCGCCAACAAGCGCATCTGGTCGGCGTTCGGCATCTGGGACGACCCCAGGGCGGCCAAGCCCACCGCTCGCAAGGCCGCGGCATGAGCCACAAGGTGGTGATCGTCGGGACCGGTTTCTCCGGTCTCGGCATGGCCATCGCCCTGAAGCGGGCCGGGGAGCACGACTTCGTCGTCCTGGAGAAGGCCGGCGAGGTGGGCGGCACCTGGCGCGAGAACACCTACCCCGGCGCCGCCTGCGACATCATGTCGCTGCTCTACTCCTACAGCTTCGAGCCCCGCACCACCTGGTCGCGCATGTACCCGCGCCAGGAGGAACTGCTCGACTACATCAGGCACTGCGTGTCCAAGTACGGCATCGCCGACCACATCCGCTACGACACCGAGGTGCTCGGCGCGGAGTACGACGACGCCGGCCAGGTCTGGCACGTCACGACCAACGGTCCCACCTACACCGGCCGCGCCCTGGTCACGGGCATGGGACCGCTCCACCAGCCGAACATCCCCGATCTGCCGGGCCTGGAGACCTTCGAGGGCGTGACCTTCCACTCCGCCCAGTGGAGGCACGACCACGACCTGCGCGGGAAGCGCGTCGCGGTGATCGGGACGGGCGCGAGCGCGATCCAGTTCGTCCCGCAGATCGCGGGGAAGGCCGGGCACCTGACGGTCTTCCAGCGCACGCCCGCCTGGATCCTGCCCAAGCCCGACCGGCCGGTGGCGGGGTTCGAGCGGCGCCTGTGGGAACGCGTCCCGGCCGCCCAGAAGCTCTACCGCGCGGGCATCTACCTGGCCCAGGAGTCGGCCGTGCTCGGCTTCAAGAACCCTCGCGTGATGCGGGCCGGCGAGGCGCTCGCCCGCCGCCACCTGCGCAGGCAGATCCCCGACCCGGCGATGCGGGCCCGGCTGACGCCGAAGTACACGATGGGCTGCAAGCGCACCCTGGTCTCCAGCGACTACTATCCGGCCCTCGTCCGCCCGAACGTCACGGTCGACTTCTCCGGCATCAAGGAGATCCGCGAGAACGCCGTGGTCTCGCACGACGGCACCGTCCACGAGGTGGACACGATCATCTTCGGCACCGGCTTCCACGTGGTCGACGCGATGGAGAACGCCCGCCTCACCGGCGCGGACGGCGTCAAGATCCAGGACGCCTGGCGCGACGGCGTCGAGGCCCACATGGGCGTCGCGGTGAAGGGATTCCCGAACCTGTTCCTGATCCTGGGCCCGAACTCCGGGCTCGGCCACAATTCAATGATCTTCATGATCGAGGCGCAGGTCCGCTACGTGCTCCAGGCGCTGAAGCTCCTCGACGGCCGCACCAGGGTGGCGGTCAGGCCGGGCGCGCAGGACCGCTTCAACGCCTGGGTCCAGCGCAGGTCCGCGGGCGCGGTGTGGGTCTCGGGCGGCTGCACGAGCTGGTACCTCGACGCCTCCGGGACGAACCGCGCCGCCTGGCCGGCCTCGACCCTGAATTACTGGATCAGAACCCGCAGAATTCGCAAGGCAGACTTCGAGCTCACCTGAGTAGATCTCGCGATAATGCGTCTACTACACTCCACTATTATACATTTCGTCTAAGACTTCCTCCCGAGATCCGGAGCCCTCACATGAGCATTGCGATCGTCACCGGTGGAGCCTCCGGCATCGGACGTGCCATCGCCGCCGAGCTCAGCAGCCGCGGCGACACCGTCTACGTGACCGACCGGAACGCCGAGGGCGCCGCCGAGGTCGCCGACACCCTGAACGCCAAGCTCCCCGGCAAGGCGTTCGCCGCGGCCCTCGACGTCACCGACAACGAGGCCGTCGCCGCCTTCTACAACCAGGTCGCCACCGACCACGGCTCGCTCGACCTGGTCTTCAACAACGCGGGCATCGCCATCGGCGGCCTCGCCGAAGAGCTCACGATGGACCACTGGAACCGGGCCATCGACATCAACCTCAAGGGCGTCATCCACGGCGTCGACGCCGCCTACCGGATCATGATCAAGCAGGGATCCGGCCACATCGTCAACACGGCCTCGCTCGCGGGCCTGGTCCCGATGCCGATGGGCATCCCCTACACCGCGACCAAGCACGCCGTCGTCGGCCTGTCCCTCGGCCTGCGCGCCGAGGCCGCCGGCAACGGCGTCAAGGTCAGCGTGGTCTGCCCCGGCTTCGTCGACACCCCCCTGCTCGCGACGGTCAACGACGGGCTCCCCGACACCGCCCTGTCGAGCAAGCCCGGCACCGACGTCAAGGACACCGTCCCCGGCCGCCTCTACACGGCCGAGAAGCTGGCCCGCGACATCATGAAGGGTGTCAAGCGCAACGACGCCCTGATCGTCGCCCCCGCCTCCGGCCGCGCGGCCTGGCGCGGAATGCGGATCAACCCGGCCGGGGCCGTCCGCATCGCCAAGATCGCCGTCGACCAGTTCCGCAAGCAGAGCGCCAAGTAGACCGGCCCTTCGGCCCGGCTTCACCCGTCACCGACAGGAGAGGCCCGGGCCAGGGCGCTGCCCGGGCCCGCCCGCGGGGTCAGGCCCCGGGCGGTCCCGCATCGTGATCGCGGTGGCCGCCCTGGTGGTCAGCCTGTCGAGCACCTTGAGGAACGGCCTCCGGTCGGCACCGTGTCCACCACGGTGCGCCGCCTGACCTCTCCGGTGGTCTTCGGGGCGAAGACTCCCCCGCCCGCGACCTGCTGACAGGCCTCGGCGAACTTCCTCCAACTCCACCCGCTCCCCTACCGTGTGCCGACCGCTCACCCGTCAGCGTCGGTGATCTCCTTGACCGTCTCCGGCTCCCGCCGTGGGTGGTGCAGGTCGAAGGCCGGGCGGACGCTGCGGATCCGCGGGATCCGGACGAAGTTGTGGCGCGGCGGCGGGCAGGACGTCGCCCACTCCAGCGATCCGCCGTACCCCCAGGGGTCGTCGGCGGCCACCCGCCTGCCGTTCCTCGCGGTGATGAAGACGTTCCAGAGGAAGACCAGGGTCGATCCGCCGAGCACGAACGCGCCGACGCTGGAGAGCAGATTCATGCCCTCGTACTCCTTGGCGTAGTCGGCGTACCGGCGCGGCATCCCCTCCGCCCCCAGCAGGTGCTGGACCAGGAACGTGGTGTGGAAGCCGATGAACAGCAGCCAGAAGTGCACCTTGCCGAGCCGGTCGTCCAGGAGCTTGCCGGTCATCTTCGGCCACCAGAAGTAGAAGCCGGAGAACATGGCGAAAACGACCGTCCCGAACACGACGTAGTGGAAGTGCGCGACGACGAAGTAACTGTCCTGGAGCTGGAAGTCCAGCGGCGGGGAGGCCAGGATGATGCCGGTCAGGCCGCCGAACAGGAACGTCACCAGGAAGCCGACGGCGAAGAGCATCGGCGACTCGAACGAGAGGTGCCCGCGCCACATCGTCCCGACCCAGTTGAAGAACTTCACCCCGGTCGGCACCGCGATCAGATAGGTCATGAACGAGAAGAACGGCAGCAGGACCTGGCCGGTCGTGAACATGTGGTGCGCCCACACCGCCATCGAAAGGCCCGCGATCGAGATCGTCGCCCCGACCATCCCGACGTACCCGAACAGCGGCTTGCGGCTGAAGACCGGGATGACCTCGGTGATGATCCCGAAGAACGGCAGGGCGATGATGTAGACCTCGGGATGGCCGAAGAACCAGAACAGGTGCTGCCACAGCAGCGCACCGCCGTTCTCGGCGTCGAAGACGTGCGAGCCCAACTTGCGGTCCGACTCCAGCACGAGCAGCGCGGCCGCGAGGATCGGGAACGCCATCAGCACCAGCAGGCTCGTCAGCAGGATGTTCCAGACGAAGATCGGCAGCCGGAACATGGTCATGCCGGGCGCTCTCATGCAGATGATCGTCGTCACGAAGTTGACGCCGCCGAGGATCGTCCCGAGGCCCGACAGCGCCAGACCCATGATCCACAGATCGGCGCCCATGTTCGGCGAGTGGGCGCCCCCGCTGAGCGGCGCGTACCCCGTCCAGCCGAAGCTCGCCGCGCCCCCGGGCAGGAAGAACCCGATGACGACCATCGTCCCGCCGAACAGGAACAGCCAGTAGCTGAACGCGTTGAGCCGGGGGAAGGCGACGTCGGGAGAACCGATCTGCAGCGGCATGATCACATTGGCGAAGCCGACGAAAAGCGGGGTGGCGAACAACAGCAGCATCACCGTGCCGTGCATCGTGAACAGCTGGTTGTACTGCTCACGGCTGACCAGCTGGAGGCCCGTCTCCGCGAGCTCTGCCCTGATGACCATCGCCATGAGGCCGGCCAGCAGGAAGAACACGAAGCTCGTGATGAGGTAGAGGTAGCCGATGACCTTGTGGTCCGTCGTCGTCAGCCAGGAGACGATCATCCCCCGCTGCCTGTCCGGCGACGGTGCTTCCGGCGGACGACGTCCCAGCAGAACCATGAGCGCTCCCTCGTCGATACAGGGTGACCCTCACTATTCGCCCGGGTTCTGGGCGGTGCAAGGCCCCATTACCGTGGAAGAGTGGAACGCATTCTGGTGAGCAGCTGCCTGCTCGGCGCGCCGGTCCGCTACGACGGCCGGGCCAAGACCAGTGGATCGGCGATCCTCGCGCGCTGGCGCAGGGAAGGACGCGTCCTCTCCTTCTGCCCCGAACTCGCCGGAGGTCTCGCCGTTCCCCGGCCCGCCGCCGAACGCCGCGGCCTCCAGGTGATCACCATCGACGGGCAGGACGTGACGCCCGCCTTCCGCCTCGGCGCCTCCCTCGCACTCGCCGCAGCCCAGAAGGAGGAGATCAGATTCGCCGTCCTCAAGGAGAACAGCCCCTCCTGCGGCAGCAACACCATCGCCGACGGAACCTTCACCGGAACGAAAATCCCCGATGTCGGAGTGACGACCGAACTCCTGCGCTCCCACGGAATCCGCGTCTTCAACGAGAACCAGCTCGAAACCGTCGACGCCATGCTCACCGAATGAATCGCAACAGCCCCGGAAAATGCGAAAGGCCCCGGACATTTGTCCGGGGCCTTTCAGCATGTTGATTGCGGCGGTGTCCTACTCTCCCACACAGTCTCCCGTGCAGTACCATCG